>DHGO01000004.1 GCA_002402795.1 Deltaproteobacteria bacterium UBA4796
TAGCACGCTATGTTAGAGCGCACCGTTTCGTTCCAGCTGAAAGAGCTTTACAACCCGAAGGCCTTCTTCACTCACGCGGAATGGCTGGATCAGGGTTGCCCCCATTGTCCCAAATTCCCCACTGCTGCCTCCCGTAGGAGTCTGGGCCGTGTCTCAGTCCCAGTGTGGCTGGCCGTCCTCTCAGACCAGCTACCCGTCATAGCCTTGGTAAGCTATTACCTTACCAACAAGCTGATAGGACGCGGGCTCATCTTCAAGTGATAGCACATACGAATACATGCTACCTTTTACCCCGTAACTTAATGTTATGTGGTCTTATCCGGTATTAGCCCCGCTTTCGCAAGGTTATCCCGAACTCGAAGGCAGATTACCCACGTATTACTCACCCGTCCGCCGCTCTACTCACCCCCGAAGGGACTTTCTCGCTCGACTTGCATGTGTTAGGCGCGCCGCCAGTGTTCGTTCTGAGCCAGGATCAAACTCTCAAAAAACACCTGTAACTTTAATTGAACGAGGACCTACTATTTTTTAGTTTTCAAAGAGCATTTTAACTTTCGAGAAGCAGTATAATTATACTCACTAAAAAAAATTTGTCAAGTGATAAAGTTAAATTTTTTTAATCTCTAAAAGTGCAATGGTTTTAATAAAATAGCACGCTTAAAATGATGGGAAATACAACACTAAAGTAATTTAAACAGGAAGTTTTATTTCTTGTAAAAATTTTGCACTTGCTTCAGGGAGTGCCGTATTAATAAACATACCTGTTCCCATTTCAAAACCAGCTACCTGGGATACACGAGGAACAATCGCAATATACCAGTGAAAATATTTAGCATCTGCACCACGGGGCGATAGAGTTCTCACAACATAGTTGAAATCGGGATTATCAAGACCTGTATACAATCGCAAAAGTATGTTTTTCAGTATGGTGGCGAGAAGGGTTATTTCCCTGTCTGTAATAAGTCCATAACTGGCAGAGTGGGTTTTTGGAAAAATCCATATATGAAAAGGAGAAAGTGCTGCATAGGGTATAAAGGCTACGAAGGCATCGTTTTCTTCGATAATCCTCTCTTTGTCTTCAAGTTCAGTCTTTAGGCATGAACAGTAGAGGCATTCACCAAAATCAACGTAATAGTAATTCCTTATTGCCTCTCCAAGCCTGTTCATCACCTGTCCTGGAAATACAGGTGTTCCTACAATTTGAGAGTGCGGATGTTCGAGAGAGGTTCCTGCACTTGCGCCATGATTTTTAAAAATAATAACGTGTTCGATTCGCTCATCCTCATAGAAGGCAATAAGACGATGCCTGTACATGTAGAGAATTTTTTCAATATGGTCGAGGGATAGCAATGCGGTTGTCATGTTGTGCAGAGGTGTTTCTATTATGACTTCATGGAGTCCTACCCCTGAGATATTTTGTTTAAACTTTGTCTTATTTTTCAATATTTCTCCTACAGGAGATAGAGCGGAAAATTTATTGGGTACACTCCTTACCAGCCACTTTCCATTCTCTCCTCCGATACTATGGGTTTCTGAAGGGGTTTTATCTTCATTACCAGGACAGAAAGGGCATGTGGCAACGAAAGAAGGCATTTCTTTTCTTTCCTTCTTATGAACGAAATCTTCAGGTCTTTTTGCACGCTCTGTGGCAATTATGACCCAATCACCGGTGATAGGATTTAAACGTATCTCAGGCATTATATCCCTCCTGTCTTAACAAGTTATTTTTAATTGTATGTCACCTGCTATGAATTTACAAACAAAAAATTCAGGATGCATTCCCTAACTACTCCACTCAAACAGGAAAAAATGCTTTATTATTTTTTCTCCATCTTATATTATTTATCTGATGAATGAAAAAAAGTTTTTAACACTATGGAACAAATATGGTCAGGAACACCTTATAGCCCATTACAAAAAACTATCAAAGGCTGATAAAAATATCTTCCTTGGAAGTATGGAGGGGCTGGATTTTGACCTTGTGTTTAAACTATATAGCCTCTTTTGCCAATCTGAAAGTGCTCGTTTACTTGAGAAGATTGAACCTGCTCGCATTATTACATTACCATCTTCTCCTGAAGAAATATATCTCAGAAATAAAGCATTAGCATTAGGGAAGTCAATGATGAGAAACAATAAAATTGCAGTGCTGATTGCCGCAGGTGGTCAGGGATCAAGGCTCAGATTTGATGGACCCAAGGGCACCTTCCCTGTAACAACCGTAAAAAGGAAAAGCCTGTTTCAGCTTTTTTCTGAGACTATAAGAGCCCTTTCAATATGGTATCATACTACAATACCTCTTTTGATTATGACAAGCGAAGATAACCATAATGATACCATAGCATACTTCAACATAAATGATTATTTTGGCCTTGATAGGAAGTCTATTTATTTTTTTAAACAGTCTATGCTTCCAAGCATAACACCTGGTGGTAAACTGGTTCTAAAAGATAAGACCCATCTATTTGTAAATCCAGATGGGCATGGGGGTGTTTTTAAGGCACTTCTTCACTCAGGCCTTTTAAAAGATTTACAGGATCAGGGTATCTCGGATATTTTCTATTGTCAGATTGATAATCCCCTTGTCAAAATTGCTGACCCTCTCTTTATCGGATATCATAAAATGTATCAGGCTGAAATTTCGACGAAAGTAGTGAGACGTAAGAATGCTGAGGAAAAGGTTGGGATTTATTTATCCCTTGATGGTAAAGATACCGTTGTGGAATATAGTGACAGCTTTGCAAAAAAAATTATGTCCGTTCTGGATAAGGATGGTAATCTATTATACTGGGCTGGAAACATTGCCATACATATGCTCAATATCTCTTTCATAGAATGGTTAAACGCACAGGGGTTAAACCTTCCCTACCACCGTGCAATAAAAAACATCCAGACCGTTGATGAAAGGGGCAACCCGGTTACTACAACCGGATGGAAATTTGAGACCTTTATCTTCGATGCTATTCCATTAGCAAACAAAACATGCTGCATGGAGGCGGTTAGAGAAGAAGAATTTTCACCGATTAAGAATAAAGATGGAGAAAATTCTCAGGAAATAGTTAGAAGGGACATGAACAACTTTTATAGGAAATGGCTTCAGGAAGCAGGCTTTATGGTTCCACAAGATATCAACATTGAAATAAGTCCACTTTTTGCAATTGATAAGGATGAACTGAAAGAAAAGTTAAAGGGAAAAAGCTTATCCTTTGAAAAAGATATATATCTGGGAGAAAACTTTACAGTTTAAAGAAAATTTTGAGGAGGTTGATTGCATGGATATAAAAACATCGGATGAGTTACAGAGCATTGTTAAAGCATTACAGTTGATGGTTGAAATAGAGCTTGCTATGGAAGAATTTTATAATACCTGCGCATATACATGGAAAGAAGACGCTGAATTCTGGTCTTCAATAGCAGATGAAGAAAAAAAGCATGCTGAAAATATAACCAGAATGAAAGAGATACTTTTGAACAAACCTGACCGCTTTGAAAAAAACCGTCTTTTTAATCCTGCCGCCATAAAAACGACTATTGATTATATAAAAGATAATACTCAGAAGGTCAGACAGGGTGCCTTAAAAAAGGACAGAGCATTCTTTATTGCCCGTGATATTGAACAGTCTCTAATTGAACAGAAATATAGTGACGTAGTAAAAACAGACGATTTCGAATATAACAGTCTCATAAAGGAGACTATTTCTCAGACATTATCCCACAGAAACCATTTTCTTAAAAAGATTGCAGAAAAAAAGTTATAGATGAGGGCTTAACGGTAATGAGAAAGTTTCCTGATACATTTAATCTAATTATAGAACAGCTCAAGAGCAATGAAAGAAGTACACCTACATTAAAAGAACTGCTCAGCATCTACTTTGAAACACTTGCCAAAATCGAGGATGACAATCTCCAGAAAAAACTTCTCAGGGAATTGATAGAAAGATATGTAACCCTCGAAAAAAAAGTTGATATTCTATTGAAAAACACACTTCCAGAAACGATTGCTGAAGAGATAAAGTATAAAGGACGATTTTTGCCACGACCATACCGATGCACCATACTATTTACTGATTTTGTAAGATTTACAAAGCTTGTTGAACAAATCCAAAAGGAGGTATTGATTGACCTTCTTGATATTATCTTCAAGGGATTTGATGATCTTGTGCCGAACCTTGGCGGGACAAAGATAAAAACCATGGGTGATGCATATATGGCAGTATTCGGTGCACCAATTCAATACGAAGACCATGCGGTAATGGCAGTAAAGGCAGGTCTTGCCCTGCAGAATTTTCTTTCCAGTTTCAATAAAGAGAATAAGCAAAGTTTTCAGATGCGTGTGGGAATCCATACGGGAGAAATAATGGGTGGCGTTGTCGGAAAAGAGCGGATGCAATTTGATGTCTTTGGTGACGATGTGAATATCGCCTCCAGGTTAGAATCATCCGGTATGGCTGGAGAAGTCAACGTGTCTCATACCACCTATAGTCTTGCTAAAGGTTACTTCGAATTTATTGAAAGGGGCTCACTCAAAAATAAAGCAGACATGAAAGCATATTTTGTTGTCAAATCCATATAGGAGAGCTTATGAACAATTTCGATGAATATAATAGACCCATAAAGATAGCAGAAGGAATTTACTGGGTAGGCTTTTATGATGAGATATCAAACTTTCATTGCAATCCATATTTGCTCATTGAATCAGATCAGGCGGTTCTCATTGATGGAGGCAGCAGACCTGACTTTGCAGTGGTAATGTCAAAGATACTCCAGACAGGCATCCATCCAAGGCAGATTGTGGCCCTCATATATCAACATTATGATCCTGATTTATAGGGAATTGTACTTTCTAAAAACTCCATACGCACACACTCCTGGAAGCTTTGTAAGCTATGATACAAAAACAAAGATGCTTTTCAGCAGTGATCTCTTTGGAAGTTTTTCAACAAAATGGGGTCTTTTTATTGAACTCAGTGAGTCCTGTCCAATCTGTATCGATTACAACCACTGCATCAAAGGCAAAGATTACTGTCCCTTGCCTGATATCATTGATTTTCATAAAAAAATTATGCCTACAGCCAGGTCACTCAAACATGCTATGAACATTATAAAACCTCTCGATGTTAATATAATAGCCCCTCAGCACGGGAGTGGGATAAAAAATCAACAAGATATCAATTTTCTCATCAACTTTATAGCATCCCTTGAAGGGGTCGGCATTGACGCCATTGAGCAGAAAATGTAATGCTATTTTTTTAAATATTTCTCTCCTATGACATGAATTTTCATGAAATTTGTTTTGCCCGATGTAGAGGGAGGAAGACTCGCAACAATAATAACCCTGTCCCTTTTTTTTACATATCCGAACTGTATCAATAGACTATCCACTTCTCTGATAAGTTCATCGGTGCTTTTAAGCGGTTTTACAAAATGAGGCTTCACACCCCAGTAAAGAGCAAGTTGCCTTACCACTATTTCGTCCGGAGAGAAAGCAATAATCGGTGCATGGGGTCTAAATTTCGATATGAGCCGGGCAGTAAAGCCTGACCTTGTAAAAACCACTATCAACCGGGCATTGACCTCATTTGCAGCATCAGAAGCGCATCTGGCAATAGCTTCTGGAAAATCAAACATCATATTACCACCAATAACAGTTTCATGGGTTTTTTTACTCTTCCAGAGTCTCTCTTCTGTATATGTAACGATTCTATCCATCACTTTCAACGATTCAACAGGATACCTGCCTGTCGATGTCTCTGCTGAGAGCATCAATGCATCTGTTCCATCAATAACAGCGTTCGCTACATCTGTTGTTTCTGCCCTTGTAGGCCTTGAGTGATGTGTCATCGATTCAAGCATCTGTGTAGCTGTTATAACAATTAGTCTCTTTTCATTTGCCTTGTGAATAAGCATCTTTTGAAACATGGGCACTTCTTCCAGTGGCATCTCTACACCAAGATCTCCCCTTGCAACCATAATACCATCTGTTTCATTCAGGATATGATCAATACTGTGTATTGCTTCTTCCTTTTCGATTTTTGCAATAAGCGGAATGCTTACCTTCCGACGGGACAACCATCTTTTTACTGTTAGAACATCCTTTACGCTTCTTACAAAAGAGAGGGCAACATAATCAACACCCGTCTTTATACCGAATTCTAAATCCTTTTTGTCCTTTTCAGTAAAGGACGGTGCGCTCACTTTCATGTGAGGAAGATTGACGCCTTTCTTTTCTCTTAAGATTCCTCCCTCTATGATCTTTGCCCTCAATGATTCTTTTTGTTTTTCAATAATTTCAAGCTGAATGAGGCCATCATCCAGGAGTATGGTGTCACCAACTTTTGCATCATCTATGAGCCATGGATAGGAAATGAATATTCTCTTCTCATCGCCTATTCCATCTCCTTTCTGGATGGTAATGGTTTCGCCCCGTATAAGATTTACCTTTGCGCCTGAAAGTTCACCCACTCTTATCTTTATTCCCTGAAGGTCCTGAAGAATTGCAACATGTCTCCCTTTTCTTGTAGATACCTTTCTGATCCTTTTAATCAGTTCGCCATGAAATCTGTGGTCGCCATGGGAAAAATTCAATCTCGCCACGTCCATGCCATTCGCAATGAGTGCTTCTATGCTTTTTTCACTGCTTGTTGCAGGTCCCAGCGTACATACTATTTTTGCTTTTCTCATCTATCCCTCCTAAAATAACCCCTTCACTTTCCCGGTCATAACATCCACATCGATACGCCTGAATGCAGGATTGGAACCTGTACCGGGCATGAGGTTGATTGCGCCGGTAACAGGACAGAGGAATTTTGCGCCGGTAAATACAAGTACATCCCTTACAGGCAATGTCCATCCTTTCGGAACGCCTTTTAATTCAGGATCATGGGTAAGGCTTAAATGGGTCTTTACCATCATGGTAAAGTAATCTCTTTTCTCAAGGTCCCCCTCAAGTCTTTTTGCCTTCACCTCAGCATCAGGAATCCATAGAACCCTGTCTGCACCGTATACTTTTCTGGCAATAATATCCACCCGTTCTGTAAACAAGGTATCTGAAGGATAAAGAAACTGAAAATCTACTTTTTTATTAGATGTATCTATAACTGCCTCAGCCAGTTCAAGTGCCCCTTCTCCTCCACGCAACCAATTTTCAGCTACAGCGAAATAAGCCCCTTCTCTCTCCACATATCTTCGAATAAGGGCAATCTCTTCTTTTGTATCTGTCATAAAACGGTTCAAAGAGACAACAGGCTGTATCCCGGACATCTTCACTGTTCTGATATGGTGAATCAGGTTTGAAATCCCCTCTTCGAGTAATTGAAAATTTTCTGTCGTGTAATCTGAAGGAATGGGTAATCCTGATGCTACCCTCGGTCCTCCTCCATGCATCTTTAGGGCCCTCACAGTTACTATTATAACAGCAACATTCGGCGTAAGACCACTCAACCTGCACTTCACATTCCAGAATTTCTCGAAACCAATATCGGAAGCAAAACCACTCTCTGTCACATGGTAATCAAAAAGCTTCAGTCCCACCTTGTCTGCTATAATAGATGATTGACCTATAGCAATATTTGCAAAGGGCCCGGCATGAACAAAAACAGGCTGCCCCTCCATGGTCTGGACAATCGTGGGGTTGATACTTTCCCTCATAAAGGCGCACATAGCACCTGCCACTTCAAGGTCTTCTGCTGTGATTGGCGTACCGCTTTTGCTGAAGGCAACGGTGATATTCCCAATCCTTTCACGTAAGTCTTTTAGATCTTTAGCAATTGAAAGAATTGCCATCAACTCTGAACTCACTGCAATATCAAACCGTGATGACATCATATAACCATCCATCTTGCCGCCAATACCGATAATCACATTTCTCAGTGCCTGGGCACAGAAATCCATTACCCAGCCCATAGGAACATTCTTCGAATCTATATCAAGGCGCTTCAACTTCCTCCGAGCCAGTTCACTATCAGAATAATTTTTCTCATGTTGCATCCTTGCTGTTAAGGCAACCATTGCAAGATTGTGGGCATTCATAATGTTGTTGATATCACCTGTTAATCCTAATGAGAACTCTGTCAATGGAATAACCTGAGAATTTCCTCCGCCTCCTGCACTACCTTTAATATTCATGGTAGGTCCACTCGAAGGTTGTCTTATGGCGCCACCTGCTCTTTTGCCTTTCAAAGCTAATCCCTGTATCAAACCAATTGTAGTTGTTGTTTTCCCTTCCCCTAAAGGCGTAGGAGTAATTGCAGTAACAACAACATACTTTCCATCAGGTTTATTGTTGAGCTTTTTTGAAACCCTTGCAAAATCGAGCCTTCCTATTCTACCGTAGGGAATAACATCATCCTTTTCGAGACCCATCTCCTCCTGTAACTGTGAAAGGGGTTTCATACGTTCCTCAGCCAGTTCAGCAACCTGCCAATCTTCCATCCTCAACACATCGTATGGCATAATTTCTCCTTCAATTCCTTCTATATTTTTTCATGATAGATAAATATTCTTCTCCTTCTTCAATCTTTCCTCTTTTTAGAGCCCCCTGTGCATAAATCATACATTTTTTTTCCAGTTCTGAAATAACTTTCTCGCGCTTTTCATTATCAAGGCTCCCGTTATGGAGGAGTTTCTCAAGGCTCTGTATCCTGTATTTATCCATGGCTTCATATCTCCTTGAAAGCTGGTCTCCATGACCACCTCTCTTTATAATGAGAGGTTTATCAACAAAGAGAATCGGGTATCGTGCAGTAATCCTGAGCCACATATCGTAATCCTCACACACAGGCAGCGACTCATCGAATAAGCCTACTGTGTCAAATATTTCCCTCCTTATAACTGCTGAAGAGGGGCTTATGATACATAACGGCAGACAGTGCTCGAAAATAAACCCTGAATACTTTTTGTGTCTCAATCTCTGGTTTAGCTTCTTGCCATCCCGAATCCACAGCTCGTTTGTATAGGATATTGGAAAACCTTCAGCCTCCATGAGTTCCATCTGTAATGAAAGCTTTTTCTTGTGCCAGATATCATCCACATCAAGGAATGCAATGTATTCCCCTTCGGTGACTCTTATCCCAAAATTACGTGCACTGCTTATGCCTTCATTTGCCTTCCAGATATATTGAACAGGTAATCCCTCTATCTCCTTACAGGAGTCATCGGTTGAACCATCATCAACAATCACAACCTCTTTATCATTATACTCCTGATTGAGTACAGACATTACTGCATCTCTTAAAAACTTCTTTCTGTTAAAGGTAGTAATTATAACTGAAACCATTGGATCAATGTTGACCTTATGAATAAAGAATAATGGTATACAGGCACAGAGGTAGTCTGATGCTTATATCTTTTCAAGCTGTAGTTTTATTTTGATATGCGTTGATCCCTGCGTCAGATCTACAAGCCAGAGCGGCATGACCATGGTATTCTGATAATTTCTTTCAAAACCATTCTCTGATAATGACACAACTTCAACAGGAAATGTCCATATCTCATGCGGTTGATCCCAGCTGAGCAGAATCTTTACATGTTGATAGGGATCAAAAATAATCAANNGTTTGGGAGGGCTTCAAAATTTCCTTTATAGTGAGCGGATATCTTTTATCTTCTATCTCAAGGTATCTTTCTCCACCACTTCCGAGTAATGAAAAGTTAAACTCTATTCCTATGAAACAGGGTTCGCTAATTGAACCGTTGATGAGATAGTCTACCATGAGAAGATTCTGTTCTTCCTGCAGGGTAATATCCTTTTTTATAGAACACGGGATTCCCTTGTCTCCTTTCCAGAAATAACCATCCCTCGTGAG
>DHGO01000103.1:0-5542 GCA_002402795.1 Deltaproteobacteria bacterium UBA4796
GGGAAATCTCTTGAACCTGTTATAAAAGCTATGAATAAGACTGTTCAGGAATATTATGAAAAATCAAGGCCATCATATTGTGCCAAGATGGGTCTTGTAGACGAAATTGTGAAGATGAATGATCTCAGAAAATACTTTGTTGCCTTTGCAAATCTGTGTTACCAGAATCCAAAATCCATGTGCCCTCATCATCAGATGATTCTGCCAAGGGTTATAAAAGGCTAAACAGAGAAAACCAAACTTCAGGGTGGAAATTCCACCCTGTTTTTTTACAATTATGGTTAACCATTATTTTATAAAGCGTTGACTAATTAGATTATCAATTCCTTTTATGATAGATAGGCTAAAAAGGTCATTACAGGAATTTAAGGATAAGGGCAACTATAGAACTATAAAATATTTGAAGCCTCTATCGGATACGAAGGTATTATATCGTTCAAGGGAATATCTAAATCTCTGCTCAAACAGCTACCTTTCGCTCCATACACATCCCCTGCTTTTGAAAGCAGCAAAAGATGCTCTGGATGAATACGGTTCAGACCCATGTTCGTCAAGGAGTGTCTCTGGTAGCATAGCACTCTACGAAACACTCGAGCAGGAGATTGCTAAATTCAAAAACTATAAAAGGGGACTCATTTTTTCCAATGGCTATATGGCGAATATCGGCATTATCTCTACTCTGACAGGTGATGATGACTTAATATTCAGCGATGAACTCAACCATTCAAGTCTTATCGATAGCATAAGACTTTCAAGGGCAAAACGGGTCATTTATAAACATAGAAATATAAAGGATCTTGAAAGGAAGATTAAGAATACAAAGACAGGAGGTAAACGGTTTATTGTAACCGAATCAATCTTCAGCATGGATGGCGATTATGCTCCACTCAATGATTTATTCAATCTGAAAAAGAGGTATGGAATCCACATCATACTCGATGATGCCCACGGGACAGGTGTTTTTGGAAGGCAAGGTAAAGGCATGGAAGAGGTATTCAACCTCTCAGGTAAGATGGATGTACACATGGGGACGTTTGGTAAGGCTCTCGGTTCATACGGTGCCTTTGTGCTGGCAGATAATGTCATTATAAACTTTCTTATCAACAGGGCACGGACATTCATGTATACAACGGCGCTCCCTGCTTCATCTCTTGCTGCCTCCCTTGCTGCCTTGAGGATAATCAAGAAGGACAGTTCGCTGAAGCAAACACTGTGGAAAAACATAGATTATATGAGGATACATCTGGAAGAAGCAGGTTTTGATTTGAAGGAGAGCATGGGTCCTATAATACCCATAGTTGTTGGCAATGATAAAAAGGCAGTTATGATGCAAAAACTTCTTATGAAAAAGGGGCTTTTTCTTCAGGCGATACGACCCCCTACAGTACAGGAAGATACTTCCCGGCTGCGATTGACTGTTGTGAGAGGCTTTACAAAGGCTGATATGGAACATGCAATAGAAGCGATAATAGATGCTGGGAGAAAAATGAGACTGATATAAATTATCATTTGGAGGAGTAATGTTCGATTCGAAAACTTTGAAAGAGTGGGACAGGCGATACATCTGGCATCCCTTTACACAAATGAAGGATTACATGAAAATGGAGCCCCTTGTGATTGAACGGGGGGATGGGTGCTATCTCATTGATACAGAAGGCAAAAGATATATTGATGGTGTCTCGTCCCTCTGGGTTCTCGTCCATGGTCACAAAAAGAAAGAACTCATCGAAGCACTAATCAGGCAATCAAAGAGACTTTGCCATTCCACGCTCCTTGGTATTGCTAATGCTCCATCCATTGTCCTTGCAAAAAAGCTTATAGAAATAAGCCCGAAAGGTTTAGTAAAGGTATTCTATTCTGATAATGGTTCTACATCTGTGGAGATTGCTTTAAAGATGGCATACCAGTACTGGCAGCATAAAGGCGAGAAAAAGAGGAAAAGATTCATTTCTTTTACGAATGGGTATCATGGAGATACAATCGGTTCGGTAAGTGTTGGAGGAATTGACCTCTTCCATAAGGTATATAGACCTCTACTTTTCAAATCTTATAAGGCTCCCTCACCATACTGTTACAGGTGCCCGCTGAAATTGAAAAAAGAGACGTGCCATATGGCATGTGTTGGGGAGTTTGAAAGAATTGTCGAAAAACATAAGGATGAAGTATGTGCTGTAGTTATCGAGCCTCTTGTTCAGGGAGCAGGTGGCATGATAACTCAACCTGAAGGCTATCTTTCTTCCATATGGAAGAGCACAAAAAAGCATGGCATTCTCTTAATAGTCGATGAAGTGGCAACAGGGTTTGGAAGGACAGGCTCTATGTTTGCCTGTGAGAAAGAGCATGTACAGCCAGACTTTATGTGTATTGCAAAGGGTATTACAGGAGGTTACCTGCCCCTTGCAGCAACACTTACAACAGATGAAGTATTCAATGGTTTTCTGGGTAGATTCGATGAATTCAAGACCTTCTTTCACGGCCATACATACACAGGAAATCCGCTTGCATGTGCTGTTGCAATAGAAAATATCGAACTATTCAGGAAAGAGGATACGATTAAAAGGTTGAAGAAAAAAATCTCCTTATTGCATAAAGAATTGCAGAGATTCTATGACCTGCCCCATGTAGGTGAAGTAAGGCAGGAAGGCTTCGTGGTGGGGATCGAACTCGTAAAGAATAGAAGAACAAAAAGCATATATCCTCCAGAGGAAAAGATAGGCCATAGGGTAATATTAGAGGCATGCAAAAGAGGTGTAATCATAAGACCTCTTGGAGATGTCATTGTTCTTATGCCACCCCTTGCCATCGAAGAAACCACACTGAAAGAGCTTATCAATGTAACGTATGAGAGTATAGAAATTGTAACAGGCAGATAAAGAGAGCTTTCTTTTACTTACTATCCTGTTCTAAAAATTGAATGGAATCAGAAGGACAGGTGGATACACAGAGACCACATCCAAGACAGGTGTCTTCTTTTATACGGGCAACAGGAATACCCGTGGATGTAACCGGACCAAAAATGGCAACGCGTTTCTCTCTGATTTCAATCTCAATAGCACTTGCAGGACATGAGTTTTTGCATGAACCACATCCGCTGCAACGTTCTTCATTTATGTTCGGCAATAGCCTTTCTTCCTCTCGGTCAAGAATCATCTCCCCTGAGGCTCCGAGGAGTTCTCTTCCCTCCCATCTTTTTTCCCTTGGATGTCTGATAAAGCCTGTATGGTATTTCTTTCTCCCCCATTTTGTAGGTGACCACCTTAGCTGAGGTTCAGACCTATAGAGAGAAAGAAATTCTCTATCCCTGCATTGTACTGCATAATCGTCAAAGCGAATTATTCTATCAGGATTCAATAGGAGTTCCCTGTCCTTACGTGTAATTCTAACCTCTTTATCATTGCAGGCAATCTTTTCATCTTCCTCGAGATGAATGAAGATAATGCCATCCTTCCTTGCATCTTCATAGGTCAGTTCCCCATATGACGGTGTGACCATATTTCTTGTTACTACATATACCATCTTTCCAGCCTTTTTCAGCTCTTTTGCTACCTCAATGAACTTCATGGAAAAAAACTCATATAGTATGCCATGGCCTGGATTTTCACTACCAAGATAGAATAGGTAAGAGCTTGAGCTATCATCGGTGAAGGTAAATGGAGGCTCATCTTCCATATATAGCCGGGCATCATTTTCAATAACATTCCAGCTTATTTCCTTTTCCCTTGTGGCAATGAAACCAGCACCGAATCCTGTAAGGATTGAATCCTTTATGTTCATTGGTTCAAGGGCACCGCCTGAGACATAGACGCCCTCTGCATCTGTCTGAAGAGGCGCCTTTTCGTTCACGAAGCCATATGCATTCAACGAGAAGCCGAACATGCGGCCCAACTCCGCAAGCTGCGGATTGGGACGGAGGCCAATGGCAAGAACGGCATAATTGAAGCGCTCTTCTCTCAGTTGTCCTCCTGCATAATACCGGACTGTGACTCCTTCATCGTCTTCTTCAAAATACCGGGAGTTTGCCCTTACAAATCGCACGCCTGCATCCCTGAAGGCTTTCTCCATATAAAATTCCTGGCCAAAAAGCCTGAGGTCGTTGTAAAAGACGGTAATTTCCGGCTTTGCCCTCTGGAGCGTCCATTTTACCTCGCGAATGGTATATGAACAGCAGACCGATGAGCAGAGAGGGTAATCCTTTGAACGGGAACCGACACAAAGAAAAAAGGCAATCCTTTCGAAATCCTGAGGAAGCTCGCCTTGACGCTGGTCGATAACGGCATCATACTCAAGGCTTGTAAGTACCCTCTTTCCCTTGTATTCAACAGGATCGTAAGGAGTAAGGCCGGTAGCAATTATCACCCTGTCGGCTATCAATGTTCGTCCGTCATTGAGCGTCACCGCAAACGTTTTATCCTTTTTGCTCACCCTAACTATCTTTGCGTCACCAATCACAGTCAGGCGCTCGTTATCCCTTATCTCGTCGAAAAAGGTCTTGAATCCGACCCTGCAATTGGCGATACGTGCCATAAGTCCACCCGGCTCAGGGGTTGATTCAAGGATAGTCACATCGTGTTTTTCTCCGAGGGCAACCTTTGCAGCAGATATACCGCTTATACCACCGCCTATTATCAGTATATTCATAAAGAATTGTTCTCTCCCATGATATAAAGTAGAAGATCAGTAAGATAAATAACCTTCCTTCCCACAGCAAAGGTTTTCATCGCCATGTGGCAGAAGGGGCAGAAGACAACGACAGTCCCTTTTGTTTTGCCGAGGATCAGGGTTGAAAGCTTCTCTGTGGCCCATTTGTTAAGGAAAAGCTGATTTCCTCCACAACACCGGTCTTTCATGTTTTCGCCGTCAATATCACCTCCGAAGGCGCTTATGGCATCTTCCATGATATTCCTGTTCTTGATGGAACTCCCTTCAGGCCTCATGAGCAGACAGCCATAATAGGGGAAAAAGATCTGCCCTTTCAGGTCTCTTTTTTGTTCTATTTGCGACAGGTTTTCAGGGCTTAAGAGTTCCAGGGGGCTTAAGATATTGAAGGACCTATCAGTATCTGCATCTTTCAGGTTCTTATAACAGGCTGGGCATGGGACAATGATTTCTTTGCACATTCCCTGTGCCTTTTTCAGGTTCTCCCCGGAAATGCTAAGCAGCTCGTTTCTGTCTCCGTACTCTAAGGCACCACAGCAGTTCCAGTCAGGTATCTCTGTAAGGCTATGGCCAAGTTTTTTACAAAGCTTTCTGACACCCTGATCAAGTCTTTTCGCTGAGCCTGTGAGAGAACACCCTGGATAGTATCCGTATTCCATTATGACCTGCCTTCTTCTGAAGGGTTAAAGCCCTTTGAAGTACTCGAAGGATTTAATCTTTTCACCTTATGGGGGAAGTGAAAACCCGCATACCCCATCCATTTCGGCATATATTTTATGTAACCGCCCTTCAGGAGGTCGAGCGCGGTCATGGCTACCACGAAGGGCTCATATACCCTGCCCCAGATGCCAATGGACTTCTTGAATGCCTTTTCAAAGCGGGATTC
>DHGO01000103.1:5558-17244 GCA_002402795.1 Deltaproteobacteria bacterium UBA4796
GAGGTGCAGCGATAACAGCTCGTACAATAACGCACAAGGGGATGGTCTTCCTCAATCTTTTCTCCGATAAAAAGCTTCAGAAGAAGCTCCTGTGGATTGACATTTAGCTCGAGATCATTGGCGGTACAGACAGATGCACAAATTTTACACCCCAGACAGACTGAAAAATCCTCCCGCCGATAACCAGTATATCGAAAGACTGTTTCGTGATTTCCTTTATTTATCATTTATCACACGCCTGCTCTGTGGTTTTTGTTCCTTTATTATATTTCAGTCCTCTGCCTCTTTAAGCTCATCTTCAAGAAAAGTGATATAGGGAATAGGCTCATCAAAACTTCTGCCCGACATATAAGAGAATAGACCCTGGAGCCTCTCTGACACTCCTTTAAAATACTTTGTAAGTGGGATACCCTGAGGGCAGGCCTCCTCGCATGCACCACATCCCACACATGTTTGAGACACATGGTACATTCTTATGAGGTGAAAAAGATCCTTCCCCCGCGGCATTGTTGTCGAACCGGTTCTGAAGACCTTATTGAGAAGGGCATCGCCCTTGGGAAGATACTCGTCCCCGTTAAAGACACAGTCAAGGCAGTAACAGACAGGACACATATCCCTGCAGTTCATGCACATGATGCACTTTTCAAAGTCTTTATTGAACGTCTCCATATCCACCTGAAATTTTTCCGTTTCCTTGCTCCTGTCAATAAGCATCTCATGAGGTATCTCTTCCAGTTCTCCTTCAATGATAGAGATAATCCTCTCGCCCTTTTCCGTGTAAGGTATTATCCAGAGATTGCCCGTTTTATCAAACCTTATTCCTCCATCTCCAACAACCCCTCTTTTTTCTCTGCACACACTGCATGCCCATCGCATGGAATTATTACTGCTGAAATAACCTTTCAACTGGTCTATCTCTGCTGGCATATTATTCTTCGATTCTTTTGAGGAAACCGTACCGGGACAATCTATAGAGATAGCAATGATATCCTCTCTTTCAATCTGGGTCAGTTTGTGTAACTCTACATATGCTCTTATCTCACATGGCCTCATCATAAGGAGGACCTCTATTCCCTTAGAGAATATGCGACGTAGATAAAGGGCTCCATTTGTTCCGAACACATGATTGATAAGAGAATAATTGTCAACACCTCCCTTGAAAACTTGGTGGTGAATACCGTCTGTTCCTTTCTTGAATCCGAGAACAAGATGATGTTCATCCTTCAGAAATTTGTTGAGAGCATTTTCGATATCGCCATTTCTAATCTTTTTACCCTTCATTTTTCTTTTCCTTTATATCATTATACATATCAGTTACTTTTTCCACGAAACGCCGCGCCTCTGCAGCGCTTACCCAGAAGAGACGGAGCTTCTCTTTCATGGAGAAGATATTGAACATCTCTTTCAACGCAGCTATCTTTCTACGTGTATAGTAATTACCTTTGATGAAATGGCAATCACCAGGATGGCATCCTGCAACAAAGACACCATCGGCCCCTTCAACTATTGCCTTGATAACAAAAGCAGGGTCAACCCTGCTCGAGCATGGTACCTGGATGAGTTTAACGCCTTCCGGATATTTCATCCTGAGACTTCCTGCCATTTCTGAAGCCTTGAAGGTGCAATAGGAACAGGCAAATCCCACTATTTCTGGATTCTTGTTTTTTTCGTCTTCAGCCATACTGCCTCCGTATACTTCAGTGAATAGCCCTAACTGCAGTGAATAAGTGTTCACTATACACTTCACTGTTCACTGTTTTCCTCACTATTCACTGCCTTTATATTGCCTCCAAAAATGCACTTATCTCATCATCTATCATGCTATCCATATATCCCTTCAACCCTATGGCTGATGATGGACAGGTTGCATTACAGAGTCCACAACCCATACATGCAGCTTCCTCCACATGAACAACCCTTTTTATCTCGTCATACTTTATTGCTTTTGCAACACAAGCCTGCTCGCACATTCTGCACCCGCTGCACCTTTTCGGGTCAACATAAGAAATAAAGGGGTCCACATATGCATAGCCAAGATTCAAAAAACCAAAAAGCTTTACTGCTGATGCCCTTCCATGGTTGATAGATTCTTCTACATCCTTTGGGCCTGAACAGGACCCTGCAATGAAGATTCCTTTCACAGCAGTATCGAAAGGCCTTAGTTTGATATGCGCCTCTAAGAAGAATTTATCCTTATCAAGGGTTATCTTGAGAAGGGATGCAATAAGCTTACTATCTTCCGGTGGGGACATGCCGATAGAGAGAACAACAAGATCGAACTCCCTTTCAAAGACTTCGCCAAAGAGCGTATCCTCTCCACGGATAGTGATACCTCCTGGCGCAGGAATTATTTCTGCTACATTTGCCCTTGTGAAGAGAACACCCTTTTCCTGGGTATCCTCGAAAAATTCTTCTCCACCACGGGGATGAGCCCGTACATCCATATAGAAGGATTCCACATAAGCATCCCTGTACCTTGTCTTTATTGCATCTGCCACCCTGAGGGCATTAACACAGCATATTCTTGAGCAATAAGGTTTTCCTATCTGCTCATCGCGGGAACCCACACAATGAAGTATGGCAACCCTTGGCTTTTCAGGTAGTTTCAATCTATCGCCATTCTTCTCAAAATCAAGGGTGGTTATGATTCTTTCATCTTCACCGTAATGTAATTCTGGTTTTGTTCTCGCATCGAAGGGTGAAAAACCTATTGCTATAATTACTCCTCCTGCAGTGAGTTTTTTCTCACCTGCCGGGGTATTGAGTGTGGCTTCATAGTTACCAAAAAAACCCTCGAAGTCAGTAATAGTAGTGGAAGTAAAAATTTCAACATTATTTTGCCCTTTCAAATCCTTGATCATTTCTTCAATAATAATTTTACCGTCTCTTCCTGCTGGCCATACATTCTTGAGAGTTCTTACATGACCACCAAGCTCATCCTCTTTTTCAATAAGATAAACCTGCATACCCATCCTGGAGAGAAACAGCGCTGCACTCAAACCAGAAACTCCACCGCCAATGACAAGGGCAGATTTCTGGACTTCCACGACCTTTTCTTCAAGGGGAATGTAATGAGCTGCAGAATATAGTCCTGCAAGAATAAGCCTTCTTGCCTTCTCCGTATTTATTTCAATATCATCACCCACCCAGGAGCAATGCTCTCTGATACTGACCCTTCTTAAGAGAAATGGATTAATATCCGACTTTTTCAACAGATCCTTAAAAAGTTCGCTATGGAGCGAAGGAGTGCAGGATGCGATTATTACGCGGTCGAGACCTTGTTTTTTGATACTCTCTTGAATCATATCCTGACCCGGTTCAGAGCAGACAAAGGGGTAATCCTTTGAAACAACAACACCAGGGAATGTACTGAAATATTCACAGAGCCTTTTGACATCAACAGTGTGTTTGATATTATGACCGCAATGGCAGATGAATATCCCTGTTCTCATTTCACCGTACACTTTCCACTGCCCACTGATTTATATACTCCATGCATCTCGCTGCTGCTTCTCCACCAGATGCAACAGTATCAGGAACATCCTTTGGTCCGGATGCCATTCCACATACAAAGATGCCCTTAATATTTGTCTGTGATGGATTTATTGAATCTACCCTTATGAAACCGTATTCGTCTCTCTCCAATGACATGATATTACAGAGTTCAGCAGTGCCCTTCCGTGGTCTGACACCTGTAGCAAGGATAATAAGGTCCACTTCAATCTCCCGCACCTCACCGCTTAGCATGTCCTCCACTCTTACCATCAATCCTTTATCTGTTTTCGTTATCTCTCCTGGAATACCTCGAATATAAAAAGTTCCATTTTCCTGGGTGCTCTTGTAGAATTCTTCATAACCCTTGCCGTAGGCCCTTACGTCTATGTATGACACATAGATTTCCGCGTCTTTGATTCTGTCTCTCACGATGCTTGCATGCTTCGCCGTGTACATACAGCATACCCTCGAACAGAATCTCGCTCCAGTCTGACGATCCCTTGAGCCCACACACTGGATAAAGAAGAAGCGCTTAGGAATCTTACCGTCAAGCAGAATTTCACCGCCAGTAGGTCCTGTAACAGAACATATCCGTTCGAATTCAATACTTGTTATGACACCGTTCAATGTACCGTAGCCATATTCCCTCTTTTCAGTGGGATCATAAAGGTCGAAACCAGGAGCAAGAACTATGCTGTCAAAATACATTTCCACTATTTCATCTTTCATGGAATAATCAATAGCCTTTACTTCGCAGCGCCTGTCGCATTCGCCGCACTGAATGCATCCCTCTATCTGACCTGCAAGACAGCGTGATGCTTCGGCCATTGCATCTTCGGGACTATATCCGATGGCTACCTCGTCAAAATTCGTGACCCTTTCTTCAATGCTCTTCTCTGGCATTGGGATACGATTCAACCGGGGGTATCTCTTTGTCAGTGCAGCCACTTCAGTGTCTGTCAACTTATTCGGTGCCTTTCTCGCATTTATTGCGGTTATCTCCTCACCTTTGAGATAACGGCTTATTGATCTGGCTGCCCTCTGGCCTGCAGCAATTGCATCAACCACATAGGCAGGGCCAGTGGAAACATCGCCGCCCGCGAATACCCCTTCAATGTTGGTTGCCCCTGTTGACGCATCCACCTCAATTGTCCCATTTTTGGCCAATAACACACCGAGTCCCTCAACAAAAGAGGTCTGGGTAGTCTGTCCAAGGGCAGTGATGACTGTGTCGACAGGAAGGGAAAACTCAGAATTCGCAATAGGAATAGGTCGCCTGCGGCCGCTCGCATCGGGCTCGCCGAGTTCCATGCGGATACACTCCATTTTAGCAAGCCTTCCATTCTCATCATAAAACCGAACAGGGGTTGTGAGGAACTGTATCTCTATTCCCTCCTGAAGCAGGGCCTCTACCTCTTCATGGGCAGCAGGCATTTCGTCACGGGTTCTTCGATAAATAAGTTTTACATTTTCACTACCAAGCTTCTTTGCAGTTCTTGCACAATCGATAGCAGTGTTTCCACCTCCAATGACTGCAACATTTCTTCCAATTTTCACCGGGTCACCGGTATTTACTGAGCGAAGAAATCGAATCCCATCAACCACTTCGGGCAACACCTCTCCTTCCACACCAAGAAGTAACCCTTTCGGTGCACCAACACCTATAAAAATAGCATCAAAATCATTTTTTATTGTTTCAAGGGTAATATCCTTTCCTACCTCTGTATCACACTGTATCTTTACACCGAGTTTTTCTATATAACTTATCTCTTTCTTGAGTTCCTTTTTGGGCAGCCTGTATTCAGGTATGGCGTATCGCAACATACCGCCAGGCTCTGGAAGGGCTTCATAGACTGTTACCTCGTGGCCTTCTATGGCGAGATCGTGGGCACATGTAAGTCCTGCCGGGCCGGCCCCAATGACAGCAACCCTTTTCTCGGTTTTCGTGATCTGAGGTACCTCAAGGGTATCGATATCGAAGTAGTCAACAGCAAAACGTTTTAAATCACGAATCGCAAGAGGATCGTCCATCTGCCCTCTGTTACAGACACCCTCGCATGGTGCATAGCAGACCCTGCCGCATACTGACGGAAACGGGTTTGTCGCCCTGATGAGCATGTAGGCGTCTTGAAACCTGCCTTCGCTTATATGTTTCAAATACCCGAGCACATTAGTATGTATCGGGCATGCATCCACGCATGCAGCCTTGCACGGACGCTCCTCACGTTTATCAATGCTCGCTTTGTTGGGTATAGCCTGGGGAAAAGGTATATAAATTGCCTTTCTTGGACCTGTTCCCATATTGAATTCGCTTTTCATAACTACAGGACATCCAGGTGAACAGGAACCACAGGCTGTACATTTCGTTATGTCCACATAGCGTGCCTTCTTCAAAATGGTTATTTTAAATCCGTGACCCTCCCTTTTTACTGCTACTGGTTTAGCCCATGAGAGAAGCTCAATATTGCGATTGAGCGCCACCTCCACCATCTTGGGTGATAAAGTACATGTGGAACAGTCAAGGGTTGGGAAGGTTTTATCAAGCTGTATCATTCTACCGCCAATAGAAGGACCTTCCTCAAGCATTGTGACGTGGACCCCACACGAGGCAAGTTCAAGGGCGGCAGTAATACCACCAATACCTCCACCAACTACCAGCACATGTTTTTCTGCCTGGTTCATGCTTTCAATATATCCTTTAGCTTATCTCTAACTTTATGTATATCAGCCACTATCCCGTAATTGGCATACTGGAATATAGGCGCTTCAGGATCCTTGTTTACTGCTATAATACAATCAGAATCCTTCATCCCTGCAATATGCTGGAATGCTCCACTTATGCCCATGGCAAGATATACCTTTGGTTTCACAGTCTTTCCGGATGTACCAACCTGTCGTGCCTTTGGAAGCCACATCTTATCGATGACAGGTCTTGAGCCTGATATTACAGCCTTAAGAAGACCGGCAAGTTCTTCATAGGATGGTATCTCGTCTTTATTGCCAATTCCCCTGCCCAGAGAAAGGAGAAAATCAGCCTTTGTAATATCCACATCTGTCTTTTCTTCTTCCACGTATTCCATAAAGGTTCTGACTGGACTTGCTGTAATATCTTCAATTGTCTCAATGGAGGGGGTGGTACCATTTTCAGTAACATATTCTTTAAAACTACCACTCCGCACAGTTATGATGAAACTCCCATCCCCTGAAGGTTTGAATTCACCAAAAATCTTGTCCGAATAGTAACTCTTGTAGAAAACGCCCTGTTCTTTATCATAATTACTAACATCAGTAATTATGGGTAAATCAAAATATCCAGCTGTATAGGCAGCGAGTTCAGCTCCTGATGCAGAATTGGTAAAAATAATTACATCAGGTTTTCCCCGCTTGCCTATTACCTTTCCGAGGATATTTACCATATTAAGAGGATTGAGAAATTGAGTCTCTTCAATCTTTACTTTGATTACCCCACTCAATGCTTCCCAATTTACGCTATAATCACTTTCAGGTATAAGCATGATAGGATCTTTTTCAAGAAGACTACAGATACCGATAGAATCAAGATTTCTCTCTTCGAATAGACCGCGCCTTACTTCTGCTACAATAAGTGCGTAGCTCATTGGTACACCCCCTTCTCCTTCAGAATTCCAAGCAGTTCTTTACATGCGCTTTCAAGTTCACCACTTAAAATTTTTGCTCCAGCCTTTTTGGGTGGATATACCCATTTTATAATCTCAATCTTGCTCTTCATGCTATCCTGATAGTCTGCGGCTTTATAAACCTTGCGTTCCACTTTGGATGCCTTCCGGATTCCCATAATGGAAACATATCGGGGCTCATTAATTCCTGTCTGAATGGAGATAACGCAGGGAAGCATGACCTTGACCCTTTCCTGAAGTCCTCCTTCAAGTTCCCTTCTTACTATTAGATGGTCACTTTCCACAGTATCTATGCCAATAACCATGGACACAAAGGGGAGTCCAAGTTTGGCAGCAAGAATACCACCCACAGCTCCAAACTGGTCATCTTCTGACTGTACGCCAGTAAAAATGGCATCAAAAGGTAAGTTTTCCTTTTTCAGGAAATTATGTATAAGCGTTGCTCTTACATTGGGGTCATGAAATACATCTCCGGTCTCGAGAAGAAGCCCATCCTTTGCACCCATGGCAATTGCCCTTCTCAAAACCTCGTCGGATTCCGCATCTCCGATAGAGACTGCAGTCGCCGTACCACCAGACTTTTCAACAATACGCACAGCCTCTTCTACCGAGTAGTTATCCCAATCATTCACCTTAAAGGGTACTTTTGATAGATCGACCGCCTTACCTTCGCCAGTGATACGAAGTTCCTCTTCTTGAGTTGCTGGAACTCTTTTAGTAAAGACTATAAGATTCATACTATAACACCTCCATCAATATCTCGGATAGCTCTTTCACCTCAAGGCCTTTCTCCACAGCCTTCTCTTCAAGGTTCATAACACAGAAGGGACATGCCGTGGCAATAACCTCCGCACCTTTTTGAAAGGCATCCTCCACCCTGACCTCGCTATTCCTCTTGTACTGGGTCTCCACTTCGAAAAACATCCTTCCCCCGCCACCCTCACAGCACATCGAATTCTCTCTTGACCTGATAAATTCCAAAAAATCGATACCCTGAACGGTTTTTAGTATATCCCTTGGTTCATCGAATATGCCGTTTTGCTTTCCTAAAAAACAGGGGTCATGGTAGATGACCTTTTTGTTATATGTGCCATTGAAAGTAATGGTGCCATTCTTTATCATCGGAGCTAAGAGTTCTGTATAATGGGATACTTTGATATCCATATCTCCATATTCTTTCTTGAATGCATTCATACAATGGGGGGAAAGAGCAATGATCTCTTTTATTCCATACTCTTTAAATACTGTTTTATTCTCTTCCTGAAGTTCCTCAAAAAGACCAGATTCGCCTATCCTCCTTATCTCATTTCCGCAACATGCCTCTTCTTCTCCAAGAATTCCGAACTCAATACCATATCTATTTAATATGGTCGCTACATTGACAGGAATAACCATACACCGCGGATCATATGCCTGGATGCAACAGGTGAAGAGCAGCCTCTTTGATGCAGTTTCGCTTACATGGGGAATCTCAAAATCAAGCTTCTCAACCCAGGCACCCCTTTTGGCTCGGGACCTACCCCACGGATTCTTCTGAACAAAGGTGTTTTCAAGGGCTTTTTGTATTGCCGCCGGGATGTCTCCGTTTTCTACAAAACCAGACCTTATCTCAATGATCACTTCAGATGGTTTCACATCACGAGGACATCTAATGGTACAGGCGCCACAGGATGTGCAATACCATGGAAGAAACTCTTCGATTGTATTCCGAAATTGCCTTTTTCTCATAAGCATACGGACATTAAAGGGGGTTTTTCCTGATTCAGGACAGCTTCCTGTACACTTGCCGCACTGGATGCAGGTAAGAACTCTATTTGTATTAACAATAGCTTCTTGCATAAATAGGCTCCTCTTCTATCTAACTGAACGTTTAGTATATCCAAAAGTATGCAACTTTGTCAAATTATTTTTTTGGGGATAAGTCATATAATATAATATTATAACCCCCTTAATGTATTATATCATTATTACAGCCTTCTGTAATAAACTGAAAGGCATGGCAAATAATTTTTCGTGTCTGTTCAGGAAGAATAATAGAGTCAATCAAACCTTCATAAGCAATATCCCATATTGAGGTACCCCGTGATAGTTCAGTGATAGCCTTCTTCATAGCATCTTCTTTCTTCTCATTATCAACATTTTTTGTAAGTACAACTGCACCAATCTCAGGGGCCATAAAACTAATCTCAGCATTTGGCCAAGCAACAACAAATTGAGCTCCTGAAGCTCCCATACCAAGAAAATAATAGGCAGCTCCGTATGCTTTTCTAATGATCAAGGTCACCATTGGTATATCAATAGCATCAAGAGCTCTTGCATGATTTGCAATAGCATTAAGCATACCATCCTTTTCAACTTCAGATCCTATGAGAAAGCCTGGGGTGTCCTGAATTACAAACAATGGGATTCTTCTTTTATTAATAAAATCAAGAAAGGCAGCAGACTTCCACAAACCTTTTGCATCAACAGCACCACCTGCAATAAGTGGTTGATTTGCTAAGATACCAGTTATTTTACCAGCCACTCTACCAATGCCTGTGATTAGACCAGTCCCGTAATGTGGTTTAAATTCAATCCATTCTCCATGGTCTAAAATTGTGACAATTACCTTTCTCATATCGTAAACTTTACGGTTATTAGATGGAACTATCGATTCCAAAGATGGTGTCAGACGATCAGGTGGATCTGTCGGTGCCTCTGTTGCCCGAAACATCTTTATAACTCTTCTAATTGAATCGATTGCCTCATCTTCTGTCTTAGTCACAATGTCAACGGTACCTGTAATTGATTCATGGAGGAAAGAACCACCAAGCTTCTCTTCGCTAATTTTTTCGGAAATCGCTGCCTCGATCACAATCGGAGCCGAAACAGCAGCTGAAGCATCCTTAACCATTATTGTAATATCTGCCATAGCGGAGCGGATTGCAGGGTCACCATAAGTATGCCCAAAAACTCCACAAATAAAAAGAGGTCTCCTGCGCCAATTTGCTAAGGTGCTAAGGCAGCCAACTTTGTGAAGGCCACAGAGGCGTGCAAACCCAACACCTATTCCATCAGGAAGGCGCACACCCCCTCCTTCTGACAAAGAAATTATTGGAAAATTATTCTGCACTGCAATCTCTAAAATTCTATCAACTTTACGCTCGTTCACAATAGATTGGGTACCGCCAAGAGTAGTGATGTCATCACCAATGATTGCAACGTGTTAACGCAACATAAAAATGTCACCCTTTTTGCAAATTGAATATGTCATCCCCCAAGTGTACTCTCGCAGTGTTTCTCTGCCAGGATACGGGCCGCAGTGTCCTGACGGGACGCACACCCTTACAAGGTATACACGGTATCTCTCCATGGTCAGGATGGAACACATGCCATGACCCATCAAGCCAGCGGTTAACACTCACGGATGTCCTGACAAAGTGCCTTCTTGTCTTTGTCGGCAAGAGTTGTATAATCTGGCCATTTACAGATACCGTATTGTCATTACTGACCTTCCTTTCATACCGTTTACAGAGTATGGTGCGTATATCCATTGTGGACGGGATGTTTCTCCATGCAGGTGTTGGATCTTCAGGCTCTACCCCAAAGAGCCTGCAATATTTAGGGATGAATACCTCGTTTAAGTATCTGGTAGCATCAAGGATACCGGTAATATTGTTAAGCCTTAATTCAAAAGACCAGTCTATCCTGGAACGTCCCATTAATCTTCTCTGCCCTTCCTCTTGCTTTAAGGTGAATCTGCAAATATGAGTCGTATACCCAGTTCACTCATTGCCCTTTCAAACTGCGTGGGTTTATCATCCCTCTGGCTTACATGGATAGCCCCATGCCTTGTGGTGGTAAAGTGAGAGGCCCGATCAAGATAAAACGAGATGGGAAGGCCATGTCCTTTGAATACCTCGTACGCATACAATGAAACATCCATCGAGATCTTCCTCCTTTCTGAATATACCATGGAGGGGTTTACCTGTTGCATCATCTGTTGACAGAATAAGGGTTGTCATCTCGTTACCAAACCACATGTGGGGTGAACCATCGAGGAATAGCATCTGTCCTTCCTTTTCACTCCTTTTTCTTCTCCTTCTGTGTTTTGGTTGTTTTCTTATTGTGCCTCCAATAGCCCAGGGGTCTTAACCATAACCTCAAGGTCTCTCTGCTTACCTTTATGTGTTCTCTTTCCTCAAGTATCTCTGACAGGTGGGTAAAGTTAAAGTCGAAGTATTTTTCCTTTGTTAATCGTATAACCTGATCCTTGAAAGGGAGGGTCCTTTTGGAAGGGTGACCTTTATTACCGTGTATTATTCCATATGGTCCTTTTTCATCCACCTTGAGCTTGTCAAGTTTTTAGTTGAAATTTTATGTGGCCCCATTTCATCATTTCCTGTTCTTTTATCAAGCTACTGCATATATTTTATCCTCACCTTCATCCATCCTTTCTATAGTAGTAACAACAATGTTAATCTCTCTAAAGCCCTTGACCCTCCTGAAGTTATTTTCACAGTGCAAAAGCACAGAGGCAAGCCACCTTTGAGACA
>DHGO01000102.1 GCA_002402795.1 Deltaproteobacteria bacterium UBA4796
ATCAGGCTTTGGTAATTTTATAGTCAAACAAAAAAGGGCGAGACGCGGAAGAAATCCGCAAACAGGGGTGGAGATCGAGATTGCCCCAAGAAGAGTTTTAAGTTTCAAGTTGAGCCAGGTTCTTAAAGATGAAATAAACAGCAAAAAATGACCCGGGATATCCCTGATAGGATATTTTACAGAATTAAAGATGTCAGTATCATTACTGGTCTCAAGCCCCATGTTCTGAGGTACTGGGAACATGAATTCAAGGATATTAAACCACTAAAAAGCCCTAAAGGACAAAGACTCTATAAGAGAAAGGATCTTGATATTATTTTGACCATAAAGAATCTTCTCTACGAGAAGAAGTTTACCATTGATGGAGCAAAAAAGTATCTCAGCAGTCAAAAAAAGCTCTTTGATGAGATTAGAGAAGAACTTACTGATATTGTAAAATTATTAAATAAAGGAGAAAGCCATTGAAAAAATATAGTATTCTTTTCATATTGATATTTTTTGTTTCCTGTGCAACCACAGGTCCTGTCTATATAGCTACCGGAGAAACCGAAACGATAAAAAGATTTTATGATGAACCAAGGCTTCAGCAACTTGCATTGAAATACGAAAATAGTCTCAGACAGATTTATTCTCGATTCATTTCGTCAGGTATACCTTTCTACAGGGAAGGTTTAGGATTTACGACAATACGGGATGAACTGAAAGAAACATACTACTACCTTATGATACATATCAGACCGAAGGATATTGTTTTCGATGAAAATGCTACAAAGCCGGAACAAAGATTTAGCGAAGTTCTTACAATGTATTTTCAGAAATACATGAATTATATAGAAAAGGAAGATTTTGATAAAGACGATATTGATGGCCTTGCCCTTGGCATTTATTGGCCCGTGAGAGATTTCTCTCAGTGTAAACAATCCGGAGGGTTTGTTGAATATACGATTATATATTTTACGAAAAACGATGCGAAAGACTACAAAGCAGGACTGAAGAGCTTTGTTGAAGTTGTTGACAATAGCGAGGTTATAACGAGTATGAACCGCCAGACAGCACAGAGCGTAAGGCCCTTATTCTGATAGAACCCTGTCAAACTATATTCACGCTATTCGCAATACTGTTTTGCAAGTGCTTTTTTTATCAACTCTGTTGTATTAAAATGATTCCGATAATCGTAAGCAAGATACCTGCCATCCTCTGTAATGTCACCCCTTCTCTCATTATCAGTATACTCAGGACAGCAGTAATAAGAGGATATGCAGCAGCTATGGGCACAATCTTTGATAATAGACCTGCCTTTAACACATAAAAATATGTCCACATACCCAGAAGACCCGCCATAAAGCCACTTGCAGAAAATAGTGCAATATTCTTAAAGGACATTTTCGTTAATTCGCCTATCCTCCCATTGAATATATAAACAATAAAGAGAATCACAGTGATAGCGAGGCTTCTAATGAAAACACCAGCAAGAGGTTCGGTCTCTTTTAATGCTACCTTTTCAAGAAGGGGCGTTGTTCCCCACAGAAACATAGTGATAAGGAGTAAAATGACGTTTAACAGTTCAGAATAGGTCATATTGGTATGCCTCCATTTTTTTCAGTTTTTAATGCCGGGAAGGGTGAGGGAGTAAAGGAGAGGAGAAAAATAATAAGCATGATAAGGGCAATCAATTTCCTTTTGCCATCAAGTTCTGTTTCGCTATCTAAGGGTTCTGGATGGCGCATACCAAAAATGAGAAGTATTATCACAAGAGCCAGCCACCCCGGATTATAGAAAACAGTTAGTATGGCAAGCAAGACTATGGAAAGGCCAGATACCAATCTACTCCTTTCACCAAAAATGGCATATATAATATGGCCTCCATCTAACTGACCTACAGGGATGAGATTCAGGGCTGTTACAAAGATACCTACCCAGCCAGCATATCCAAAAGGATGTAATACAATATCATAACCATGAGGTATATCACCTATGAGTAAATGCTGCAGGATTTTAAATATCAATGGGTCGCCGAGTTGAAGAAAAGCCATATCCTCTGTAATGAGCTGCACTTTTGACATTTTAATACCTGATACAATAAATGGGATGGATACGATGAATCCTGAAAGAGGCCCTGCAACGCCAATATCAAACAGTGTCTTTTTATTCATGATGGTACCGCGCATCTTGATGATTGCACCAAAAGTTCCAAAGGGAGAAAAAGGGAAAGGCAAAAAATACGGTAACGATGCAGGAATACCATTTCTTCTACTCATATAATAGTGTCCCATTTCATGGGCAAGGAGAATCGTCATAATGGAAATGCTATAGGAAAAACCACCAACAAAAAAAGTAGTTGCAATGGTTAAGATAAAGAGTACGATATGTATCATTTAAAATTCTAAAAGTCCTGCTTCAAAATGAGGTTGTTCATATTTTGTTCCCTTCTTTACCTTAATATCAAACGCTGCGAGTATATGAAAGAAGGAGATGAGATTCTTTTTCGTTACCCTCTGGCTTGTCTGTGATAGACGATAAGCATAGTGGGGATTCGTCTGGTGCGTGAGGTAGTGTTTCTTTTCCTTAGGTTTTAAATCAAGGCTTTCTTTCCACCTATTAAAAGTTTTTAAAAACATAGCGTATTCAGGATTCCCCTTGAATACCTTTTCCATATCCTTTGCATGTAAAAGAAGACGTGTCTGTCTTACCAGAAAGCTATGGAGTGCCAGTATGTGAGTTCCATGCTCCTGGATATTATTAAGTGTCTCCAGCACCTCCCTTTTATTCATACCCATAAGGGCATTAAAAAGACTGATCATCGTATCTTCATGTATATCAGTAACCAGTTCCCGGACATCTGTTGATCTTATTTCTTTTCGATCTCCTATAAAATTTATAAGCTT
This sequence comes from Deltaproteobacteria bacterium UBA4796, assembly GCA_002402795.1. Lineage (GTDB taxonomy): Bacteria > Desulfobacterota > Syntrophorhabdia > Syntrophorhabdales > Syntrophorhabdaceae > UBA8905. The sequence continues at coordinate 2,886 of DHGO01000102.1, forward strand.
CATGATCTCAGATTCTACTACTGTTACATCCTTAATTCTCTCTTTGAAGATGCTTAATGCTTCATGAGTCATTTTCTTGCCATACTTTCGTATTATGAGTTTTATCATCTCATCAATACGTCTTTCACCATCTTTCTCCATGTCTATTTTATCTGCTTTTAGTAATTTACCCACATCAAAGGATGGAGCAGTGCAGTAGATTAAAATATGAATCCTTTGACTCAGTAACAGTAAATGTTCTTTCATTTCTTCGATGAGCAGACGGGATGGATCAAGAAGAACAAGCACAAGATTATCTTCAAGAAAGAGTGTTGATGTTGTTTCAAGGATGATATCTTTGCCGTTTGCTTCCGTTGCAATAACAGGGTGCGGGTTGTCCATCCATTTTTTTGAAAGAATAGTTATATCGTCAGCAGCATTTTGTTTTGTTCCTGTGGCAACAGTAATGGATGGCATATTATTACTATAGATTATATTTATTTTTCAAAAATTCAAGACCTGTCATAGGATAAAGGGCATAAGTAAGAATATCACCCATATCTTCAGTGATGCCTTTCAGCGCTTCCTTTGCTTTTGGTAATTCTGGTTCTAAAATATCTCCTGGCCTTGTATCAATTGGTGTTTCGCCTCTCTCGTATCCTTTTAATGCCTTCTTTCTTATTTCCTCATTGACAGGCGCAGGAGGTCTTCCATAGAGACCATAGAAATAATCTTTTACCTCTTTTGAAATCATCTTATATCGTCCTGCAATGACATTGAAGACTGCCTGAACACCAACAATCTGGCTGGTAGGTGTTACGAGGGGTGGAAAACCAAGATCTTTTCTTGTCTCAGGAATCTCTTCATATACTTCTTTTAACCTGTGGAGCGCCTTTGCCTGTTTTAACTGGCTCACAAGATTGCTTATCATGCCACCAGGTATCTGGTGCATAAGAACACCAATATCAATAACAGCGAATCGAGTGGTATCAGCAAAAGACATATAATTCGGTATAATGCTTTCAAGGTACTCATCAATCTCGGCAATTCTTTCAAGGTCAAATTTTAAATCATAAGGGCTATCCTTTAACGTTACAACAAAAGGCTCTACAGCAGGATGGGATGACCTGAGAGCAAAAGGCGCGAGGCAGGCATCAATGCCATCCACGCCTGCTTCA
>DHGO01000122.1:0-36374 GCA_002402795.1 Deltaproteobacteria bacterium UBA4796
CTTGGCGACAGGATAAGAATGGGGAGCCATCAAAATGACGAGGGCGTTTTTATAAGGAGCATGGCCACGCGCGGTTCTCTGGGTGGTCTTGCAAGGAATACATATAAGGCTATAGCGCTTTTTGATGCCTTTGGTTTTCAGAAAATTATGGTGGAAACCATTGGCGTTGGTCAGGATGAAATAGACATTGGGACCCTTGTCCATACGTGCGTTGTTGTTGTTACTCCGGGCCACGGGGATAGCCTGCAAGCCCTAAAGGCTGGTATATTTGAAATAGCAGACATACTCGTCATAAATAAGATTGATGCGGAGGAACCGCTTAATACGATAAGTGCCTTTGAATCGATTGCTATGATGACGCATAAAAAGAATAAGTGGGCGCCAAGGGTGGTGGCAATATCTGCAAAAGAGGGTAAAAATATAGAAAATCTTATGGGCGCAATTGAAGAACATCATATATGCGTTGGAACAAGGAGGGAGGGGTTCATTAAAGAAAGGGGGCTTGAGTTTATTATAAGCAGTATCCTTTTGGATATTTTTAAGGAGCGTCTTGGGGCCAGGTACCCCGCTTTTAAAAAGCGCTTATTTCAAGAAGGTGTTGACATGTACGCAGAAATAGAGCACATTATTAATGTTGGGGGGCGCAAGTTTTTTAATACAAATATACGTTGAATTTTTGTTCTAAATATATTATTATAATATAGCGCCCCTTCAAGGAACCAAGGTTTTCCACATATGTTAAAATAATGTTGAAAAGAAGCAAAAATGGCCGATATACTTGCACAAATAAAATCCAAAATAGCAAGTATTATTAATGCGGATAGCTATAAAACATGGATAGAGCCCGTACGGTTTTCTAATTATACAAACGGGAGGTGCACCCTGGTTGTTCCAAATCGCTTTTTCAAAGACTGGATTTCGGAAAATTTTGAACAAATCCTTGTTTCTCTCTTTAGAGATGCCACCAACGAAGAGGTTAAAATAGAATATATATTAGAAAAAGAGGGGGGGGTTGAAAACAAAAAGGGTTCTGTTGTAAAAAAGCCCCCTTCTTATTACACTGCGTTTAATCCAAAATATACCTTTGAAAATTTTGTTGTTGGCGCAAGCAACCAATTTGCAAACGCCGCATGTCTTGCGGTTGCAACAAACCCCGGTAAAACATACAATCCCCTCTTTGTTTACGGGGGCGTGGGTCTTGGTAAAACGCATCTATTAAACGCAATTGCAAACTTTCTTATAAAACACAAGATAATAAGCGTTGATCGTATTTGCTATATAACCGCGGAAGCATTTACTAATGAACTTATAAATGCGATTAGGTTGGGATTTGAAAAGATAGAAGAGTTTAGAAGTAGATTCAGGAAAATGGATGTTTTACTTATAGATGATATACAGTTTATCGCCGGGAAAGAGAGAACGCAGGAAGAATTTTTTCACACCTTTAACACGCTTTATGATAATATGAAACAGATTGTTGTAACAAGCGATAAGTTCCCCAGAGATATAGAAAACTTTGAAGAGCGACTCAGATCAAGATTTGAATGGGGTCTTATTGCAGACATACAGTCGCCGGACATTGAGACAAGGGTTGCAATTTTAAATAAAAAAGCAGAAATCGAAAAAATAAATCTCCCCCTTGACGTTGCTTTTTTTATAGCCTCAAACGCTGAGGATAGTGTTCGGTATTTAGAGGGTGCGCTAATCCGTATTGGCGCTTATTCATCATTAAATAATGTCCCGATTACTATTGACCTTGCAAAAGATGTTATAGGGCACATTATTAGAGAAAAAAAGAAAGAGGTCACGGTTGATTCTATTATAAAAGAAGTTACATCATATTTTTCTATAAAGATATCGGATATAAAATCTACAAAACGTATGCGTTCCATAATGATTCCGAGGCAGGTTGCAATGTACCTGACAAGAAAATTAACTGACCTTTCTCTTGTAAGTATAGGCGAAAGGTTTGGTGGAAAAAATCATGCAACAATAATTCATTCTATACATAAAATAGAAGAAGAAATTAAAACAAAAAAAGAGTTAAAAGAAATTGTCGAAAAAATAGAAACACGGATAAAATCAACATGATTTCACCTTTTTTTAACATTGAAGGGTCTTCCTTTCTTTTTCTCAAGACGGGTTTTTTTGTTTTTCAACATATAAACATCCTTTATGATTAAGAGGTATATATATTATGAATATAATATTAGATAAAAATATTTTATTGGCACCCATAACAAAACTCGTAAGTATTACGGAAAGAAAATCTATAATGCCTATACTTTCAAATATTCTTATAGATTTTGAAAAAAAGGAAACAAAGATTATTTCAACAGATATTGAATTGAGTGCAATAATAAAAAATGAATTCCAATCAGGATATGAAAAAAAGGTAGTTGTACATGGAAGAAAGATAGTGGAAATTTTAAGAGAAATGGAAATGGGAGAGATAGAATTAGAAATAAAAGAAAATACAATGAAAATAAGACAGAAAAATACTGAAATAACATTAAGCCTTCAGGACCCCGAAGAATTTCCAGAAATTAAAGGAATAACAGGAGTTGAATGCTTTACGGCGAATGGAAGGGTTTTTATAGAAATGATGGAAAAAGTGGTTTTTGCAATATCAACAGATGAGACAAGATATGTTTTAACTGGCATGCATATGGTTGGAAAAAACGGAAAAATAAAATTAGTTGGGACTGATGGATTTAGAATGGCCCTATATCAAGCCAATATAGAAAATTTAAAAGACTTTAAGGGAATTACGATACCCAAAAGGTCTGTTTTAGAAATAGAAAAAATTATAGACGGCGAGGAACAAATATTAATAAGCACAGACGAAAAACACGTACAGGTAAATAGCAAAACAGGAATGATTTTAACAAGAACAATAGAAGGTAACTTCCCTGACTATGAAAATGTAATTCCTACAGGAAATAAAAATATAGTTTCTGTAAACAAAGAAATGTTTTTAAAGGGATTAAAAAAAGTATCGGCACTTATAGGAAAAAATGAACCCGTAAGGGTTAGTTTAAAAAAAGATATGTTATTATTAGAATCTGAATCAGAAATAGGATATGGAAAAGAACAATTAGGTCTTGATTATGGCGGAGAGGAAATGACATTATATTTTAATATAAGATTTTTAACAGATGTTTTAACACACATAGAAAGCGAAAATGTTGTTTTAAGGGCACCATCTACATATGGAGCCGTTATTTTTGAAGACGAAGAAAACAAGGATTATATAAATATTATAATGCCAATAAAGGTTTAAAATGGAATACGGAGCAGAAAGTATAAAAATACTTGATGGGCTTGAAGCGGTAAGAAAGGTTCCATCAATGTATATAGGGAATACCGGGGTAGAGGGGTTACATCACCTTGTTTATGAGCTTGTAGATAACAGCGTAGACGAAGCCCTTGAGGGCTTTTGTAACAGAATTACAATTACCATACATCGAGATAATAGCATAACCTGTGAAGACAATGGAAGGGGCATACCCGTTGAAATACACAATGAAGAGAATATCCCGGCATTAGAGGTTGTACTAACAAAGCTTCATGCAGGAGGTAAGTTTAATAAAGATGCATATAAATATTCTGCAGGCCTCCACGGCGTAGGACTTTCTGTAGTAAACGCACTTTCTGAATACCTTGAGGTTGAGGTGCGAAGGGATGGAAAGGTGTTTTTTCAGCGTTACGAAGGCGGCAACAAAGCAACGGAACTTGAGGTTATAGGCGATACAGATAGAACCGGCACTGCAATAAGATTTAAACCAGACAAAACTTTATTTGAAACAACGGAATTTAGTTACGACATTATTACTCACAGAATGAGAGAGATCTCATTTCTCAACAACGGAATACACATTGTTCTTATTGACGAAAAAAGGGGCAGAAGACAAGACCTTAAGTATGAAGGCGGGATAAAGGCTTTTGTAAAATATCTTAATGCAAACAAATCTGTTCTTTTTTCAGAGCCTGTTTATATATCAAGCGCGAGGCCCCCGCTTGATTTTATTGAAGTGGCAATACAATATAATGATGGCTACAACGAAAACATTTATAGTTTTGTCAATAATGTAAACACACAGGAGGGGGGCACACACGTTGCCGGTTTCAGAAGTGCACTTACGCGCTCTATAAATAATTTTATACAGGCCAATGTTGCACAGAAAAACAAAGAAAGCGTTTCGGGTGATGACATAAAAGAAGGGCTTGTTGCAGTCATAAACATAAAGCTACAGAACCCACAGTTTGAGGGACAGACAAAAGCAAAATTAGGAAATAGCGAGATGAAGGGACTTGTAGAATCTGTCTTAAACGAAAAGCTTACAGAATATCTTGAGCTTCACCAAGATGTGGCTCGCGCAATCATAAACAAAGTAATAGAGGCAAAGAGGGCTCGAGAGGCAGCAAAGAAAGCAAAAGAACTTGTAAAGAGCAAGGGGTTAATTGAGAATGGTATACTCCCAGGAAAACTTGCCGACTGTCAGGAAAGCGACCCCAGTATTTGTGAGCTATATATTGTAGAGGGCGATTCAGCGGGCGGCTCAGCAAAACAGGCTCGAAACAGAAAAACACAGGCAATACTTCCCATCAAAGGAAAAATACTAAATGTAGAAAAATCAAGGGATGAAAGGGTCCTCAGCAACCAGGAAATAAAATCTATCTATCTTGCCCTTGGAGTAAACCCGGGGAACTCCGATAGGCTAAGATATCACAAGGTTATTATAATGACCGATGCAGACGTGGATGGCTCACACATAAGAACGCTGCTCCTTACGCTGTTTTATAGAAAAATGCCAGGAATCATAACGAACGGAAACCTCTATATAGCACAGCCACCCCTGTATAAAATAAAGCTGGGGAATAAGGAGATATACGCAAAAGACGAAGAGGAGTTCGAAAAGATTATAATCAACAGGGGAATAGAAAGGATACAATGTATAGTGGGCAACGCCTTGCTTAAGGGCACAGAATTAAGGAAGAGTGTAGAAGCCCTAAGAAATCTTGAACGGTATTTTAGAGAAATGGAACGCGCAGGCATTAACAAAAACATTATTCTCAGCCTTTTTCAAACAGATATATGTCGCAGAGCAGACTTTGATAAACAGGAAAAACTTATGAGACTGAGGGCCCAATTAGAAAAGATAGGTTACGAGGTAGAGATTCTCAAGGACAGGGAACATAACCTGTTTTCGATTAACATAATTGAGCCTGTCAAAAAAAGTAAAACAAAAGTGGACTACGAGCTATGCACGGGAGATGATTATATAGAAGCATACAGACAATATAAAGAAATAAAAGATTTTTATGAAAAAGAAATACGATGTATGAATGGCAACATAGAAACAAGCGTTAGCAGCACCGAAGAAATCCTACAACTGATAAATGAGAAGGGAAAAGAAGGGATAAACACACAGCGCTACAAGGGGTTGGGCGAAATGAACCCCGAACAACTATGGGAAACAACCATGAATCCAGAAAAAAGAAGCCTTATGAAGGTTTCCATCGAAGACGCGGTCGAGGCAGACCAGATTTTTACCGTCCTTATGGGGAACAACATAGAGACTAGGAGGATGTTTATAGAAAACAACGCACTGAACGTCAGAAACCTCGATATATGATCATTGTTGGAATAACCGGTATCATAGGTAGTGGAAAAACCACCGTATCAAGAATGTTGAAAAACAAAGAACTCGACGTGATAGACCTCGATGCCCTTGCTAAACACATAACAGCAATGGACGAGGTAGTGGAAGAGATAGGAAAAGCCTTTGGTAAGGAATGTATAAAGGACGGAAAGGTCAACGTGGCAACGCTTAGACAAAGGGCATTACAGGACAGGCAATCGCTACAGACACTCGAGGATATAATTCATCCAAGAGTTAGAAGGGCAATGTGGAACAAAATAGATGAGCTAAGAGAAAAAGGCAAAACCCTATGCGTAATAGATGGCCCCCTTATTTTTGAAACAGGCCTTTACAAAGAACTTGATAAAACAGTGGTCATATCAACAGGGCAGGAGACAATCAAGGAGAGATTGAAAATAAGGGGAATGTCAGAGGAAGACCTTTTGCGCATTATGGATTTTCAAATTCCATTGAAAGAAAAGGAAGAAAAGGCGGATTACGTTATATACAATAACGGGGCAGTGGAGGATCTTGAGAAAAACATTAAGGAGCTTCTCGAGCTACTCAAAAAATGGGAGGGAACAGTACATGCACCTGAATGAATTGAAGGGAAACAAAATAGGAGAACTTATACTGACAGCAAACGAAATGAACATAGAAAACGCCTCGAGCATGCGAAAGCAGGAACTGATTTTTTCAATACTGCAAGCACTGGTAGACAAGAATGAGTCTGTATATGGAGAGGGGGTGCTCGAGGTTCTTTCAGAGGGGTTTGGTTTTTTGCGGTCCATAGACTCCAACTACCTGCCCGGCCCTGATGACATTTATATATCCCCATCCCAGATAAAGAAGTTTGGACTGAGGACCGGAGACACCATAGCAGGACAAATAAGACCACCGAAAGACAACGAGAAATACTTTGCCCTGTTGAAGGTAGAGACAATCAACTTCGATGACCCTGTTGTAGCAAAGGACAAGATCATATTTGATAACCTTACACCAATATACCCCAACGAGAAGATTAATCTGGAAACATCAGGAAACAACCTTTCCACGCGGGTTATGGATCTCTTTACCCCTATCGGTAAGGGACAGAGGGGGCTTATTGTTGCACCACCACGAACAGGGAAGACCATGTTGCTCCAGCACATAGCAAACAGCATAACAAAAAACCACAAAGAAATTTACCTCATCGTGCTGTTGATTGACGAGAGGCCGGAAGAGGTAACCGATATGATACGATCGGTGGATGGAGAGGTAATCAGCTCAACCTTTGATGAGCCCGCTACACGACATGTGCAGGTGGCGGAGATTGTTATAGAAAAGGCAAAAAGACTTGTGGAACACAAAAGGGATGTAGTTATATTGCTGGACAGCATAACACGGCTTGCCCGGGCATATAATACGGTAGTACCCTCCAGCGGAAAGATCCTGTCGGGCGGTATTGATGCATCAGCAATGCAGAAACCACGAAGGTTTTTCGGTGCTGCAAAAAACATTGAAGAAGGCGGAAGCCTTACCATTGTTGCAACAGCCCTCATCGACACAGGAAGCAGAATGGACGAGGTTATTTTTGAAGAATTTAAGGGCACAGGGAATATGGAGATTTACCTTGACAGAAAACTTGCAGAGAAAAGGGTCTTTCCTGCAATAGATATAAACAAGTCAGGAACGAGAAAAGAGGAGTTGCTCATAGAGAAAGACGATCTTTCAAAAATATGGCTTCTACGAAAAGTATTGCAGCCCATGAATCCCGTTGAAGCCATGGAGTTTCTCCTTGAAAAACTCGAGGACACAGAGACAAATCAAGAATTTCTCAACTCAATGGGCAAAGGAGGATAAGGATGAAAAAAGGTATACACCCTGATTTAAAGAAGGCTACAGTAAAATGCGCATGTGGCAACACATTTGAAACCCTTTCGGTTAAAGAAAAGATTAGCGTTGAGATATGTGCAAAATGCCACCCCATCTTCACAGGGAAAGAGAAGCTCATAGACTCAACAGGACGGGTAGAAAAATTTGAAAAGAAGTATGGTAGAAAGAAAAAATAATGTTTGAGAAATTAGAAGAGATTCAAGATCGATACAAAGCCATCGAGCAGGATATGGCAAGGCAAGAGACCCTTGCTGACATGGAAATATACAAAAGGCTTGCAAAAGAATATAATGAACTCAAGGAGATTGTTGAAACATACCAGACATGGAAAAAGAAAGGGGAAGAAATAGAAAAGCTTCTGGAAATGGCACGGCATGAACGCGAGGAAGATCTGCGGGAACTTGCACGCGAAGAGGCAGAACGCATAGAGCAAGAAAAAAAGAAGCTTGAAGAAGAACTCAGAGAAAGGCTTCTCCAGAAGCACACGAAACAGGCAAAAAGTATGTTCCTTGAAATAAGGGCAGGCACAGGAGGGGAAGAGGCAGCCCTTTTTGCAAGAGACCTCTTTGCTATGTATATGAAATATGCGGAGCAGAAGAAATGGAAAACAGAGACGATAAGCACAAGCCTGTCAGACCTTGGCGGCATCAAAGAGGTGGTGCTTGCTATTGAAAGCAAGGGCGCCTACAATACGCTGATGCACGAGAGTGGCGTTCACAGGGTTCAGCGGGTTCCTGTCACAGAAGCCCAGGGAAGGATTCATACATCCACCGTAACGGTGGCGGTTTTCCCGGAACCAGAAGAGGTAGAACTCCACATCAACCAGGAAGACCTACGGATAGATGTTTTCAGGTCAAGCGGACCAGGCGGCCAGCATGTGAACACCACTGATTCTGCAGTGCGTATTACCCACTTACCCACAGGTATCGTGGTTACATGTCAGGACGAGAAATCGCAGCATAAAAATAAGGCTAAGGCAATCAGGGTGTTACGGGCAAGGCTCAAAGAAAAATTAGAAATAGAGAAGGAACAGGAAATTTCAGAGGAAAGAAAAAAACAAGTAGGAACAGGCGAAAGAAGCGAACGCATACGAACGTATAATTTTCCCCAGGGAAGAGTTACAGACCACAGGATTGGGCTTACCCTATATAAACTGCAGAACATATTGGATGGAGATCTTGACGACATTATTATGCCGCTCCAGACCCACTTTCAGTCCGAAGCATTAAAAAGGGATACATAATTGATGCGCATCAAAGACATTGTACAGCACTCGAATGCTATTCCGCGGCAGGAGGCTTTGAGCATCATCGCTTTTGCCCTTTCTATGACAAAGGAGGAGACCATTTCCTGCTGGGAAAGGGAGTTAGCCAGAGACCAGACCCTCTACATACAAAAGCTTCTTAACGAGAGGGCCCACGGGAAACCGTTTTCCTATATAACAAAAAACAAAGAATTCTTTTCTGAACAATTCTTTGTTGATGAACGGGTACTTATACCAAGACCGGAGACAGAGCTTCTTGTAGAGATTACAATCGATATTATTAACAAAAAGGCTGACCCGTTATATATCGTGGATGTAGGTACAGGCTCAGGCGCTATAGGGATAGCGATTGCAAAAAAAACATCCCATAGGGTTTTCTGCGTTGATGTTTCGTGGGACGCCCTCTGTGTGGCAAAGAAGAACGCAATGACCCATAGCGTGACAGGCCACACGCAATTTGTGTGTATGGATGTATTGGAGGGCTTCAAAAAAGGGAAATGCCTTGATGTTATTGTAGCAAATCTTCCCTATATCTCTTCCGATGAATGGGCATCCCTGATGGTAGATGTGAAGGATTTTGAACCTTCCGTTGCCCTTCAAGGTGGAGTTGATGGAATAGAAGTATACAGGCGTCTCTGCTATCTCTTACCCTATCACCTCAAAGAGAATGGCTATATTATCTGCGAGGTGGGGGGAAAGACGCATGAAAAAAAGGTAAGGGAACTTTTTGAAGCAACGGGGCTTACCGTACAGACCAGAAAAGACCTTGCCGGCATAGAGAGGGCGCTCATCGGAACATGGATAAATTCGTAATTGAAGGGGGAGAAAGGCTTCGTGGTACAGTAAAAATCAGTGGATCCAAAAACGCTGCCCTGCCCATCCTTGCCGCAACCGTTCTTGCAAAAGGCCTCTACACAATTGGCAATGTCCCCCGGCTTAAAGACGTGCACACCATGAGCAGGCTTTTGAATGTTCTGGGAGCAATTATTGAATGGACAGACAAGGACACCCTGAGGATTGATACTCGCAATGTAGAAAACTATGTAGCCCCCTATGATGTGGTAAAAGAGATGCGCGCCTCTATCCTGGTACTGGGAGCTCTCGTTGGAGGCATTCAGAGGGCCACGGTCTCATATCCAGGAGGGTGTGCAATAGGTGAACGGCCCATTAACCTACATCTCCAGGGTCTTTCATCCCTTGGTTGTGAAGTAACAATAAAAGAAGGGTATGTGGATGTGATAGCAAAACGCCTCAGGGGTGCAAGAATCCTTTTTGATAAAGTAACAGTGGGGGGCACTGAAAATATATTAATGGCTGCGGTACGCGCACAGGGTGAAACAATCATTGAAAATGCAGCCAGGGAACCAGAAGTAGTGGACCTCGCCCGCATGTTGAAGAAAATGGGCGCCCGGATTGAAGGTGAAGGTACAGAGGTGATTAAAATAAAAGGCGTGGATGCCCTTACACCATGTAACTTTGATGTTATCCCCGACCGAATTGAAACCGGCACCTTTCTCATTGCCTGCGGCATAACGAGGGGCAACATCGCGATAGAAGGATGTGAACCCCTCCATGTGCAAGCCCTTAAAGAGAAGCTGAAAGAAACGGGCATGGAGATAATGGAAGATGGAAATACACTTAAGGCCGCAATGACACGGAAGAGGCCCCTTGCTGTAGATGTAACAACAAATCCATACCCCGGTTTTCCAACAGACATGCAAGCCCAGATAATGGCGTTCATGTGTATTGCCCGAGGCTTAAGCGCCATAACAGAAACAATATTTGAAAATAGAATGATGCATGTTGCAGAACTAAGAAGAATGGGCGCAGACATACGAGTGGTGGGAAATACAGCCATAGTGCGGGGTTCTAAAATGCTCTCCGGCGCAAAAGTCATGGCTACAGATCTCAGGGCAAGCGCATCGCTCATACTCGCAGGACTTACCGCCTTTGGTACCACAGAGGTATCAAGGATATACCATATAGACAGAGGATACGAGGCTATTGAGGAAAAGCTTAAAGGACTTGGAGCTAAGATTGTAAGGAGAAAAGATGAAGATATGGCATCTTGAAAAAGAGAAGAATAACCTCTTAGCCTTTGTTTATGCAATGAGAGAAAAACGTAGAAAAAATGTAGGGCGCTCCGTAATGGCTATTAAAAAGACCCTCCTTGCAGAAAAAGAGAAGGCGCTTATCGAGTTTGCACGAAAGTGGGATGGATGGGAAAAAGACTACCCTTTAAAGCTCACAAAGAAAGAGATAGAAAGGGCTGCACAACCGGTAAGCGCAAAGGATATAAATGTCCTTAAGGGTATGACAAGGAACGTTACGTTGTACCATAGAACCCAGAAACCCGTAAAACATACATATCATCGTAATGGGATTACGGTGATTGACGAGAGGATTCCCGTTGAAAGGATTCTTGTATACGTGCCAGGAGGTAAGGCGACTTACCCGTCTTCGCTCATCATGGGGGTCGTACCGGCACAGATTGCAGGTGTGAAACATATAAATGTGACAACGCCTGCATCAAATGGCAGGGTAGATCCTTATATCTGTGCATGCTGCTTGCTTCTTGGTGTTGACAATTTATATCGCATTGGCGGCGCTCAGGCAATCTATGCCTTTTCATACGGCATTGGAAATATTCCAAAGGTGGATATGATAGTAGGGCCGGGAAATGCCTTTGTGGAAGAGGCAAAGAGGGATGTCTATGGATGGGTGGGTATCGATATGCTTGCAGGACCTACAGAACTCATTATCCTTTGCGATAAAACCTTTTCACCAGGGACGGTGGCATGGGATATGTTTTCCCAGGCTGAACATGACGAGATGGCAATGGTAGGGTTCTTTTCGAGATCTAAAGAACACATCTACGATGTATTGAAGCATATAGAGAAACTTATTTCTTTTAATAAGAGACAGGATGTGATAGAGAAAGCATTAAGGCAGAATAGCTTTATGGTGCATTACACGGATACTGCAAGTGCAATTGAAACAATTAACACCATAGCACCAGAGCACCTTGAATATATAGGTGACAGGGCTAATGAAAAGGAACTTAAATATCCCGGCATTATTTATACAGGCAGTTATACTACTGTAGCCATGGGCGATTACTATATAGGCACCAACCACATACTCCCCACAGGAGGGGCAGGTAGATTTATAGGCGGCCTCTCTGTGGAGACATTTTTGAGAAGAAAGACGTTGGTCCGGATAGATAAAGGTTTTTTAAATAAATATGGCGACAGGGCCATTCGCCTTTCCCACATTGAAGGCCTTTTTGCTCATGGTGAGGCAATAAAAGCACGAAAGGGGCTCTGATATGAAACTGAAGATTGGTCTCCCAAAGGGGAGCCTGCAGGAGTCTACATTCAAGCTCTTTAAAAAAGCAGGGTACAACATAAATGTCCGCGAACGGTCCTATGTGCCTGTTATCAATGATCCGGAGATAGAATGTCTTCTAATACGGGCGCAGGAGATGGCTCGCTATGTAGAGGATGGCGTGCTTGACGTGGGCATTACAGGTCTTGACTGGGTTTTAGAGCAGGACGCACAGGTTGTGGAGCTTGTAAGGCTTAAGTATGGCAAGGTAGGCTTCAGAGGCGTGAAGTGGGTTGTGGCAGTGCCTGTGAATTCATCCATTAAAACCATAAAAGATTTAAACGGTAAAAAGGTGGCAACAGAGCTTGTTAGCTTTACTAAAAGATATTTCAAGCAAAGAGGCATTCATGCTGAAGTAGAATTCTCCTGGGGCGCGACAGAGGTAAAGCCGCCTCTCCTTGCTGATGCCATAGTAGAGGTAACGGAGACCGGTGCATCCCTAAAGGCAAACAGCCTGCGCATTATTGAGACCATCCTTGAATCTGAAACGGTCCTGATTGCAAACAAGAGCGCATGGAAGGATGGATGGAAAAAAAGAAAAATGGAAAATATCACCATTCTTTTGAGAGGCGCACTTCTTGCCGAAGAAAAAGTGGGGCTCAAGATGAATGTGCCAAAAAAGAAATTAGAAAGAGTCATTGCAATACTTCCTTCTCTTCAGACGCCAACCATCTCAAACCTTTCGGATGAAAGGTGGGTGGCAGTTGAGGTAATTATTGACGAAGATAGAGTGAGAGAGCTTATACCAGAACTCATACGCGCTGGTGCCCATGGCCTTGTGGAGTACCCATTGAACAAGGTTATACCGTGATACCACACAGCAAGGGGAGGTATTATGCTCAGAAGCGGTAAGGCAGAGAGAAAAACAAAAGAGACAGATATTGCCATAGAATGGTTTCTTGACGGCAGAGGGAAATATGCTATAAAGACAGGCATACCCTTTTTTAACCACATGCTGGAACTGTTTTCGAAACATGGGTTTTTTGATCTTATTATCAAGGCAAAAGGAGACATTGATGTAGATCTCCACCACACAATAGAAGACGTAGGAATCGCCATGGGTGCCGCATTACGGAAGGCCCTACCCCATTTTGAAGGAATCAGACGTTATGGTTATGCCATTATTCCCATGGACGAGACTCTCTGCATGGTAGCTATTGATTTAGGCGGAAGACCTCTTCTTGTATGGAAGGGGGCCCTCCGCGGCAAAATAGGCACCTTCGATACTGAAGTGGTAAGGGAATTTTTTAAAGCCTTTGCAAATGAAGCAAGATGTTCCCTTCACATCAATATCATCTATGGTGATAACCGGCATCATAAAGTGGAGGCTACCTTCAAAGCCTTTGCAAGGGCACTGCACGAAGCAGTAACTGTTGATAAGAAGATTAAGGGTGCCCTTTCCACAAAAGGCATGCTCTGAAAGAGATAATAGAATCTTGACAATACCATGATTGCAATTATTGATTATGGCATGGGAAATTTAAAGAGCGTGGTAAACGCCTGTATCAAACTTGGGGCAGAGGTAGAAATCACAAGCGAAAAAGAGGTAATAAAACATTCAAAAGCCCTTATTCTTCCAGGTGTTGGCGCCTTCGGAAAGTGTATTGCCAACCTTAAAGGGCTTAAGCTCCTCGATGTTATAAAAGGCATGATTCAGGACAACAAACCCTATCTTGGTATCTGTCTCGGCATGCAGGTACTCTTTGATGAGAGCGAGGAATCGCCGGGTGTTTCCGGTATGGGCATTATTAAAGGGACGGTTCCACGCTTTAAGGATGCAATGAAGGTTCCCCATATGGGATGGAACAGCATTACAAAACTCAAAGACCACGATATTTTTAAAGGCATAAAGAGCGGCGAGCATTTTTACTTTGTCCATTCCTACTATTGTCAGCCCGAAGAAGAGGATGTAATTGTTACAACGACAACCTATGGCATTACCTTTGCTTCATCCGTCCAGAAAGGCAATCTCTTTGCCTGCCAGTTCCATCCTGAAAAAAGCCAGGCCGCAGGATTACATCTCCTAAAGAATTTTATTGACCTTACGAGGGAACACAGACACCAAAATGAATTATATGGTGCGAGAGAGGGGAGTTGAACCCCTACGGTTTACCCGCTGGATCCTAAGTCCAGTGCGTCTGCCAGTTCCGCCACCCTCGCACGTAACTTATTAAACACCATTTACATGGAATTATCAAATGCGCGATTCTTCTCACGAACGTAATGCTTGAGGTTTAATAAATCCTCTTCTGTAAATCCTTCCCAGGCAAAAGGGAAGAGAGCATTATTCTGAAAAAGGGGTTCTTCTTTAATAGGATAACGAGCATGCATGTAGAATGTTTGAAATAGGGGTGTGTGGGGAATGGGTGTATACTCAGCAATAAGAGCTTTGACGCCTAAGTCAGAAAGGCAGTCAATAGATGCCTTCACATCCTCCCATCGCTGGAATGGAAGACCAGCAAGGGTATAGGCGCCTATGGTCTCTTTTTTAAAACCCGCCTCAAAAAGGTGATGGATAGCGTTCTCAAAACTATTTGTATTTATTTTGCCACCGGTAGATTGTTGAAGAAAGGTGTCTTTTGTCTCAAAACCCACACGCACCTCTTTAAAATTAGCTTCTTTAAGGAGAAGAGCTATTTCACTATCAATGAGGGATGCATTCAATGCATTGGGGTTATAGATGTCAATGGAAAAGGGTAATCTGGCAATCCCCCTTAGTAAGGGTTTGGCGTAAGCCTCTTTTTTATAGAGAAAATTGTCATCATAGATTACGTATCTTTTTACACCCCTTTCATGCCAGTAACAAATTTCTTCAAGGACTGATTGAGGTTGCCTTCTTATGATCCTTGGATGCATATAGGGGGTTGCACAATAAGTACATTTATACATGCAACCCACAGATGTAAGAAGGGGAACGAAAGGAATCGTCGTTTCATAAAGGTCAAAGGCAGGATAAGGAAGGACATTAATATCATCAGGGGATGGCTTATAGGAAAGTTTAACAGGGAATACACCCTCAATAAAGGCGTAGAATTTTTCTATCTGTCTATTGCTAATAACCATGTCTGCCTTCTGCATAGTTGCTTGTGCATGTTCATAACAGAGGGATGGATATATACCACCTACAATAATTTTTGCAGAAGGAAATACCTCTCTAAGTATGGTCAGGACTTCTCGGGCGCCAGGATACCAATAAGTCATGATAGAAGTAATGAGAATAAGATGCGGCTTCTCTATGGCAGAGAGTTCCTTGTTGAGGGTTTCAGGAGCAATGCCATACCTCCTGAATCTTTTTTTTATACCCTTCAAACAGTCTGGTGGTTTTACCTTTTCCTTTAAAAACGGTGCACGGCCGTCATCCTTCCTCTTCTCCTCAACAACGCGTAAGCAATCTACCTTGTTGATTTCAAAGCCATTTTTTCTTAAAAGTGCTCCGATTGTAAGGAGCCCGAGAGGGCTTGACCAGAAGCTATAAGCAGAAAAATCATATATGTAAGGGTTGACAAGCAACGCGGTGACGGGTTTCACGTGAAACATTCCTCCTCAGGAGCGCCCCCCCTTTTTTCTGAAGGATCTTATAGAAAGGAGGCCGAAGATAAAACCACCGATATGGGCATGCCACGCAACACCGCCCATATGGGAGTAAAGAACCTGTATGAAAAACCATATTGTTAAAAGAAGAATAGCGGGTAGCTCCACAATTTTAATGAAAACAAAGATAAAGAGCAGGGTTTTCACCCGTGCATAAGGATAGAGAACAAGATAGGCACCGAGGATTCCTGATACAGCGCCACTTGCACCTACCATAGGAATAGCAGAATGGGGATCATAAAAAAACTGGAATGTAGCAGCAACAATTCCAGAAAGAAAATAGAAGACGATAAATCTCATATGTCCCATGGAATCTTCCACATTATTTCCGAATATCCAGAGATAAAGCATATTTCCTACTGCGTGGAATAGGCCCCCATGGATGAACATGGATGTAAAAACGGTAAGTATATTATATGGAATTAGATCCCACCGCCGGGACAGGGCAATCAAGAATTCCCCGGGGATTAATCCATAGTATTTGAAATACATTTCGCTCTCATGGGAAGGTAAAAAAAGGGCTTGCACCACAAAAATTAACATATTTACAAAGAGTATACTTACTGTTATAATGGGAAAAGTGCGTGTAGCAATATTATCTTTAAGGGGAATCATCACCGTATTCTTACCATGTGTGTTATATCAAGTCAAAAACTCAATAGATGGAGTTAGATATGCCTGAATTGAGAAAAGACCCCATTATTAATAGATGGGTCATTATATCGTCCGAGAGAGGTAAACGGCCCGTGTTCTTGACAGAAGAGGCGCCTGTTCAAAAGACAGGTATGTGTCCGCTGTGTGAAGGGAATGAGAATATGACCCCTTCAGAGGTCTACGCTATAAGGAGAGATGCTTCCCCGCCAAACAGCCCGAACTGGATATTAAGGGTGGTGCCGAACAAATTTCCTGCCCTCAGAATTGAGGGGAACCCTAACAAAGAGGGTATCGGCTTGTATGACAGAATGAATGGTATAGGTGCCCATGAGGTGATTATTGAAACCCCCCATCATGGTGAAACCTTATCTAAAATGGATGCTCCATCTATTCAAAATGTCTTTGTTGCCTACAGGGAAAGAGTTCTGGATTTAACCAGAGATAAGAGATTCCGCTATGTTATGGTCTTCAAAAACCATGGTTCCACAGCAGGTGCTTCCCTTGACCATTCTCACTCGCAGCTTATTGCGTTACCCATTTTGCCAAAAATGGTTGTGGAAGAGATTAATGGTGGCCGCGAGTATTACAGATACAAAGATCGGTGTATCTTTTGTGATATAATAGCACAGGAACGGGAAGATAACGTGCGGATTGTCTATGAAAATGAAAGATTTATAGCTCTTTCTCCCTATGCTTCGCGCTTCCCTTTTGAGATATGGATTTTGCCAAAAGAGCACAAGCCCTATTTTGCCAGTGAAGACAGCAAGGAAGACCATTATTTCTATGTAGCCGAGGCACTTTCAACAGTCCTCAAGAAATATGACAAGCTGCTCAATACGCCACCGTATAACTTTATGATTCACACAGCACCCTTTGGGAATGGTGATATTCCCCATTACCACTGGCACATGGAGATTATACCGAGACTTACAAAAATGGCAGGGTTCGAATGGGGAACGGGTTTTTACATCAACCCAACACCGCCAGAAGAGGCAACAACGTATCTTCAAGAAACACATATTTAGGGGGTTACTATGAACATATTAATTGCGTCACCAGAGGTTTTTCCCTTTGTTAAGACCGGTGGGCTTGCCGATGTCACAGGTGCCCTGCCCAAGGCATTAAAAAAGCTTGGTGTGGAGGCGCGGGTCATTCTTCCAAAGCACAAAGGCATCGAAGAACAGAAGTTTCCCATGAGATACAAAAATTATAAGATTTCGTGTCCCATTTCACAGACCTTTGTGGAGGCAGAGATTGTGGAGAGCGAATACGACGGGGTTACCGCCTATCTAGTGGAAAAGGATGAATATTACTACAGAGATTATCTTTATAGCACTCCAGACGGTGATTATCTTGACAATGCGGAACGATTTGCCTTTTTTGCCAAGAGCATTTTGGAAGCCATCAAGGTTATAGATTTTAGGCCCGATGTCCTTCA
The DNA here is from genome assembly GCA_002402795.1 of Deltaproteobacteria bacterium UBA4796. Lineage (GTDB taxonomy): Bacteria > Desulfobacterota > Syntrophorhabdia > Syntrophorhabdales > Syntrophorhabdaceae > UBA8905. Next base: position 17,855 of record DHGO01000122.1, read on the forward strand.
TTGTAATGATTGGGAGACCGCTCTTGCCCCTGTCTTTCTCAAAACGCTTTATAGAGATGAGCCGGCGCTCTATAATATAGCTACGCTCCTAACTATCCATAACCTCGGGTATCAGGGTTTATTCTGGCATTATGATATGCACCTTCTGAATATAGGTTGGGAATATTTTACGCCTAACTACCTTGAATTTTATGGAAAAATCAACTTTTTAAAGGGTGGCATAGTATTTTCCGATATTATAAATACGGTAAGTAAAAAATATAGCGAAGAGATTCAGGCCGAAGAGTTCGGCTGTGGCCTCGATGGTATTTTGCGAACACGAAAGGATGATCTCTATGGCATTGTGAATGGCATAGACTATGAGGACTGGGACCCTGGCACAGACCACCTCATTCCTGCGAACTATACTGCAGAAAACTTAGAGCATAAGCGGGTCTGTAAAGCAGCACTTCAGGAGGCTTACAGACTCCCGGTCAACGAAAAGATACCCCTTATCGCTACCATATCAAGACTTGCAGATCAGAAAGGGTTTGATCTTATAGGAGAATCTATGGAGGAGATGGCTGCCCTTGGTATACAGTATGTTATTCTGGGCACAGGAGAGAGAAAATACCACGAACTTTTTACAGATCTTTCGAAGAAACTTCCAAAATCCTTTGCTATTAAGATTGCCTATGATAACAAGCTTGCACATTTAATTGAAGCAGGGGCTGATATTTTTCTCATGCCGTCACGGTACGAGCCGTGTGGACTTAACCAGCTTTATAGCCTTAAGTATGGTACGGTACCTGTGGTGAGAGGCGTGGGGGGCCTTGAAGACACAATTACCGATTACGCAGCCTTCCCTGATAAGGGAACGGGTTTCAAATTCTACGATTATACAAAAGAGGCTATGCTTGATGCCATTAAAAGGGCACTGGATGTTTATTCCGACGAAAAGAAGTGGAAAGCCCTTATAAAGAGATGCATGGCTGAAGACTTTTCATGGGAGAGGTCAGCAAAGGAGTATATCCAGCTTTATAAAAAAGCCATAGAAAAACATGAAATCCATTGATTTACTGGGTAAGGTTATTGAAATATCCCACTCAAACCTTGAAATAACCTCCAGAATTAAGTCCATAGTGAATATTATTGCAAAAGAGCTGGAGTGCGAAGAGGTGACGCTTTATACCCTTGACAGAGACAAACGACTTACCTGCAGGTTTAAAAATAATAAGAGTATTTTATTCGGGATCTTAAACCAATATAGATGCCATATAGGTGAGGGGGTTATTGGCAGCGTTGCCCAGAGAAGGGCCCCTCAGTTTTATTCGAAACACGATATACCTCCACGATTCGGATGCCTCTTCTATCCCGAACTGGACGGAATTCTTGAAAGGTATAAGACTTTTGCATTTCTTCCTGTATCAGATGATAGCTATATATATGGGGTTTTGGTGCTGGGTTCATCTACTATTGAAACACTCCATGAAGATGAAAAGATTATTCTTTCAATCCTTTCTCGTGAAATTGGTGGTATATTCCGTTCCTACGACCTCATCCTTTCCTCAACCAAGCGTATTAGCGAACTGGTAACCCTCACTGAACTTGGAAAGATTTTGAGCTCCAATGTGGAGCCATACGATCTTTTAAAAAATATCGCCCTCATAGTGGCACGGGCAATGAATGCAGCCTTTGTGAGTATCAGGATAGAAAAAAGCGTCCTGGCGCTCGAAACAGAGCGATTTACTTATGGTACTATGGACCCAGCTGTGGAGCGATATATTGCCCCATTAGAAGAGAAGTGTGTACACCTTAAAAAGTCTATTTCTCTGGAAGATTATGCGGAGAAAGTAGTTGAAGATAAGTTTTCAGGCTTTTTTATGTATGTTTCGCCAATTATCTCTAAGAACCGTATACTCGGTACTCTCTTAATGGGTGGAGAAAAATCGCAGCCTGGTATGGCAAACGAAGAGGATGCAGCATATCTTATAGATACCATAGCGCGGTATTTATCAACAGGCCTTGAAACGACCTTGCTTAATATCCGGTTAAGAGATGTACTAAGAGAACTGGGAGATGCACAAAAAAGACTTGTAGAACAGGAGAAATTCAGAAGCCTCGGGGAAATGACAGCGAGCATTGCCCATGAGATAAAAAATCCCCTTGCTATTATTGGTGGTTTTACAAAAAGGCTTGCCAACAAAGCGAATAAAGATGGGGTAGAGTGGCGATATATTGACATCATCGTTAAAGAGGTTTCACGACTGGAAACCATTCTTAACGAACTGTTAAATTATGTGAAGGATGTGCCTATAGCCAATGACATGTGCATGATCAATGAGTGTATAGACGAGGTTATCTACCTCTTTGCCCCTGATGCTGCGTGGGAAAATATCCATTTTGTACGCGAATATGATACCACTCTTCCGCCCACCAGATGTGATGTCCAGCAAATAAAGCAGGTTTTTATAAATATTCTTATGAATTCCTTTGAGGCAATGGCTGGAAAGGGGACTATTACTATCAAGACCGGGCAAACATACTATCGGGAAAAACCTTATGTAACCATATCAATAACAGATACAGGAGGAGGGATAGAGCCCGCTATTATTGATAATATATTTAATCCCTTTTTTACAACAAAAGAGAGAGGAACCGGGCTTGGCCTTGCCATATCAAATAAGATTGTTATGAATCATGGTGGTCATATAGAAGTGAATAATAATGTTGGTAAGGGAGTTACATTTGTCGTGTATCTTCCTATAAAAAATAATATAATGTAACAAAGGGGAGCATCATATATGAAGGATATCAGGCTTTTGGTGGTGGATGACGAAGAAAACATACGCATATTATTTAAAGAAGAACTTGAAGACGAGGGGTACATTGTTGATGTTGCTGCCAGTGGTGAAGAAGCCATAGAGAAGATAAAAGAAAACCATTTTGACCTTATTATACTTGATATCAAAATGCCAGGGATGGATGGTATTACTGTTTTAAATAAAATAAAAAATATGAATAAGGAACAGCCTGTAATACTTTGCTCTGCATATGGAGAGTTCAGGCAGGACTTTTCAAGCTGGGTTTCCGATGCCTATGTGGTAAAATCAGCAGACTTGCATGAACTCAAAGAGACCATTAAAAACTTACTGCATTTATAATGAAGGGGGTGTAGCTCAGAGGGAGAGCATCTCGTTCGCAACGAGGGGGCCGCGGGTTCGATTCCCGCCACCTCCACATAGTGTTATATGAGACTTATTACAAAAATATTCCTTTCTTTCTTAAGCCTTATTATTCTTCTCTCTATTATAACAACATATTCTGGTATATCATTCATAGAAAAAATTACAGTCAACGAATTGAAAAAAGGACTGTCCGCCGACCTTGGTCTCCTTACGCTTGCAATTGAAAGAGAGCTTCATCATATGGAGACCTACCTTGCTCTGTATGCACACCAAATAGACATTCAGGCATCTGCAAAAAGAAGAGATATGTTCGCACTTGGAGAGCACCTAAAAATAATATCCCGCATAGAAGAGATCGATTTCTTGACGTTTCATGATAACAGGGGGGTACCCATATTTACATTTATGCACAAAAGGCTTAAGGGCAACAAGATCAAAACCCCAGGGGATAAAGACTTGAAAGCAAAAGGCCTTGCAATAATATGGATAAATGGGAAAGAGAGACCGGCACTCTATGTCGCTGTACCATTAGGAGATGCAAATTTACCCGTCGGGAAGATTATAGCGTTTACAATCCTTGATGAAGGTAATGTGTTACTTAAGAATATAGTGGCAAAAACATCAAGGCCATCTACCGAACCCCTTCGGATATCCATATTTTATAAAGAAAAGAGGGTCTTTACTTCCCTTCACCGGGAAGGTGATGAAAAAGACCAGGGGCTTAGCAAAGAGATTGTTGATACGCTTTACAGAAAGGGACAAACATATGTGGGAAAAACACTGATAGGCACCACCCCGTATATTGCCATGTATAAACCCTTCAGTGATGTTACCGAGGGTAATGAATGGGCATATGGCATTGGCGTCAACGAAAAAGGCTTTTTCTCTTTCAGTAGAAGGTTACTTACCATATTTATCTTTATTTCCATAGGGGCAACATGCACGGTCATTATTGTTGTTTTTATCATCACCAGGGGGATTACACCATCTCTACAGACCATAACAGAAGCTTGCAAGGCTATTGCACAGGGAGATTACTCATTGCGTATTGATATAGATACAATAAAGACGAAGGAATTTAAACTCATCGCCTCTTCTATAAACTCAATGGTTGAAGCAATTACCGAGAGAGAAAATACAATTGAAAAGAATCTGAGGGAAATAAAAGCCATCAATATCGAACTGCAAGAAAAGACTGACATAATAAAACGTGAAAGAAAAACATTGCTTACAATCCTCGAAACCATGGAAGATGGCCTGATAACGCTTGATGAAAGAGAAAGAGTAACCTATTTTAATAGAGCTGCAGAAAAGATAATGGGGGTTGACCGATATACAGTTATTGGCCGTGATTATAAAACGTTTTTTCCAGGGGTCAATATTACGGAAGGCTCACGGGAGGTGGTTGTGGAGGTTCAGCGGTATGCATCACCATCTACAATATGTTTGAAAATATACATCTCCCTCTTTATGCTGGATGGGGAACAGAGCGGTCATATTTTACTCTTTAGAGATATCTCTCAGGAAAAAAAGCTTGAGGAATTTAAGGCAGACTTTATATCTTCTATTGCCCATGACATAAAAAGTATGTTGCTACCTGTTACAGGATTTTTAAATAGAATTTTAAAAGGAGCCTATGGCCCTATAGATGAGAAAGTACAGTTAAAGCTTAAAAATATTCAGGATAATACAGTAAAGATTAACCACCTTGTTGAAAATTATCTTAATGTTTCAAAAATTGAAGCAGGCAGATTAGAGCTTAATCGTTCCGCAATAGATATGGTGGAAATCATAGAGGAGATTGTCCATATGTACGGACCAAGGGTAAAATTTCATAAAGGAGACAAAGCTCCCCTTGCTTTTGCTGATAGAACATACATAGAAAGAGTTATTATAAACCTTGTTGACAATGCACTTAAGTTTTCACCAGAAAATTCCATTGTAGATATATGCATAAGAAGCAGAGACGGGGCACTTGAGGTAGCAGTAAGTGATGAAGGTACTGGAATCCCTCCGGAAGAAATTAAGTATATTTTTGAGAAATACAGGAGGGGAAGCTTTATTAAAAAAGAAAGTGGCTCGGGCCTTGGACTTTTTATTGCCCGTTCAATTATTGAAGCCCATGGAGGAAACATTTGGGTTGAGAGCATGCCGGGCAAGGGCAGCACATTTTATTTTACTGTTCCTTTATTTACAGGAGACATGTGAGAGCCAAATTATTTTGACATTTACAGACCGTTGCCGTATAATTCACAAATGCGTAAATGGATAGCACTATTCATTGCTATTTCCTTTTTTTCCTGTAGTTATATACCCTTTACAAAAAAGAAGACGGATACCTCTCCTGCAGAAAAGGCACAAAAAAAGGATGAAAAGAAGGTGGACAAAGGTGAAAAGATTGAGGAAGAGGCAGCAAAGCCTGGCGATATAAAGGTTATCGATGGAATAGAGTATATATATGGAAGGAATAGAAGGTATATGTTAACCCCTTATGAGCCAGAGTACGTCTGGATAAGAAAGGACCAGTATTCACCAAGCCTTGGCGAATCCCTTGCATCAGGGCTTTTTGGAAGCACAAAAGAACGGGAGGAGCTTGAAAAGAGAATTGCAAAGCTTGAAGAAGAACTCAAAAAGAAAGGTATTGCCCCTCAGATGGTCTACCCATACCAGATGGGTGTCCTCCCAGGCATGGGGTATATGCCCATGATGCCCCTTATCGCATTCAATTACCCCTCTCCAAAAATGAAGAGACGCGTTATTGTGATGTCCATCGAAGACCATACAAACTATAAAGAAGAACAAATGGGGGAGCTTGCAACAAAAAGACTCATATCAAGGCTTGAAAATACCGGTGCTATAATATGTGTAGACCCAAATACAATCACTGTGAAAGGCGAATTTACCGACCCGGCAACCATGAAACAGTTGAACGAATTATACGGTGTCCATGTTGTCATAAAAGGAACCCTCTCTGATATCTATACAAGCACGTCTAAAATCGAAGGCAAGGACGAAAAAGAAACATCCTTTGCTATGTCAAAAATGACCCTCCAGATTTACAATACCGACACAGGAAGCGCCCTTAAACAGCTTTTAGGAAGAAACCCCGTGTCTCTTACAAGGGAAAAGGGGGATATGAGTTCAGAGAAGGCAAAAATCAAGGCCATTGACCTTGCTATTGAAATAATCGCTGAAGACCTTTTAAGAACCATACTCTCCATTGACTGGCATGCACGTATTGCCTCAATTGATGGCGAAAAGGTCTATATCAATGCAGGACGATTATCAGGGTTTGAAAAAGGCGATATACTTTCGGTATATACACCGGGTGAACAGATTATTGATGCCAAGACACAGACACCCCTTGGTAGAGTAAAGGGGAACTACAAGGGTGACCTTGAGGTGTTTGAATTGTTTGGTGTTGATGCCTGCTGGGCAAAGATTAAAAAGGGTGGAGACTTTTCACCATCCGACTTTGTCTATCTTCAGAGCAAGTAACTACCTACTAATTCTATCAGGAAATTGTGCCTTAGTTATTAATTGTTTCACGTGAAACGGTATAAAACCTGTCTGCGTGCGGACACACACAGGCAGGTATGTTACCCCATGATAAGATTATTTTATCAGTGGTAGAGTTGCCTTGAATTCTTCTGTATCTGCCCTTTGCAACAACTCATAGATGGCCATTTCTGTGGAGGTTATAACAATTTCTGCCCCCTTCATCCTTTCCACAGCTATGTTACAATTTTCAGGAGTTCGTGAGGAGATTGTATCACGAACCACATGGATGGTGAAGTCGCGTACTCCATAAAGCGCTGTCTGGGCAATACAGATATGGGCCTCCACACCCGCGAGAATCAGGACATTTCTGTCCAGCGAATGAAGGTTGTCTTCAAACTCATGGCAATAGAAGCAATTAAAATGAACCTTTCTGATAGGACGTACGTAGGGAAGTTCTTTTTTCAATTCGGCTATGGTATCACCCAGCTTTTCCTGCTCAGTTATAATGACAGGCAGTCCGATAATACGTGAGAACCTTGCCAGACGAAGGGCGTTTTTTAGAATCTTTTCTTTTTCGTATACGACAGGCAGCAACCTTTCCTGGAAATCAATGAAGACAAGCACAGAGTTATGTCTCGAGATTAAACGGTCTGCCTCTTTCACGATCTTTAAAACCCTCCCCTTCCGTGTCTCATTCAGGAACGCTTCAATTGTTTAATGAGAGTAGCAACCCGTTTTCCAAGCTTCCTTCCATTGGCAAGGGTTGTATCATCAGGAGAACCAACACATCCAACACCATAATGTCCCGTGGCATCAAGGGGGTCACCAACCACAATCATTCCGTATATGAGAAAAGCCTGAATGATGGACATAATAGTTGTTTCTCTGCCTCCTGTAAGGTCTCCAGAAGTGGCAAATGCTGCACCCACTTTATCACCCATCTGTTTGCGTATACCAACAAACTTATCAAAGACCGCTTTCAGCTCGGCAGCCATGGTTCCAAAATAGACAGGAGAGCCTGCAATAATTCCATCAGAGGAAAGAAAGTCATCCTTTGTCACATCATGGGCAGCCCTTACAAGAGAAGCGACCCCTTCCACCTCCTGTACACCCATAGCAATTGCCTCTGCCAATCTTTTAGTATTTCCAGACCTTGAGTGGTATATAACAAGTACCTGCATCTTTTTTACCTCCTAATTATTCAGATGTTCTATAAGCATCCTTTTTTGATTCCATAACGAAGACATTAAATGGATATATAAGAATTACTACAAAGAACTTCATATACATTAAAATACTATCTTACTCTTCTATGACATATATGTCAGGGAGATTTCTATATCTTTCAGCATAGTCAATGCCATAACCAACTATAAAGCCATCCTCAATGGTAAAGCCTACATAATCACCTTCCACCTCAACAACCCTTCTTGCTCTTTTATCAACAAGGGCGCATATTTTTAGGGATTTCGGTTCCTTTGCCATCAGCATGTCACGGATGTATTTGAGAGTGAGCCCTGAATCGATAATATCCTCCACAAGGATCACATTTTTACCCTGGATATCTTCTTCCAGATCCTTAGTAATGGTGATCGCGCCTTTTGATTGTGTGCCCTTACCATAGGATGAAACCCGCATAAAATCTATAATTGAGGGATTTTTAATATGTCTTACAAGGTCAGATGTAAAAATAAAAGAACCCTTTAACAGACAGACAAAGATAATCTCTTTGTTTTCAAAATCCTTTTCTATGCGAGAGGCAAGCCGTTGAACGGCTTCCTCTATCTCCTTTTTTGAAAATAATCTTTTTAGCATTCTCTATAACGCATTTTGTAATACAACAATCTGGGAAGTTTTAGGAAGGGTTTCTTTTGTTATTTCAATTTCTGATATATCCCTTACATGCACATCCTTTTTGCCTTTGGTAAATTCTTCAAATGGAGCAATGGGGAAATTACATTTTTCAGTTTTAAAGTGCATTGGTATGGTAATGGAGGGGGCTAAGTCATTCATAACCCTTGTTGCCTCCTGAGCATCTATTGTATAGAAGCCGCCTACAGGGAGAAGAAGTATATCAATCTTCCCTATTCCCTTTATTAAACCTTTATCGAGCACATGACCAATATCTCCCATGTGTGTCACAACGAGCCCATCAGCATGAATTACAAAAATAAGGTTTCCTCCACGCTCCTTACCCTTTGATGGGTCATGAAATGAGGGGATTGCCCTAATCCTTACATCCTTAAAGTCAAAAGACCCCTCTTTTTTAATCTGTGTAAATTTTCCCTGCACGTCCTTTGTATAATTGTGGTCATCATGGTCATGACTGATAAGCACAATGTCTGCCTGGTCAGATATTTTTCCATAGGAAAGAGCACCACCAAAGCTACCTGATTGATAAGGGTCAATAATAATCTTTACACTACTTGCTGTTATAACTCTAAAGGCCGCATGGCCATACCATTTTATCTTCATAGAACCACCTCCTTTTTTCTTGATAATACAACGGGATACCATGGGTGTCAAGGGCTTAAGTTGTGTAATGATAGAAAGGTGGTCATAGGGATATATTCATTTTTCACTATACCCTGAGAGGTAAACATGGTATATCATGGTTAAAAGGAGGCAGGATGGCTTTTCAGTGTATTGTGCCCCATGTATATCAGATTGGTGGTTCTGATATAACAGACCCCAGGGACTGCTCTATATACCTTATTGATGCAGATGAACTCATCCTTATTGATACAGGGGCTGGAGCAAGTGTAAACAAAATCGTGAATAACATTGAAAGACTTGGTTTAGACCCGTACAGGATTTCAACGCTCATTCTTACCCACTGCCACATTGACCATATCGGAGGTGCCCATTTTTTTAAAAGTAAATACAGCGCAAAAGCCATAATGCATGAACTTGATGCTGACGTTGTAGAGAGAGGTGATACTGTTATGACAGCAGCCTACTGGTATGGTGTACATTTTTTGCCCCTTCCTGTTGATGTTATCATAAAAGAAGAGGAAAAACACCTTACCCTTGGGACTTACGAAATAATATGTCTCTACACGCCTGGTCATACACCAGGATCTCTTTCTGTGTACACGGATATAGAAGGTAAACGTATACTCTTTGGTCAGGATATCCATGGACCTTTTATGAAAGAGTTTGGTTCAGACCTTAAAGCATGGACAACGTCTATGAAAAAACTGATTGCCTTGGAGGCGGATATACTATGTGAGGGACATTTTGGTGTTTACCAACCCCGAGAAAAAGTAAAAGAATACATTGAACGGTACCTTGATGAATATGGAGAATGATAAGGCAAGATAGTTATAAGCTGAGTCATCACGGATAGGCTGCAATAACGAGAATAACCGTCATGTCCTTTGTTGTGTTTTTGAGGCTGTGTGGGTCTCCAGCAGGAATCCATATAGCATCGCCCTCTTTTACCTCTCTCTCTTCAATACCTACTTTCATGAGCCCACCCCCTGTTAAAATGAAGTAAATCTCTTCAACTTCATCCCTGTGTTCTTCAATAATATTTCCTGGAGGAAGTATGGCATATGCAAGGAATTCCATGGATTCGAGAAAATGGCTTGTCATGATCATCCTGGCAACAGCGCCTCGGTGGGCAATGTATGTGGTTTGAAGCACCTCTGGATCATTCATATTTCGTACAATCATTTTCTACCTGTGCAATATTAATTGAATTACCCTGTTTTCACAATACGGGAAGATATGTTTCTACCTCATACTGAGAAACGTGGGTTCTGAATCTATCCCATTCAATCTTTTTATTTTCAATCAGCTTCTCAAAAACATGGTTGCCAAGGGTATCTTTTACTAAGTTGCTGGACTCAGCATATTCAATAGCCTCGTGGAGGCTACCCGGTAAGGAATCTATTTTCAGTTCCTTTCTTCTTTCACCAGTCATCTCATAGACGTCTTCTTCAATGGGCTCTGGTAATGTATAATTATTCTGTATCCCTGCAAGACCGGCCCGTAACATAACTGCAAAGGCAAGGTAAGGGTTGCATGCCGGATCAGGGCTTCTATATTCTATCCGTGTTGCCTTTTCTTTACCAGGTTTATAAAGGGGAACGCGTACAAGAGTTGACCTGTTACGGCGTGCCCAGGAGATATATACTGGTGCTTCGTATCCTGGCACCAATCTTTTGTAAGAATTGACCCATTGGCTCGTCACAAGGGTAATCTCTTTTGCATGGCGTAAGAGGCCTGCAATATATCGTTTGGCAATATCGGAAAGATAATATTTATCTTTGCCATCAAAAAAGGCATTTTTATTTCCTTTGAAGAGGGACTGATGTACATGCATGCCGCTTCCATTCACGCCAAACATGGGTTTTGGCATAAACGTGGCATAAACACCATACTTTCGTGCCACCTCCTTTACCACGATTCTGTAAGTAATGGTGTTATCTCCCATTGACAGTGCATCGGTATAGCGTAAATCTATTTCATGCTGTGAAGGAGCTACCTCATGGTGGCTGTATTCTACCTTGATGCCCATACTTTCAAGGGTAAGGATGGTCTCCCTTCGTAAATCCATTGCCTCATCAAGGGTTGTAAGGTCAAAATAACCCCCTCTGTCAAGAATCTCAGTTCCCTGATCAGACTTGAAATAAAAATATTCCAATTCAGGGCCGATGTTGAAGGTAAAGCCCATGTCCTTTGCAATCTGAAGGTTTCTCTTTAATACATAGCGGGAATCACCCTTATAAGGGGTGCCATCAGGCTCATATATATCGCAGAACATTCTTGCAACTACCGCATTGTCTGTAGGCCTCCATGGAATGATGGTAAACGTTGAAGGATCAGGTTTTGCTACCATGTCACTTTCATCAATCCGTGCAAATCCCTGAATAGAAGAACCGTCGAAACCCATACCTTCGTTAAGCGCACCCTCGAGTTCATCAACAGTAATACTGAAGCTTTTTGCAAAGCCGAGGAGGTCTGTAAACCATAATTTTACAAACTTTACTTTATTATCTTTGGCTAATTTTATGACACCATCCTTTGTCATAGAGAATCCTCCATATTATTTTTCTTTTTAAAGCATACCATAGCCAGACCTCAATGTCTTTAACAAAAAACGTTATAACCCCATGCACCTGCATGGGCGAGAAGATTGACAGCATATGAGAAAGTCTGTTACATTTGCACCATGCTTGCTCATTTTATATCAGTAGAGTTAGCATAGAGTAAAGAGATGAGGGTTACAGAGAGGACAGATAAAATAACACCATTCTATGTTATGGAAGTGCTTGAACAGGCTAAGGCCATGGAGGCACAGGGAGAGGACATAGTGCATATGGAGGTGGGGGAACCTGACTTTGCTACCCCTCTATCTATAAAAGAGGAAGCATTTCGAGCTATAGGTGAAAACCATACATTCTATACCCACAGTTTAGGGTTACCCAATTTACGCGTAAGGATTTCTCGCTATTACCAGGAAACGGAAGGGGTTGAGGTTGATCCTGAACGGATTATTGTAACAAATGGCACATCAGGCGCTTTATTGTTGTTGTGTGCATTGCTCCTTGACAGGAACAGAATTCTTGCCATTACAGATCCAGGTTATCCCTGCTACAAAAACTTCGGGTTCTTTGTTGATGCAGGGGTACTGTCCCTTCCTGTTTCCGAGGAAACAAGGTTTGAGGTAGGGGTCGACCATTTTACAGGATTGCCCCATGTTCCAGATATTGTGCTTATATCGAGTCCTTCAAATCCAACAGGTATTGTCTACAGGGAAGAGACAATATCACAACTCCATGAGTTTCTATCTTCTCGAGGCGGAATACTCATTGTAGATGAGATATATGCTGGTCTTTCTTATATTGGCAAAGTAAAGACATCCCTTACCATTGCAGATGACATCATTGTGGTAAATGGTTTTTCTAAGATGTATGCCATGACAGGATGGCGTCTTGGATGGATGGTAGTACCTTACAGCCTCATACGTCCGATACAGAAATTGGCTCAGAATATATTCATCTCGCCACCATCAATATCACAATACGCTGCCATGCGTGCTTTTGATGCCAAAGAAGATCTCGAAAACATGAGAAAGACCTACGAGGAGCGACGGAACTTTTTACTGCCGAAACTCAAAGAGCTTGGATTCCGTATCCCCATAAATCCTGAGGGTGCATTTTACATCTATGCAAGTATTGAAAGATGGGGACTCGATAGTATGTCTTTTGTCATGAAAGCCCTTCAGGAAGCAAAGGTAGCGATAACGCCCGGATATGATTTTGGGTCCTTTAGGGCAAGCTCTTACGTGCGATTTTCTTATGCAAATAGCCTTGACATGCTCCGGGAAGGTTGCAAGAGACTTGAACTATGGTTGCAATCACTTTAGTGTTTCAATATCCTTTTCGCCTGTATCATGAATCTTAACCCTTCCGTAACCAGTTATCATGGTTTTTATATAGGAACAGAAAGTCTCTCCAAGGGTTGACATATAGATATGAATCAGTAAGTAGATGACAAAAAAGTACCCAACACTTACGTGGATAGCATCAACCACACGAAGGCCACCTATGGCGCGTATGAAATCAAGAAAAAAGAAAATATCGCTCAAAAGAATGCCCGAGCATATGGCGATAGGGGTGGCAAGAAGCATGACCGTAAGATATGAGAGCTTCTGAAGCGGGTTGAATTTCTCTTCCAGTGTAGGAGTAAAGGGATTGGCCTTACCCTTAAACATACCAACGGCATAGTAGAGACCCTGGAGGAACATCCTCTTTATATCTCTAAGTCGTAGAGAGTAATGTTTTTTCATTGCACCGCTTGCTATACAATATATGAACCAGAATAGAAAGGAGCCGACAAGAGTAAACCCGATGCATTTATGATAGAGGGCAGCAGTGGAATATTCCATTATAGCAAAGGCAGAAAACCTTAACTGCAACCCTGTTATGATAAGTATGATAATTATAGCAGCATTTATCCAGTGCCAGATTCTAATAGGAAGGGGATAGAGGTATATTTTGTTTATCATCTTTTAAACAGGATCCTTGCCAGTATGTGAAAAATAATACCGCACGCAGTGATACAAAGCATTATGATACCTGCAAGATCAATCCATTTGTAACCGAGGGATCCCACATAGTGATACCAGTTATCACCTCTGGCTATAAACAGGGTCTTCAGATCCTGCCATTTAAGCTTTGCCTCACCTATAAGCATAAGATTAACAAAAACTGATATAGGGAGCATAGAGAGCGATGTGCCTTTAACAGGAAGATAGAGGAGCCCATTTTTGTCAGGTAATGCAAGGTACATGCAATCATAGAAAGGAGCATTCCCTGAATGACACTCTCTACATACCCTTTTTCTTTGCCCTTTTACTGCATGGTCGTGGTATATCCTGGTGACGATGATGGGGGCATCAAAGGATACATTTTCCTGGAGAGACCTTTTTAGTTTAGCGAAGAAGTCATTCAATTCCCTTGCATCAACAATGCCATTTTCGTCTTTGTCAACGAAATGTTTTATGTTGCCTTCAGTCATAAAAATAGATGACAGGCGTTGATATGAAAGAGGAGTAAGGCTATCTTTCTCATAAGATTTTATAAAGAATACAATGCCTTTTTCCGAGTATGGGCTGTGACATGTGGAACACTCAAGGTATTTGAAATGGAGATAGGGTTGGGGAAGCCATCTATGGGTTTTAAGAGAGTTTTTGTGACATGAAGTACAGACAGAAACCCTTTCGCTGGAAGAAAGCTCTCTATAGGGTTTTACTAAATGGGGATTATGACAATCCATACACCGTGTGGCACCTTTTTTTGCATGGGGTGTACCTTTATATATCTCGTACAGGTCTTTGTGACAACCAATACAGAGGGTGTCATCAACCTGCTTTTGTGAGGTATGACAGTCATTGCACCGAATTCGATTTTTTCCATGAACTGTCTTCTTAAAGTCTTCAATAGATGGAAGTTTACGAATGAAAATCTGGGGGCTTATGAATACTTCATAGGAAAAAGCACCGTATAATTTCAAGCGGGCCCTTGAAAATAATCCATTTTCTTCATGACATGTTTTACAGTCACTTGCTTTTTTAGTGATTTTATGAGAATCACCTTCAACGAGGTATTCTCTGCGTATCGAATAGTTGTTCTGTAATTTTTCTGAAAGCTCAAAGAGGAGATTATCCCATTCAAGCCTGTCAATCATGTTGTTTCCGTTACGGTCAATTGACTCTGGTGTAATAATATCGCGTTTATTGATAAGAATGGATAATTCAATACTTCCTTTCTTTGCTTGTCCGTGACAAGATATACACGAAAGAGATGTAAGGTGTTTTTCACCGGAAGGCAGAGATGTGTGGCTGACATTACGATGGCATGCCGTACAATTCTTTTTTTCATGGGTAATAAAATGGGTGTTGTGGCATGCGGTACAGGGAATACGCCTTTTTGCGTGAACGCTAACAGCGTATGTCTTTGTGGTTTTACTGTGACACCCTATACATTGGGGTTCTTCAAGGCGTTCCTTATGAGGAATCATTGTTATATCTTTATGACATTCAGTACACGATATACCTCCATGTATATAGTCCTTATACTGATTGTGACAGTCAAGGCAATCTGAGGGCGTGATGGCGCTATAAGAGCTATAAGAGAAAAAGGGCATCATCAAAAAAAGAAATATAAAAAAGAGCACCACTATATGGATGGTATCAAAAGGGTCTGCGATTGTAAAGAAATTAGGTATTTTGTAAGAATTATTTTGAAGATTGACTTCTCATTTATAAAGAAGATATAATTCCTTAAGGAGGTACTGATATGTTTGGTTTGGGTATGCCAGAACTAATAGTGATAATGCTTATTGTTGTGTTGCTGTTTGGAGCACGAAAACTCCCGGAAATAGGTGGGGCTATTGGTAAGGGTATAAAGAGTTTTAAAAAATCCATGAAAGAGCCGGACGAAATTGATGTTACCCCTGAAAATAATAAAGAAAAAAGTACTCCCCAACAAAAATAGTATCAATATTTACAATCATTAGTACAATAACCTATGGAACTAATCGACGGTTTTAACCCATTATCCGTGGAAAGGGCAGTTACCATACTGAAAACAGGTGGTCTCGTTGCCTTTCCAACAGAGACTGTCTATGGTCTTGGTGCTGATGCATTAAACCCTTATGCAGTGGCAAAAATATTTGAAACAAAAAAGAGGCCCCGTTTTGACCCCCTTATTGTCCATTTGGGAGAGAAGGAATGGGTAGAACAATATGTTGAGTATATTCCAGCTGTAGCTGAAGACCTCATTGATAAGTTCTGGCCTGGCCCTCTTACCATTATATTTCAAAAACAAAGGGTCATTCCTGATATCGTAACTGCTGGACTGAAGACAATAGGATTGCGTATGCCGTCTCACCCTGTTGCGCTTAATCTCATTAGAAGTTTCCATGGCCCCATTGCAGCACCAAGCGCAAATCCATTCGGCTATATGAGCCCGACAAAAGCCTTTCATGTGGCAAGGATGTTCAAAAATAGGGAGGTCACGATCCTGGATGGAGGTGATAGCACTTATGGTATTGAATCAACTATTGTTTCTATTCAAAACAGCATTATTTGTGTCCACAGGCATGGAGCTATATGCATGGAAGAGCTTTCCCGTATAGGGCATGTGATAGAACAAGTGGAAAAGAAGGGCATATGCGGTGCACCCGGGGAACTTCCTTACCATTATGCCCCTCATAAGCCTTTGAAAATAATAGATAGCACCCATGAAATTGAGGTAGCCAATTCTTCTTTTCTTGCATTTAAGAAACCGCCTCATCCTGTCAGTACTAAATATATGCTTTGGCTTTCAAAAAGTGGGGATATTGGAGAGGCTGCAGCAAACTTCTTTTCATACCTCATTGAACTGGACAGGGAGGATATTGATATTATTTATGCAGAAAGGATACCGGAGGCAGGACTTGGCAAGGCGATGATGGAACGGCTTAAAAAGGCTTCAAAGAAGTATAGGTCTATAAACATTGATAAATCTAAGATTTTATGATAAGTTAGGCTCCATAACTAAGCCCCTTAAAGCGGGGTATAAAAAGAGAGCTTAATTGACATTAATAGTTAATAAAATCAAGTACTTATTTATCAACTCAGATAGAATATTCACAAGTTTTCCACATAAATTGTTGAAAACTATTACCGTGAAAACCATTGTGAAGGCATGCATCATTCTACTTTTCGTAAGTACATTATTTTCCTGTACCTATTTTAAAGGAAAGACAAAACAAGGGAATCCTGCGATGGAGAATGCCATGATTTCTATGACTGAAACGGAAGTAAAAAAGAGACTCGGAGAGCCTGATATTGTAAGTAAAACACCAGATAATCACATCATATGGACCTACAGACCTTCATGGAAAATTATGCCAGACAACAAAGATACCATCTATGTAGAGTTCGAAGATGGTAAGGTTATAAAAGTAACAAAAGGAAGGTAGTCATGATATGTGAGAAGTGCGGAATCGATAGCGAAACAATTAAGTGCCCCAATTGTAATAATGAGATAATAAAACTTGGTCCCTACTGCTATAAGTGTGGTCACAAATTGGATATGGAGACAGAAGAAGCGCTTGACCTTTCAGCAAGAATACTCTGTAGTGATGGTTCATGTATCGGGGTTATTAATGAACAGGGATTCTGTAAGGTATGCGGAAAACCTTACTCGTCAGAAGAATAAAATAATAAGGTTAACAATAACTTAGCGCATAGTATAGTTCATGAACTTATTTGAAAAGATACGAGAAGGACTCACCAAAACAAGAGACCAACTCCTGACCAGGATTGAATGGGCAGTCAAGGGTAGACCAATTTCAGAGGAAGCCTTTGATGCAATTGAGGAGGCAATCATTCTTTCTGATGCAGGTCTTGAAACCACAGAATACCTTATTCGTGAACTAAAAGAAAAATGGAAAAGAGGACAGATAAAGACTTCTGATGATATTGAAAGGTCCATTATGGATGAAGTAGAAAAAATATTACTTCCTGTAGAGAAGGAAGTGGATACAAACACTCACAAACCCTTTGTGATACTGACCATTGGTGTTAATGGTGTTGGTAAAACAACAACCATTGCAAAACTTGCACATTTTTTTAAGAAAGCTCAAAAAAAAGTGTTGCTTGGAGCCTGTGATACATTCAGGGCAGCAGCTATTGAGCAACTCGAGGTATGGGCGAAACGAGTAAATGCTGACATTATTAAGCACAGCCAGGGTTCAGACCCGGCAGCGGTAGCCTTTGATGCTGTAAAGGCTGCCCGGGCGAGGGATATTAACATACTTATTCTTGATACTGCAGGAAGGCTTCACACAAAATCCAATCTCATGGAGGAGATGAAAAAGATAAAACGGGTTATCGGAAAGGAGATTGATGGTGCACCCCATGAGACCCTTCTGGTTGTGGATGCCACCAATGGTCAAAATGCTATTGTGCAGGCAAAAACATTCCATGATGCGCTCCATATAAACGGTATCATAGCCACAAAACTGGATGGAACAGCAAAAGGCGGTTTTATCCTGCCCATCGCCCATACGCTGAAGATCCCCATACGGTTTCTTGGCATTGGTGAAAAGATTGATGACCTTGTGCCTTTTCAGGCACACGCATTTTCCAGAGCCCTTTTTCACTCTAAAGACTGACCTTCACCATTTTGTTTAGGATATAAATAAACCTTTTCTCTTTTGACTTTAAATAAGATTCAATTGTACTATTTAATAAAATTGCTTATGGAATTGGGAAAGCACTTCAAGAAGAGAATACAATGAAATATATAATCCCAGATTTTCCATCAGGATGAGTATCTGTGTCGGGCTAT
>DHGO01000122.1:36401-40111 GCA_002402795.1 Deltaproteobacteria bacterium UBA4796
TTGCTTGAGAAAACCCGACACCATGTTCTAATGACATATCTGGGATAATATCCTCCGGTATTTAGATATACTGAGGAGCTTCTATGGAAAAGACACGATTACTCCAGGCCATAGGATTTATCAGGCGTTTCTTATACAAGTCATTGATTATAGTAGCTATTGGAAGTATTGGAAGTTTTATATATGCGAAAGACATTGCCTATCTTCTGGTCAAAGTTGTAAATATAAAGACTTATTACTTAAGCCTTCCAGAGGTTCTTTTTAGTTCCCTTGAAATAGCCTTTTTTGGAGGTATTTTTTTTACCATGCCTATTATTGCCTTATTTGCCTGCCATGATCTCAGAGATATTATCGGCTTCAAGCTATTCCACAGATTTGTGTTTATAGCTTCAGGAGTTATACTTTTTTATACAGGGTGTCTCTTTTGCTACTTTATTGTATTGCCATCAGGAATAAAATTTCTTTTAAGTTATGAGAGTGAACCCATAAGGGCAATGATATCCATAGAAAAGTTTGTAATATTCTGCACAACCATGATATTTGCCTTTGGCGCGACATTTGAAGTGCCCATAGTCCTTTTCTTGCTCGGAAAAATGGGTATTGTAAAATCCACAACCCTTGGAAGAACTCGGAGGTATGCAATTCTTATTATCACTATTGCCTCTGCAATCATAACGCCTACCCCTGATATCTATAATATGATGCTCCTTGTAGTACCTATGTACATCCTCTATGAAATTGGCATTATTCTTATAAAAATTGTAGAAAAACGGAAGGGACAAAACCACACATCTTGACCTTATTAAGAAGGCGATATAGAATGGAAAGATAGTTAAGGATTATAAGTTATGATAAACGGATAGGTGAAACAATTCGAAATGGACCTGGAAGCATTTATTGCAGAATATGGGTATATTGGTATTTTTGCGGGTTCCTTCTTAGAAGGAGAAACAACTGTCCTTATTGGAGGGATATTATCAAAGCTTGGCTATATGAATTTGGAAATACTTGTACTATGGGCATTTATAGGTACCCTTAGCAGTGATTGTACATTTTTCTTCATAGGAAGGGCCTTTGGAAAGAAACAGATAGAAAAATATAAGTTTCTCAGTAGCAAACTATCAATAGCGGACAGAATTATTCATAAATACGGGAAGGGCATCATTTTCACTGTGCGGTTTCTGGTTGGCATAAGGACGGTTATTCTATTGCTTTTAGGATGTACCGGCATCACAAAAACCAGGTTTTTCCTGTATAGCCTGTTAAACTCCATTCTCTGGAGCATTGTCGTTGCCTTTGTCGGTTATGCATGCGGGAATGTGGTATATGTGTTTGTTAAGGATGTCAAGCGCTATGAAGAAATCGTCATACCATCCGTTATTATTGGCGTATCTATCCTTATCGTAATATATCGTCTAATTATGAAAGAAAAGGAGAAGGCATATGGTGATTGATGAAAAGATGGCACGGGAGCTTAAAAAAAGGTTCGAGATGGAAATGAATAAAAAGGAGATTGAAATTATTGAGCACTGGCGCGCTGAACTTGAAGAGATATACAAGAGGCGTCATGAGGGATTAAGCTCTCTTCAGATTGATATAAGACGTACTATTGAACACATGGATAACCGTATAGCTCTGCTCAAGCGTATAATGCGTGAATCCACGTAATATTGAAAGGAGATGAAGCGTGAAGCACATATTGAGCCGCTTTCTATGTGTATTATCTGTAGCAGGGATTCTATTATGTATATTTGTTGTGCCCGCAGATTCCCAGACCACCACAAAGAAAAAAGAACCTCTTGAACAGCGTATCACAGAACTTGAAAAGGATGTTACACGCCTTTTTAGAGAACGTGACCTTTACACCATAGAGCATCTTCCTGAATATCTTATGCTGTGCGATAAAAGAATACCCATATTCAAAGGGGATATGCGGGAAAGGTTTGAAAGGGAATTTTTTCAGCTTCTTGAGAACAAAGGCCTTCTTACCATAGTTGTAAAACGATACCTGAAATACCTGAGCATGATAAATGAAGAGATAGAGGAGATGGCTCTTCCTGCTGATCTCATTTATCTTGTAGTGAGTGAAAGTTACCTCAACCCACGGGCTGTATCAAAGGCTAATGCAGCTGGTCTCTGGCAGTTCATCAAGGAGACAGGGAAGAGAGAGGGGCTCAGGGTGGATGATTATATAGATGAAAGGTATAATATTAAAAAGTCAACACGGTCAGGGCTTACCCATCTCAAGCATTTATACGATGAATTTGACGACTGGCTTCTTGCTATGGCTGCCTACAACGCAGGGTCAAACAGAATAAAAGATGCCCTTGAGAATCAGGGAACGAAAGACTTCTTTGACCTCTTTTTGCCAGAAGAGACAGAGCGATATATCTTCAGGATCCTCGCACTGAAAGAGATTATAACAAACAGGGAAAGGTACGGAATAAAAATCGATGAGAAGGAGCTTTATAAACCCTTTGCTATAGACGCTGTTTTAATTAAAATAGAAAAAGAACTTCATACAAACGCCCTTGCAAGATGCATGGATATGTCATACAGACAATTCAGGTATCTGAACCTTCATATCAGGAAATATATCCTTCCAAAGGGGACATATACAATCAATGTACCGGTAGAAAAAAAGGAGTCCTTTTTTAAAAAGCTAAAAGCCTACCCCTTTGTCCTTATAGAAAACGATAAATGAAATTTTTCACTTTTTATATACTGCCCTGCAACAAAATTATTAATTTTGCTACAAGATAAGTTATCTATAATTCTAATGATTATAAATACTTATAAATAATTTGATAATAAATGAAATTTTTCACTTTACAAAAAGGAAGTAATTTTGATATAAAAGTTGCAATTTAAAATATTATGGTAGGGCTTATTACAACATGAATGTTCTTACGGAATTTTTTTATGTCTTTTTTTTCACTATTGTTGCAGTCATCTTTGCTATTGTTGCCGTTATTTTGCCAAAGCTACTATCCCCCCGTACTTCTGGTAAAAAGACCTTTACCACTTATGAATGCGGTATTGAGCCCTTTGGAAGTGCCTGGATTCGTTACAGCATCGCCTATTACCTTTATGCCCTCATATTTATTGCCTTTGACGTTGATATCCTTTACCTCTTCCCCGTAGCCTTAAGTTACACAAGGGGTAGCGCAGTATATGAATTCTACTCGCTCCTTATTTTCATTATCATACTTCTCCTTGCAATCATCTATGCATGGGGAAAGGGAGTTTTTCAGTGGAAAAGAAAGACCCCGTAATACATTTCGCCCTACTTGATCAAGTGCTCAATCTGGCAAGGGCAAATTCCCTCTGGCCTATAACATTTGGCCTTGCCTGCTGTGCTATAGAGATGATGTGTACTTCTATGGCTCGTTTTGATATTGCTCGATTCGGTGCAGAGGTATTCAGACCATCACCCCGACAGGCAGATCTGATGATAGTATCGGGCACCGTAACAAAGAAGATGGCCCCTACCCTTGTAACCTTATACGAGCAGATGCCTTCACCCAAATGGGTTATTGCACTTGGTAACTGTGCCATATCAGGAGGGCCTTTTGTATTTGAAGGACAGTATAATGTAGTAGAGGGTGTGGACATTCTTGTGCCTGTTGATGTCTATGTGCCTGGATGTCCTCCAAGACCAGAAGCGCTACTTGAAGGGCTCATGAAGCTTGAGGAGAAGATTACAGGGA
>DHGO01000081.1 GCA_002402795.1 Deltaproteobacteria bacterium UBA4796
ACATCATTGATAAGTTCAATCTTGAGCTTATCATTTGAAACAAAAAGTCTAACAAAATTTTTATCTTTGAGGGGGATTTTCACATCTCCAAAAATATTTTTTAATAACTCAATCCTTTGTTCAGCTATTTTGATAAAATCAGGATGGAAATTGACAAAATAATCAAGGTCATCAGAATATCTGTGATTATAATACCCGCGGGAGAGTGCTGTTCCACCGGTAAGATAAAATGGTGAATCTTTGAAAGCCGGAAAAGCCTTATCCTGGAGAGGGTAAATAATTTTTCTGTAATATTCTACTTGCAAAATCCATCCCTTCTTTAATTGAATCAGCCCTTACATATTTTTTTGCATTCTCCCAGAGAGCATATATCTTTATAGGTTCAATAATTTTTACAATATCGAACCAGTTCACGCTTTCAAGGAGTCTTGCTACACAGAAGCCACGGTCAGGCCATTTTCTGTCGCTTGTGCCTTCGATAATGGCAAGAAACTCTTCAGGGGTAAGGTTAAGGTCCCATAGCGCCTGCTTAAGTATGTTTTTCTGCTCTTCAGTCAGACTTCTATGGGAAACTTTTTCCACCATAGCCTATTATAATACTTCGGTTTTCAACTTTAAACATTAAACTTTTAACATGAAACAGTTTTATTCAGGCGAGTGGTCAAAAATCACCACATCCCCTGTGACGGGGGAGCGATAAATCAGTTTTCGTGCCTTGCCATGGAGGGCATGGGAAATTTTGAGATAGAGCCACACTGGCCCTGCGCCTGTAAGCACTACATCGTTCCCTTCACCAGCAAGGGAGAGGGCTTTCTGGATGTAAGTATCGAGGTCTTTCAATTTCGCATTTTTTGTAAAAAGAGATGATATATTTATTTCAAGTAATTCCATTATTATAAGCCTCTTTCTTCTTTCATTTTAAGTTTGTCTACTATTATATTGCCTAAGTTTGGCACATCCTTCGGAGGGATGACGGTAGTGTTAAATTGTTCTGCCCTTGCCTTTACCGCTGGATGCAAATCACTATCCTTCAATATTTTCGAAGATGTTGTTACCCAATAACTGTTTACCCTTAGTCCAAAATCCTTTTGCAATGCCCCAATCTTGTATAATATATCTCTGTAATCCAGATTCTGTTGTTCGAGGGTTTTGCATTCGACAAAGTAGAGGGCATTGCCTTTGGTAAACATCACATCAAATTCATTCTCTACACCTTTATTGCTCTTGAGCTTTAGACCAAGTTGAATATCGTCAATATTTTTCTTTAAATGTTCACAGAGTTCACAAAAACAGAATTCTTCAAGCCAGCCTCCTGTGATATATCTGATTTCTGATCGGGACATTAGTTTCGAAAGTGTTTTACCGGAATGTTGTATGTTGAGGCGTTTTATCAGTTCATTTTCTGCATGAGTTGAACCTTCAAAATCTCCACGGAGAAGATAATCTTTCTTATTATCACGGTGCTTCCGCAGAATACCGCCTAACCACACAAGAAGATCCTTTATATCCTCGTAATGCATTACAATCCACCTTGAAAGTTCTTTTCTGTCAATTGCCTCTTTCCTGTTTCGCTCGAGTTTCTCTAAATTAGATACTTTTAGTCCATAAGCTGAAAGATATTGTGTAACTGATAGACGTAAATTAAGAGGTTCCGGTTTTATATGCGCCTTCTTGGGGAATGGTGTGATAAATTCGTTTTTATCGATAGGTATATAAATCATTTTACTGCCATAATCCTTGAAAAAATCATAAGCTGCAATTGACATTATTTTTGTTCCGTTAGTTAGATTCACGGAATACTCTGCATCATCATGTTCTTGCACAGTTGCTCCGATTTTATTATGGCAATCAAGAATAGAGTCTTCTGCGACTTCAACGCGTTTATGCCTGTTTTCATAGTCAAACCCAAGATGTTTAAGTGTATCCAAAATTGCCTGCGTTTTTCCTTTTCCTTCCATATCCTTTGTAGTGATGAAAAGAACAGAGTCTGGTTTAAAATGGTAAATACTCAATATATTGGGTATGGTCTGGTCCGATACGAGACAAACATGCACATGACTCATGATTTATTCACCTCCGGGCATCATGACTCCAACGCCCACCTTGAAAATGGTAGTATCTTTATTCGAATACCTTCAACCGTTGTCTCTTCGGCAGAGTCTCCTGTAATGATTATGCCTTCGTGCAGATGAAAGGTCTTGCAGGCTTCAATAATTCCCCTTAACTCTCGTTTTTTTGTTTTTTCATCATCAAGGGCCCATGCAACCTGTATTGCCATCTTTATTTTTTCTTTTTCCTTTACAACAAAATCGCACTCAGCACGGTTTTTGTAGAAATAGATTTCTTTGCCCCTGCGTCTGAGTTCAAGAAAAACCAGTTGCTCGAGGGATTTGCCTGAATCTTCAGTAAAGCGAAAAGTAACCGCATTTAGCAAGCCATTATCAATAGCATATATTTTTCGTTCGCCAAGCTCGCGGACAACAGGTTTATAAAAATATTTGCTTAAGGAGAAGGCAAGGTAAATATTCTGACAGATGTCGAGATATTCATAAAGTTGATTCTTCCCTATTTTTACGCCTGAGGATTTCAAATCATTATAGATGGCGTTTACAGAAATACTTTTTGTTGCTGAAGCGAGCAGGCGTTTCAAAAAATACTTCAACAACGCTGCATTGCTAATGTTGTAACGCTCTATCATATCGCGGTAGAGCATAACGTTAAAATATTCCTGCAGTACGGCATCCCTGATGCTATCTTTTGAATGAACCAGTTCAGGAAAGCCTCCGCAGTTAAGGTATCGAAGAAAATGGTTCTGGATGGCGGCAATGGAGCGGGAGCTTGCAAGGTCAATAGTTATGTTATGAAACCTGAGGTATTCCCGGAAAGATAACGGGAAAACCTCAATGGGCAGAGTTCTTCCTCGCAGGCTCGTTGCAATCTCTTTGCTCAAGAAACGAGAATTAGAACCTGTGATGTATATGTTTTTGGTCACACTGTCATAAATACGACGAACAAATTTTTCCCAGCCTGTGACATTCTGGATTTCGTCAAAGAAGAAAAAAGATTGCCCTGTATCAAGGTCAGGATATAACTCACGGTACGCCTGGAGAATAAGGTCGAGTTCATCTGCTTTTGCATCAAGACGTTCATCTTCAAAATTGATGTAGACTATCTGTGACTGTTTTATGTTCTCTTTTATCAGTTGCCTGGCATGATTGAGTAGAAGGGATGTCTTGCCTCCTCGCCTCACACCGATGAGCGAGATAATCTTCCCGGAAGCGGAAGGAATGGTTACATCCCTTTCCACAAGTTCAGGAAGAGGATTCAGATGAAAATCACGAATAATTGTTTTAACTATATCTTTCTTCATAATAAGGAAAGATTATATAAAAGCTTCTTCATTGTAAAGAAAATATTGCATTTTTATAATAAATCGGCGCTGCAAAGGCATAGGCGTAATGGACGACTTCAGGTTTAGCAGGGGATATATCTCTTACCATATGGCCGTAGAAGTAATTTGGAGATCCATCAGTTTTGAATACTGAACCTGCCTTTATCATTATTATTGGTTTTTTGAATGGATTCCCTGTAAAAGTAAATTCTTCACCCAGTTTTCCATATTTAACGAAGGTTTTGTAAAATCCTTCTTTTGGGTCATCTTCAGTAGGGCAAAAATTTGAGAGAGTAACAAAACCATCAGGGTTATTAATTGATGGAAATTCAAATTCCTCAACATCTTTAATAGAAAATTGCCCCTTTCCGATTGATTTTTTTCGACCATATCCAGCTTGCGAAACGTCCTCCAATAGCTCTAGTACTCTGTTTTTCCATTCCACTGAATTTGTTTTCAGATAGATTGTTACAGATGAAACAAAAATTTCTTCCAAGCTGTATACACCTCCTTCCGGTGGGGTTGTATTGGTAATACGACTTATCGTATTGTGAGGGGTTGTAACGGTTTTCGAAATATCTTTCTGCTCGGTTGGGTTAAATTTTTCCCCTCTTCTTATCCTCTCAAAGTCTTCAAAAGAGACCATATTCAATTTTTTTATTTTTTTTAGGTCACTTTCAGAAGCATTAAAATCAGCCGTTAAGGGTTTGGGAAGTAAATCTTCAGGAAAGCCATCAGAAAGGATGAAAGGTGGTTGCTTCTTTTTGAAAGGTTCAAGAAACTCTTTAAGCGCAGAATCTCCATTTCGATGAGCAACAGCCCAGCACATGTGGCCAAAAATCATATCGGCCTGAAAGGGGGTTATAAAACCACTTTCGATATGTAATTTAATTTTGTATGT
>DHGO01000091.1 GCA_002402795.1 Deltaproteobacteria bacterium UBA4796
TTGCCTTTCCCCATTCTTGTCTCTGCTGGTTTTTTGGTAATGGGTTTATCTGGAAAAATTCTTATCCATACCTTACCGGTTCGCTTAACGTATCTGGTAAGGGCAATACGGGCAGCTTCTATCTGTCGTGCCGTGAGCCATCCCGGCTCTAAGGCTTGTAACCCGAAATCTCCGAAACTCACCCTATTACCTCTATAGGAAGCTCCGCTTGTTGTTCCTTTCTGCTGTTTTCTGAACTTTACCCTCTTTGGAGCAAGCATTATTGTGCCTCCTGGTATACCTCACCTTTAAAAACCCAGACCTTCACACCGATGGTACCGTACTTTGTTTTTGCTATACTGAACCCGTAGTCTATGTCTGCCCTTATTGTTTGAAGGGGAACCCGACCTTCTCGATACCACTCTGTTCTTGCCATCTCTGCACCTGCAAGCCTTCCTGCACACATAGCCTTAATTCCCTTAGCACCAAACTTCAATGCCTGCGATACATTCCTCTTCATAGCCCTTCTGAAAGAGACCCTCCTTTCAATCTGCAGGGCAATATTCTCCGAAACAAGCTGGGCATCTACTTCAGGTCTCTTAACCTCAGTAATATTCAGGATAATCTCTTTGTCTGTAATACGCTGAAGTTCTTTTTTAAGATTTTCAACCTCTACACCTTTTCTTCCGATTACCAGTCCTGGTCGTGCTGTATAAATATTTATTTTAGCTCGCTTATCCTTATTAGCTGCCCTTTCAATCTCTATCTTCGATACACCTGCCTGGTGTAATCTCCTTCTTAAAAACTGTTTGATAGTAATATCTTCATGAAGAAATGTTGCATAATTCTTAGCTGCAAACCATTTCGAATCCCACGACTTTATTATTCCAAGCCTGAAACCTAAGGGGTTTGTCTTTTGACCCATTTCACCTCCTGATTATCCATATAACTATGATTCATCCAATATCAATGTAATATGACTCGTTCTTTTTCGGATTCTATTTGCCCTTCCCATTGCCCTCGGGATAAATCTCTTGAGTGTGGGACCTCCATCGACGAGCACATTTTTAACGTAAAGGGTATCCACATCAACAAATTTTTTCTGTCTTGCATTGGCAATGGCACTATCAAGCAACTTCTTCAAGATAGCTGCACCCTTATGGGGCGAATAAAGAAGTGTTCCCATAGCATCATTAATCTTCTTCTTTTTTATCAGAGCTGCCACGATTCTCACTTTTGTAGGTGATATGCGCATCATTCTTGTCCGTGCTTTAATCTCCATTATTCTATTCCTTCTTCTTTACAACCTTTGTCTTCCTATCCCCTGAATGGCTGTGAAAGATACGCGTGGGAGAAAACTCTCCCATCTTATGACCCACCATTTCCTCGGTCACAAAAACAGGAATAAATTTTTTCCCATTGTGTACCGCAAAGGTAAGTCCGATAAACTCAGGGACTATGGTAGACCTTCTTGACCATGTCTTAATAACTTTAGAGCTTTTTGCTTCCTTTGCTTCACTTGCTTTCTTCATTAACTTCTCATCTATAAAGGGTCCCTTTCTTACAGACCTCGCCACCAGAAACCTCCTAATCTTTACGCTTTATAATAAACCTGTCTGTCCTCTTGTTCTTTCTCGTCTTCAATCCCTTTGCAAGTTGACCCCATGGTGAACAGGGATGCCGGCCTCCCTTTGATCTGCCTTCTCCTCCGCCAAGAGGGTGGTCAACAGGGTTCATAGCTGTTCCGCGAACTGTGGGACGTATACCAAGCCACCTTGGCTTGCCTGCCTTTCCTATGGTTATATTTTCATGGTCAAGATTACCAACCTGTCCGATTGTTGCCATGCAGGAAAGGTGGATAAGTCTCACTTCACCGGAGGGAAGTCTCATGTGTCCGTAATCCCCTTCTTTAGCAACAAGCTGTGCATAGGTACCTGCACTTCGCACAAGCTGTCCTCCCTTGCCTGGCTTCATCTCTACATTATGAATGAAAGCACCAAGAGGAATAAATCGCAGTGGAAGTGCATTACCTTCTTTGATGTCAGTATCGGGTTTTTTACTTGCAATAATTGTATCACCAACATTAAGACCCAGGGGAGCGATGATGTATCTCTTTTCCCCATCCTTATAATGGATAAGCGCAATATTTGCTGACCTGTTTGGATCATATTCAATGCTGTAAACCTTGCCAGGTATTTCAAATTTGTCCCTTTTAAAGTCTATAATTCTGTATCGCCTCTTGTGTCCACCCCCTATATGACGTGTTGTAATTACTCCGTTATTGTTCCTGCCACCTTTCTTCTTAAGGGGTTTTAAAAGGGACTTTTCCGGTTTCTTTTTTGTAATCTCCTCAAAGGTCAATATACTCATAAACCTTCGACCCGGTGAGGTAGGTTTATATTCTCTTACTCCCATTACGTACCCTCAAAAATGGTTATTTTATCCTCAGGCTTCAATGTAACAATAGCCTTTTTCCAGTCTGGTTTTTTTCCTGTAAATCTTCCAAGCCTCTTTTTCTTCCCCTCCATATTCGTAACGTGTACTGAAAGAACCTTTACCTTGAAGAGCTTTTCTACCGCTTTTTTTATCTCAATTTTATTAGCACCCCTCTGTACTTCGAATACATACTGGTTGCCACTCTCTTTCAAGAGTGAACTTTTTTCTGTTATGAGAGGCCGCATAATAATATCATATTCGTTCATGACCCCAGAACCTCTTCAATCTTTTTAAGGGCATCCATGGTGAGAATAAGTTGTTCATGTCGGATAATGTCATATACATTCAATCCCTCAACCTTCAATACTTTTGTATATGGAATATTCCTCACTGATTTCTCTACAATCTCATTCCTGCCATCAACTACAAAGAGAGGTTTTGTAAGCTTGAGCGCTTTCACAACCCCATAAAATGCCTTTGTGCTTATACGGTCGAGGGCAAGCTTATCAATAATCTTTAAATTCGATTCACTGTTTCTCACGGTAAGGGCTGATTTGAGGGCGCTTTTTCTTACCTTCTTCGGAAGGGTGTATGAATAATCCCTGGGGTGGGGTCCAAAAACAGTACCACCGCCAACCTGTAAAGGTGAACGGGAACTTCCCTGGCGGGCTCTTCCTGTTCCCTTCTGTCTGAATGGTTTTCTTCCTCCACCACTCACTTCTTTACGGGTCTTTGTTGATGATGTTCCTCGCCGGTGATTTGCCTGTTGCATTCTTATGACATCATGGATAAGATGGGGCTTGACTTCACACATAAATATTTCGTCTCTAATCTCAACATCCCCGACCTTTTCACCTTGCACATTGAGTACATCAGCTCGTGCCATGAAAAACTCCTACGACTTTATCTCCACATCAACTCCTGATGCCAGCTCCAGCTTCATCAGTGCATCAACAGTCTGCTGGGTTGGTTCAACAATATCAATAAGTCGCTTATGCGTTCTCACCTCGAACTGCTCCCTTGATTTCTTGTCCACATGAGGTGATCTCAAAACACAGAATTTCTGTATCTTTATTGGTAATGGTACAGGACCGATTACCTGGGCTCCGGTCTTCTTTGCTGCATCCACTATCTCTTTTACCGATTGATCAAGCAACCTGTGATCAAAGGCTTTCAGGCATATCCTGATTCTCTGCCTCATCTTCTATCCTCTCTACT
>DHGO01000181.1:0-342 GCA_002402795.1 Deltaproteobacteria bacterium UBA4796
ATATAGAAACTTTGAATTCAGAAGGGTAGGAGCCTTTGGCAGGGGATTTTTCTTCTTTGAGTTTCTTAATTATGGAAAAGGTTACCAGAAGGGATATGAGAGAATTCAAGCTGACAGGATGACTGGATTGCCTGAAATTCCCTTCCCTGGAATTTTTGGTAAATTAGCCAGATATGCCTTAAAGAAGGTTTTAGGCATAGAAAGACCAGAAAGGGGCAGCGATTGGCATGATGTGATTTATCTCACCCCGGGTGAGGCTCAAAGGGGAGGAAAGATAATATATCCCTACAGAAAATGGGGAAAACCCAAAGACCTGGAAGTAAAGATCCCTGCCGGGGTAAA
>DHGO01000181.1:371-16447 GCA_002402795.1 Deltaproteobacteria bacterium UBA4796
CCATTTTCTCATAAGATTAGAGGTTTCTTAAAACAACTTGGAATTTAGCCAGCACCCCTGGATATAGACAAAAAAGATGAAGGAAGAAATCGTATAGAAAGTGCCCAATGCAATAACAAAAAAGACTATGAAGACCGATAGGGGAGAAGAGCTTATTGAGTGTGCCAGTATTGAGGATATATTTGCAGACCTTGATATCTAAAGGAAGAAACATTACTTCTCCAAGCACTGTATTAATCTTTAGCACCTGGCGCTTAGTGTTTGGTGTTCTTTTAGTTCTGATAACCACTGCTATTTCTTATGCACAGACAATGCTGTGGCTGAATCATTCTTCAGCACATTAAGGACAGAACTGGGCTATCGGTATGAGTCACGATCTATTGCAAGACCCATTCCTCTTGTCTTTAAGCAATATGATAGGGAGCATGATTTCAAACAACATGAAGAGGGCGACAAAACCTGTACTGATTATACATAGCCTCTATTCTCAAATGGTACACTTTTTGGGGGTGAGGTCAGGGAAAATTCAGGCAAATCAATTTGAAAAACAAGATGAGCGAAGACACAATAACCAACCTTAATGACATAAGCAATAAAAAGATGTAGAATAAATTTAAGGCTCAGGCTGTGGGGATTGAGAAGGTCGCTCTTTCTTCCTTAAAGTCTTAATTAACCAATAAACAGGCCTTGAGGAGGACTATCATGATCTTTACAGAGACAATTTCATTCAGTACAAAAGGCTTTAGCGATATTATTGATATTACTCCTCAGGTACTTTCCATTTCCGAAAGATCTGGCATAGAAGAGGGGTTGATTACAGTCTTCTGCCCTGGCTCTACAGGGTCAGTCACAACGATTGAATATGAAACAGGTGTGCTCAGAGACCTTCAGAAGGCAATTGAAAGGATTATCCCATCCAATATCCCTTATGAACATGATAAGCGCTGGGGTGATGGCAATGGTTAAGGGCAGCGCTCATGAAACCATCCCTTACGATTCCCATCGTTAAAAGAAGACCTGCTTTGGGAACATGGCAACAGATTGTCTTCATTGATTTTGATAATCGGGGAAGAGACCGGAATATTCTGGTTCAGGTGATTGGTGATTGAATAAATGTGAAGCAAAGGATTGCCATATGGGTTTGGCAAAAAAGAATATCCTTATCACCGGACTCCCAGGTGTGGGCAAAACCACCCTGCTTAAAAGACTTTCTGAGACATTAAAGGGCTTTCATCCCGTTGGTTTTTATACGGAAGAGATACGAGAAGAAGGCAAAAGAAAGGGGTTTGAACTGGTGAGCCTTAATGGGAAAAGAGGGCTTCTATCTCATAAAGATATAAGGAGCCCTTTCAGAGTAGGTAAATACAATGTTGACATCAAAGGTTTTGAAGCCTTTCTTGACTCCATTTCCTTTTTTAGCCCTTCCACCTCTCTTATTATGATTGATGAGATTGGAAAGATGGAATGTTTATCTGACCTATTCAAGAAACTTTTAAAAGAAATTGTTGATTCTGAGAAATTGATGATTGCAACCATTGCCTTAAGAGGTGGCGGACTGATTGCAGATATAAAGAATAGGAGTGATATCAAGCTCTTTGAGATAAAACAGGGCAACAGAGATTCTTTATTGTATGAGATTTTAAAAGAGATAACACCTAAAAACTCTTCTCCCCTTGTGTGCCCTTCTTACACAACCCTTACTCCATCTACAAAGACTCAAAGCTTTAGCTCTAAAGAATGAAGGTGAGGGAACATAACATATGTCTATAGAACAAATAGAGGTGATTGCCTATTCAGGCTATAAAGGTGAAGAGACTCCAAGGACATTAATTCTCCATGATGAAAAGATTGAGGTAATTAGAATTGTGAGCACATGGATTGAAGAGGGATTAAAGGATCGAGCAAGAAGAATATGCTTCCTATGAAAAGATACTGGGAATTGTTGACCACGATCTTTATGTTGTCGAGGGCCATGGTATATACCCAGTTTAAGCCCTTAAGGGCCAAGGTAATTCCCCAGTAGGAGGGCCAAGGTAATTCCCCACTTTGCCGAAAGAAGTAGATAAAAATTACCGATCCTGTCATTCCTGAATAAGACAAATTTCAGGGAATGGAGGGATCATGGCAAGGAGGAATATACCGATGAACGAAGTAGTGGAAGTATTGTATCAATGGCATAAGGGAAGAAAAATATCACAGATCGGCCAATCACTGGGCATGGACAGAAAAACGGTGCGGAAGCATATAAGGAGCTTTAAGTCTTCAGGGATTAGCCAGAATGGACCATTCCCCGATGAACAGGAGCTTGTTGCCAGACTGAAGGACGTATTGCATTCACCTGCATATGAACATCCTGTCCTTGATCTGGTTACTAAGTACAGATCAGACATCGAAGCATGGTTAAAAGATCCCAATATGACCGGCAAGCAGATATGGCGGCTTCTTAAAGAAAACTTTAATATCAATGTCGGCTACACCACCATAAAGCGGTATCTCAGAAAAGAATTTTCCTTCGGCAGACCAAAGGTTACAGTAAGGATAGAAACGCCCCCGGAGCTGAAGCCCAGGTTGATTTCGGCTATGCAGGTTTTATATACGATCCCGACAAACAGAAGATGAGAAAAGCATGGGCATTTATCATGAGCCTGTCATGCAGCCGTCATAAGTATGTCCGCTTTGTCTTCCACCAGGACGTCGATACATGGCTTGACTGCCATGAGAGGGCTTTTAGTTTTTTTGGGGGTGTACCCAAAAGAATCATACTGGACAATTTAAAATCAGGGGTTATAAAGCCTGACATTTATGACCCAGCCATAAACAGGGCTTATGCCGACATGGAACATCATTACGGATTTGTTGCCGATCCTGCCAGGGTAAGAACCCCTGAACATAAGGGAAAGGTGGAAAGGACTGTCCCCATAATTCGCAAGCATCTATTGGCGGGAAGAACCTTCCTGGATATTACCGATGCCAACAACCGTGCCCTTATCTGGTGCAAAGACGATATCGGTATGGAGATTCATGGGACAACAAAGAAAAGACCTTATGAAGCCTTTCTTGCAGAAGAGAAGTCACATCTCATGCCTTTGCCTGATATTCCCTTCGAGCATCCGCTATGGAAGGAATGTACAGTCCACCCGGATCATCATATAGTATTTGATAAATCTTATTATTCTCTCCCTACAAGGTACATAGGCAAAAAGGTGTGGGTCAAAGGGATCAAAAAGACCGTTGAGATATTCTTAGACCATGAACGTATAAAAATACATCCCCGGGCACAATCTTTCGGGCAATGGATAACAGACACTTCCGACTATCCGCCGGAGAAGCTCGCTTTTTTAATGAGCACCCCTACCTGGTGCAGAAAAAAGGCATCTGAGTTCGGCCCCCATACGGAAGCCCTTATTACCGCAGTCCTCAAGGAAAACGCCATGAGGAATTTAAGAAAGGCTTAAGGCTATCTTAAGGCTTGCCGAAAAGCAACCCCATGAGATAGAAAAGGTGGCACAACGGGCCCTTTTGTTCGGGAATCTCCACTATAAGAGCATCAAGACCATGATCGAACAGGGTATTAAAACCGAATTGCCTGCAGAGAGATTGGCGCCTCTATCAGATTTGGGACAGCGCTTCTTGCGTCCCTCCTCATACTTTGGCAGGGAGGCATTATGATCGATCACCACCTTATAAAACAATTACGAATATTAAAACTCGGCGGGTTTGTCGAAACCCTCGATCCCCGTGTCACCCAGGCACAGAAAGATGAACTTTCCCATCTTGCCTTTTTAACGCTTGTTGTACAGGATGAGATAGAAAGAAGGGAGGCAAAGAAGCTTGAAGTCCGTCTTCAAAAGGCATCCTTTGAGGAAAATAAAACCCTTGAAGGGTTTGATTTTACCTTCAACCCGAAGATCAAACGAAGTGTAATCACCGATCTTGCCACCTGTCTATTTATCGAGAGAAAAGAACACATCCTTGTCTATGGACCTGCAGGAATAGGAAAGACCCACCTTGTTCAGGCTATAGGGCATGAGGCATGCAGGAAAGGATATTCCGTCCTTTTTGTAAAGGCGGTGAAGATGTTCAGACATCTACTGGCAGCAAGGACGGATCACTCATGGGAAAAACAGATGAAGAAATACCTTTACCCTGATGTACTGATTATCGATGATTTCGGGCTTACGGCATTAAATTCCATCCAGGCTGAAGACTTCTATGAGATTGTATCAGAGCGCCATCTGAAATCATCGATACTTATTACAAGTAACAGACCGCCTCAAGACTGGGTAGCATTGTTCCCTGATCCGGTGGTGGCAAATTCGGCCCTTGACCGTTTAAGTCATAACGCACATCACATACTAATAGATGGAGGAGAATCATATAGAAAAAAGATGAGCCCAAAGATGCAACAATAACAGACTACCCATTTCTGGCAAAAGTGGGGAATTAATGTGGCCCTGGTAGTGGGGAATTAACTTGGTCCTTGACAAAAGCAGCACCTTTGCTTCATCTCTTTTTATACGCGCTTCCTTGAGGGAAACAGCAGGGTACATTCCCAGGCTCAGCGTCTTTCTCTTTCTGTTAATACTGTAGTCGAAACGCCACAGCTTATTACCCGCAGGTGTAACAACTACGTAAAGACCCTGCCCATCAAAAACCTTGTACGGTTTGGTCTTGGGGGTAGCATTCTTCAATAAAATGTTTGTTAGGACCATTTTGCACTCCTTTTTACGGTATCGCCATTCTTTCTGGCGTCGATACCGTAAAAAATACTGGATGTCAATGAACTCATACGAACTCATAAGGACAATAAATTTGTCTAAATGGTTATAATTATAAGATATGACGATACTTATATGTACTCATACGGACACATAGAAAAATAATAATGGCGGAGGGAGTAGGATTCGAACCCACGGGGCGCGTAAACGCCCAACGGTTTTCAAGACCGCCGCTTTCGGCCACTCAGCCATCCCTCCACATTTAACTTGAGCCCATGACAGAGAATTCTATCCCTTTGTGCCTCTGTGCCTTTTTCCTTACTCTCTGTTCCCTGTTTAAATTACCATTTTATCAAGGAACTTGCCCAGGTTAAGCCACCGCCAAATGCTGTTAAGAGGACAAGCTTGCCTTTCGTTATTGTGCCATCCCTCACTGCTTCATCAAGGGCAATGGGAACTGTGGCTGAGGATATATTACCATACTTTTCAATCGTCATGTATACCTTCTCCATGGGTGTGCCCAATTTCTTTGCCATACCCTGGATAATTCTTAGATTCGCCTGATGAGGTATAATGACATCAACATCATCTATTTTATAACCGTTCTTTTTTACAGCTTCCTCACAGGCTTCAACGAATCGATTGACTGCCACCTTGAAGGACTTATTTGCCTCTATCATCTTGAGAAAGTGAAGACCTTTATCCACACTTTCATGGGATATGGGAGTTGTTTTTGAACCACCGCCAGGCATGAGGAGGGTTTCGCCACCAGTACCATCAGTATGGATATGAGTGGATAGAATATGAGCACCCTTATCTGTTTCAGTAATAATTGCTGCCCCTGCTCCATCACCCCAGAGGATGCAACTTTCCCGTTCCTGCCAGTTTACCACCCTGCTCATGATTTCTCCAGCCACAACAAGTGCCATCTTATTTGCGCCTGCCTGAATCATCTTTTCAGCCACATGCAAACAGAAGATGAAACCAGAACAGGCAGCAGTTACATCAAAAGAGACTGCCTTCCTGCATTTCAACTTCGCTTCAAGCCAGTTTGCACCTGCAGGGCAATGAGTATCAGGTGTAATTGTACCTAAAATTACAAGGTCAATATCGTCTGGCTTTACACCAGCCATCTCCATGGCTCTATTACAGGCTTCAACACAGAGGTCAGAGGTAGCAGCATCTTTATCTGCAATCCTTCTCTCTTTTATTCCTGTTCTCGTATAAATCCATTCATCCGATGTATCAAGAAACTTCTGGATATCAAAATTTGTCATAACCTTTTCGGGCACATAAGAACCGGTTCCAATAATACCAACCCTTTTCATTTTTAACATCAACTCCTTAATTAAAGTGTTTAAATAGAACAAAAAAGGCTCTCTATTGTCAAGGAATAATGTAAGGCGAGGCACAGAGGGACAGAGGCACAGAGGGACAGAGGGACAGAGGGCGAAGGACTCTCTGGAACGATAATCGAGGACGCCTTGGGGACCCCAGTTATGATGAGGTTGGTGTCCATGATACATCGAGTGAGCCGAATCTTACTGGGGTTGTGCGCCCGGAGTAAAAGAGTGGAAGAGAGACTTCGCAATAAAGGCAAGGACAAAGGCAGGAGATGGGATAATGGGAGAAAAAGAGTTGACAATCGGACTCATATGAGGACTTATATCTATTGTACAGGTATCTATTACGCAAACAATGTAAAACGGCAATGACAAGAAAACGCATAATAACAATAGCAGGCTTCATACTCAGTATCCTTTTACTTTACCTCTCTCTCAAGGATGTGAAGTTCTATGAAATCATTGATACTGTAAAAAGGGGAGATTTTCGATTTGTATGGATTCCGTTAATCTTTATCATCCTTGCTGCAATCCTCTCTGCCATAAAATGGGCAAAAATATTAGGAGGCAATGTGAAGTTTTCAGAAACTTTTGTTGCACTCCTCATTGGGCTTTTTATAAATAATGTCCTTCCTGCAAGAATTGGTGAAGTAGCACGAGGTTATGCTATCTCAAAGAAAAAGGGCATCTCTCTTACCTATTCCATCTCCACTGTTCTCGTTGATAGGTTTTTTGACCTGATTGGCCTTTTACTTTTGACATATATCTTTCTTCCAAAATATAGCCTGCCACCAAAGGTATACCAGGCGCTATATCTTCTTGTTGCATTCCTCATTCTCTGCATTGCCATGATGATTATAATGAGCAGGAAAGGGTTTGCAAAGATTATTGCCTACAGGTTCGCCAGGACAAAGAAACCAAGATTATTCAAAATTGCAAGAAGGATTATGGAGATACAGGAAAATCTGAAACGGATACAATCTCCGGTCAATATAGTCTCTTATATTATCATCGCCTTTTTTCAGTGGCTCTGCATGAGTATAGGTCTCTATTTCGCTATTTTGACACTCAATATATCCATCCCCTTCAGGTATATCCCCTTTGTGTGCGCCCTTCTCAATATGGGTGTGGCGGTGCCTTCATCACCTGGTTATGTGGGTGTTTATCAGTTTCTCCTTGTATATTTGCTCTCAATCTTCGATGTGCCCAAATATGAAGGCTTTACTGTGTCGGTACTCTACCATGCCTCCTGGTATTTTCCATATAATATACTGGGATTTATCTTTCTCATGAAGGAACATCTGAAATTCAAAGAAATAAAAAAGCTCGAGGAAGAAGGCGGACAATAGTTTATCCCTTTGTGCCTCTGTGCCTGTTATTCCTTGCGCCTCTGTCCCTGTAATTGTCTGTGCCTCTGTGCCTCTGTCCCTTTGTGCCTGTAAGTTTCTGTGCCTCTGTGCCTCTGTCCCTTTGTGCCTGTAAGTTTCTGTGCCTCTGTGCCTCAGTCCCTTTGTAATTGTGGATTCAAGGAAAAAAAGCGTTGCACCATTATCGTTTTTTTTCTTGACATAGTGTCATTATGACAATATAATACAAATCATTATGACATACATTGAAAGAGAGATTACTATTGCGATAAAAAAAGCCCTTAAGGAGATGCCGGTGGTTGTAATTACTGGCATGAGGCAGACAGGCAAAACCACCCTTTTGCAGAAGCAGACCGAGTTAATAGGACGGAGATACGTTACCTTTGACGATTTTGCCTATCTCGAGGCAGCCAAATTAAACCCCGAAGGTTTCCTGACTGCTGACGGACCCCTTACCATTGATGAAGCTCAGAGGTGTCCGGAGATATTGACGACAATAAAGAGAGAGGTTGATAAGAACAGACAACCAGGGCGTTTTCTACTTTCTGGTTCGGCAAATTTCTCCCTTTTGAAAGGCATATCCGAAACCCTTGCGGGTAGAGCCATCTATTTCACCTTGCATCCACTCTCTTACAGGGAGATCAATAAAAAAATCAGTGAAAACCCTTTCATCTTACAATTCTTCCAAACTCAAAAGATTCCTGCAAGAAAAGAGACGGAACCGATAACAGATGAGGATATTCTATCGGGTGGTATGCCACCTGTCTGTCTTGGACTGGTTCAGGAGCGAGGACTCTGGTTTAAGTCCTTTGAGCAGACATATCTGGAAAGGGATGTACGGGACTTGAGCCAGATAACCAATATCATCGCCTTCAGACAATTAATTCGCCTCTCTGCTTTAAGAACAGGAAATTTACTGAGCCCCAGTGAAATAGGAAGGGATGCCAAACTAACAACGGCAACTGCTTCCAGGTATCTGTCGCTTCTTGAGACATCTTTTATCATTAACCGGATACCGTCTTTCTTAAGAAGCCGGGCAAGCAGGCTGATTAAATCCCCAAAGATGTATATAGGAGATTCCGGTCTTGCCTGTTATCTTGCAGGCATTCAAAACCTCGTAGATGAACCTCTTAAGGGGGCCATGTTTGAAACTTATGTGGCACAACAATTGCTTTCAATAATCGGTGCCCGATGCCCTGATGCAGAGCTTTTTTTCTGGAATGTGCAGGGCAGGAACGAGGTTGACTTTGTCATTGAATCTCAAGGCAAATGTATCGCCATCGAAGTCAAAGCCGCCTCACGATGGACCGAAAAGGATCTTTCCGGGTTGAGAGCCTTTCTATCATCGACCCATAACTGTCTTATTGCAATCCTTGCATACAACGGAAGGGATGCTGTGCCAATAGGTGAAAAAATATGGGCTATCCCAGTGAGTACTCTTATTTCTTGAAAAACGTTTCGCCCCTGCCCACAAATTTCACCTACGAACCTCCCATGCCATCCCATATGGCACAAATGAGAATGAAAATCTATCAAGATGCGGATATTGCTTATCCAATTACCCCCAAGTAAATGGATTTTCAGGTGAAGTGTAATAATGAAGCCAGCAGTTACTGAGACTGCAAAGCTGCGACCCTAAAATACCATGCGATTTATTTTCACCGAGAATTGCTGATATTATATTAATTATTTGGCAAAACATTTTTTATTTGATAATATATAAAAAAGCTTCATTGGAATAAGAGAAAAAGAGTTTTATTTGAGAGAGAAAATGTGTATGATTTCTGAATGGGAAAGAAGATAGAACTGCAGGAAAGAGCCTTTAAAGCGGCAAAAGCTTAAGCCTTACGAGGGGTTATAAATTGACCTGCTCGATTATGAGAATACCTAAAAATAATATGAAATTATGTTTTCTGATACCTATACTATCTATCTTTTTCTCAACCATAAACATTGCCCATGCTGCCTGTAGTATGTCAGTGAACAACGTTTCATTCGGCACCTATGATGTATCAGGGACAGCCCCTCTTGATAGCGATACAGGCAAGATAAATATAAGCTGCACTGAAGATGTAAATAAAGCTACTGTCACTATAAGTAGAAGTGCAACATCAAATAGCTTTAATCCAAGGAAGATGAAGCTCGCAACAGGCACTGATTTCTTAAACTATAATATCTACACCACCTCAGCGCGCTCTACAATCTGGGGTGATGGCACCGGAGGGACAAGCTCAGTTCAGGTAAATCGTCCTCAAGGCAAACCAAACCCATGGGCTCAAATACTTATAATATATGGAAGAATCCCTGCGGGACAGAATGTCTCCGTAGGTTCCTATAGTGACAACCTCACTGTTACCTTAACGCCATAAAGGACACCATAAAGGGAAGATTAAGGTCACCTAAAAATCCTTGCACGTAATGACTCCGAGGTCAATAATCACATCATCGCTTTTGGGTATTGCAAGTTCAAAAAAACATTTTTTATCCTTGTAGTCGAATGAAGCACTGTACTTTCCTGGCTTGATATTCTCAAGATAGAATTCACCGCCCCTACCTGTTGGAAAGGTAAGTTCTTTATCATCCACTTTTGTGGTCACTTCAAAAAATTCCGCAGGCTTGGCCTCGCCATTGACCTTCACGTGCAGCATGCCTGTAATGGCATAAAATTTCGTAACATCGAACTTGATATATGACCCACTTCTGAGAGGGGGAGAGACATACTTTATCACCTCAGTCATCGTATAATTCATAGGTATATCCTTCTCATTAATTGAGACCTGGTTATCCAGATAAGAATTGAGGTTCGGTACAAAGACTTTTCCTGATGCATTTGTTTTACCTATCTCCTCATTATTGATATAAACCCTGACCCCCTTCAAGTCACTGGTTTGTACCACTCCAAAGCTATCATTTATAGGCCTGCTAAATCCCAGGGTATTGCCTGTATATGCAATAGACCCTGCAGCTGTAAATCTATATGCTTCTACATTTTGACCATTTGTATAGGTCCCTTTATACTCACCTGTGTATATTCCATATCTGGCATTATACTGAAAGTAGGGATTAACTGTATTTGATACGGTACCATGGGATTCTGTCCTGTCACCATACAGTCTGTATCCATAACCTTCACCAACAGGAATATTTTTTGTAAGCTGTGTTATTTGCGTATTCTTCTCTCTATCCTGTTGATGGCTTGTTGATAATGTTATATCATTGCCTCCAAAATAGTATGTAAGACCAATAAAGAATTCGTCTGAATTGTTGTTATGTTCCCTTATATGCTTATATGATGAAAAGAGTGTTGATTTTTGCGTAATATTCCTTGAATAGGTTACAGCATAAGTTTTTGTGCTTCGTTCCTCATATTTCTTTGTCTCGGTATAATCGACTGAGAGAGAACCAAAACTCGCTGTCCCATATCCAATACCCGCACCTATTTCATGCTTAGTACCTGCAGTGGAGGCATCGCTTACAACGGTCATATAATGCCTTGAGTATTTCTTTAATAGGAGTCTCCAGTTAAAAAGCGTACCCTGGTACCCATAATTCAATAAACCTGCATTTCCTCCTCCCTTATCCTCATCATGGCTCCCAGAGAATACAAGCACAAGCGTCCCGGCTCTTCCTAAAAGTAATGCAGCCTGTGGACCTATAACATATGTGCCTCTTTTCGCCTCGGCACTGAATCCAATATTGAATGAATCACTCACGCCGTACTTATGAAAGCCAGAAAATGCGAGGTTTCTGTAATCATTACTCCTTACCCCGAATTGTTCTCTTATAAAACCAATATTATAGCTATACTCATGAAGACCCTTGCTCAGAAGGATGTCATTAAAATAAAAAGGTAATCTATATCGGGTTTCCCTTCCAAAGGCATCTTTCACAACCACTTCTATAAAACGTGCACCGCCATAGTAGTTAAGATTTTTAAGCGAGAATTGCCCTGGTGAGAATTTTTCTGTCATGATTCTCGTTCCATCAATATAAACCTCAACCTCAGAGGGAAGTGTTGCCAGACCTGTAAAGTTGAATAAGGGGCGGTTTATAAAGTATGGGTCAATCTTATAGATTTTTGAAAAACTTAAACCTCCGAGATTGAGACTGCTTCCGAGGTCACCGGAAAGTGCATAGAAGTCCCCTGCTAAAAACCGCTGTAGGTTACTCCTGTTATCATAGGTGATATTACTCATAAGCCTGACGAACGTTTCTTGCTCTTTACTGTCATGGTAGGCAAAATTGGAAAGGAAAAGATAATCCCATAACCGTATACCCACTTCATTGGTTACATTGAAGCTCTGAAATTCGAAGGAATCACTCGAATTGTGGTCAATACTATAGTTTAAAAAAAACCCTGAATCCCTTGGATAATACACCTTTGGCTGTCTTTTTGGCATTAAGTCAACTGACTTTAAGGAAAGCAAATCCGGCTTTGCCATAATCTCAAGCGCTAATTCTTTCTCATCAAACTGAAACTCCATGCCCTCTATAGACCTTAATGACAGGAATAGCTCACCAGCAATCTGGGTAATCTTTCCTTTTGGTTCGCTGAAACCCATAGACTTTAGATCCTCTATTTTGACAAGAAAATCATTATCATCGGTCATGTGAACAAAGAACTCTCCCTTTATTTCCTGATTGAGAATAATCTTTACTATGACCGCTTCTGTAGCTATAGAATACAGGGGAAAAAAACAGATAAGATATAGCCAGATGAAGATTATTGAATACCAAAGATGCCTGACGATGCCTGATTTATTGCCTGCACATCGATTTATCAACATCCAGTTTGCTGTTCAAATTAAGTTTATCTGTCCTGACCTCAACCTCTACAGTTGTCGTTTTTGTACAAACATCAGGCGGAATAGGCGCAGAATAAAGCCTTGATACACCGTTTAAGAGATACCAGCCACTCAATTCCTTAGAAAATGTTTTTTCACCCTGTGCATCTTTACCCAGCAGATTTACAGAATTTATAATAAGGTGAACATTGCCCGTATTCTTGACTGAAATTGTGACAGTACCCTTTGAGAAGGTAATTTTCTCTATAGTCCCTTTTGCCTCTTCCTTCACAGGCTTAACAAAAATCGGGACACCGAATCGAATCGTCACCGCTACGGCTGTTCCCTCTGCCTTCTTTGGCTCTGGTATTTCTTCGATAAATAATCGGTATGTCTTTTCTTTTGCTACCGCAGGTATCTTGATGCCAGCCCTCACAATACGGTCTGACTTTGGGTCAATGGTCATGAGCTTTGGAAAGAAGATAATATCCTGTGTTTCTGTATACACATCTTTACCCTCCCCGTCCTGAGTCCATTCAAAAGCCTTCAGCTGGCACTGCAGTTTCTCTTCCGCTTCATTTACCACAGTAATAACACCGCTTTTTGCCCTGGCATCAAGGTCCAGGCGTATAGGACTGACTCTGAATTCACCCCCATAAGATATATTGAATAAAAGAAGGAAGGTAGAGACCCATAACAGGATAAGTATGAAGCGCAATATAATGCGATGAGCCATAATTAATTTACTATATAACATATATATTACGGATATTACAACCAACGATGTTTTAAGAAAGACTGAAGAGTGGCTATACATGTCTTACTGAAATGGTAAGTGGCCAGTTATAGGTACCCGGTTTGGCATCTTGAGAAAGGACAAACCTATAACTAAGTTCCATGGTCATTGGAGTCCGTGTATATGGCTGAGTCATCCAGCCACCTGATTCCATATAGACCTCCCGTCCACCTCCACGGACATATACACCTTTAATAAAATTCATAGGGCCACCAAGACCCTCAAAGACAAGCAAACACCCGGCTGGGTTATTATTTTTTATCTCTATACGCGAGGCAGCTGGAATATCCACGTACCCCCGGGCAATATCTCTATTAGTAATGACTAACTCCATTGATTGGCTGAGTATTTTTAATTGCGCACAGGGCATCACCCGTGCCGTTACCACGACTTTAGCGCTACCAGAAATTGATGGACCTGCTGTATAAGCCTTCTTAGGGATAACCGTACCTGCAATGGACAGCACTGCAATGAGCGCTGCTGTCACAAGTTTGTGTTGAAGCTTCAGGACATAGTCAACTTGCTGAGGTTTTACATGTCCTTCTTCTATAAGAATTTCGCCAATCCTTTTTCTGGAAACTTTCTGTTTCTTAAGGGCATCTTCAAGTTGTTTGCGGGTAATCTGATTGGTGGCAACAAGGAGTTCACCGAGCCGCAGTTTTCTGGTAACAGGTTTCTCAATACCCTGCTGCTTTTGAAATGCAAGGACTGCTTTAAGCTCTCCTTCGGTCAATAATCCACGACGCTTAAGCAACTCACCGAGCTTTTCTCCTGTTTTTTGCTGCTCCTCTAATAC
This sequence comes from Deltaproteobacteria bacterium UBA4796, assembly GCA_002402795.1. Taxonomy (GTDB): domain Bacteria; phylum Desulfobacterota; class Syntrophorhabdia; order Syntrophorhabdales; family Syntrophorhabdaceae; genus UBA8905. Next base: position 14,176 of record DHGO01000181.1, read on the forward strand.
ACTTTCAAGGTCTTGTTTTGAAATATGCCTTGCCTGGAGAAGAAGCTCACCAAGCAGTCTTCGTGTCCCTGCAGCAAGCTTTATCGCATCTTCAGGAGAAGCAAGGTCTCTCTGGATGGAAAGGGCAGCATCGAGGGCTGATGAATCAAGAATGCCCATACGGACAAGAATGGCACCAAGTTGCTCGTTCGTTCTCTTTTGCAATGCCAGCGATTTCTCAAGGTCTTTTTTTGATATAAACCTGCCATCTATGAGTATCCTACCCAGGAGGCGTTTAATAAGGAGAGTGCCTAATTTGCTTTCAGACCTCTCTGGCTTAGCTGTTATTACTTCTTTCTCCTTCATGGCGCTATAGAAATGACCACGGTATCTGTATAATTACCTGTATATGCATTCTGAAAATCAGTGCCTTTCACTTTTCCTGTAATGGTAAGGGTCTGATTAGTGCCTTTTGGTACAGTTCCTGATTGCGGGTTTAGAGTGAGGGTGTATGGTAGATACTCATTTACCTCTGTTGTATGCCTCATTCTAAGAGCGTCTGGACCGGTCTCATATGAACCACTATCATGGGTTATGGAGAATGTTGCTTCAGGTGCGCTCCCCTGGCACCGGAATGTCACCGAGGTATCTACTGTTCTATCATTAGGGGTTGCAGGGTCAAGATTACCGAAATTGATACTTGATGTAGCTGAATTGAATTTGCAATTACTATTTGATACAACGGTTGCTTTCACAGAGAGGATATTGTTACCTGCGCCATAACACATATTCATAGGCAATAAGAAACTCAGTATAATTATAACGAAGAAGATTGGTCTCATTTTCCCCTGTCTTTACCTTTCCATCTCCTGGTGCCTCCTGAAAGAGGGAATAGAATTCTCTATCCCCCCTCATGAGCTAATCTTATTACGGGTTTATTGTCAACGTGACTTCATCAGAGTAAGAACCCGCACTTTTACCGGTGTAATCACTACCCAATATTGTTCCATTTATGGTCAGAGTCCTTGGTGCTGATGGTCCCGCATTTGGGTTTCCATCTTTTGTAAGCGTGAGCGTATAGGGAATAAGATCAGTGCTTACACTGTCAAGCATATTTCTTTTACTACCATCCCAATGTCCGCCATTGCCAGGCGTAATATCATCAGTAGTTACGCCCTTGGTGCACCAGAATTGTGTTGTGGTATTTCCATTTACATTAGTACCAAGTGATGGGTCAAGGCTGCCAAAGTTTAATGTGGAAGTTCCGCTCGAAAACTTACATGTTCCTGTAACAGATGCGGTCACAGTCAATGTGTTACTTCCTCCAGCCATTGCACCACCAGCCATTGCCAGAAAAACCATTGCCATAAATACTACTATTAGCCTTTTCATCGTTTTACCTCCTTTCCATTTATTAAATGCGGCATTGTTGCTTTCATTTTCATCTCTTCTTTCTTTAATTATCTTTTTCATCTTTCAATCCTCCTATTATATCACTGATTATATTAGAAGCAATTCTTATGCCAATAAAAAAGATTAATAATTTCATACATAAAACTTCCCTGAGCCTTATTCTACTACAAAGTTTGTGAAAAAAACTACATAATTTGTTGGAATTAAAAGGGAAATTTTGTGACACAAATCACATTTTGAGGTTAGGTGACCCTTATCTATAAGCCACTGCCCAGATATTCATAAACAATTCAAAGTATCCTGTTCTAATGCGGTCTTCAGCAAATCCTGCGTGCTCGAGTATGGAGATTATATTCTCCCCCTTGAACCCTTCAATTGTCATATCGCTGACAGTCTTATCAATGCCGTATTTCTCAGCAAATTCTGTATTTTTGAGAAAATAAGGAAATGAGCCGCAACCAATATCAAGGATACGCCCCTGCCTGAGATAGGGGGAGATAAAGCTATTTGCCATCCAGGCTCGTTTCTTCGCCAGTAGACCCTCTAATAATCCATAGCCTCGAGTTACCTTCATAAAAATACTCTTTCAGGATTCAAGGGTTCGAGGGGTCAAGGGGTCGAGTGTTTTTAATCCGCTGGAATCCCTGAACCCTGGACCCCTGGAACCCTTGTTTTGTTGACCCCTCGAACCCTTACAGTGCAAAAGATTGAACTGAAGTCTTCGCCTGAAGGCGAGGGTTTTTCTCCCATTCCCCGAAGGAGACAATAAATACAGCCTCAACATGTTGCTATGAACCACGAGGCATGAGCTATCAGCTATGATGAGCCATATTGCTTGCAGATTACCCGGTTTGCTGGTATGCTAATAGCTCAAAGCATG
>DHGO01000181.1:16512-26497 GCA_002402795.1 Deltaproteobacteria bacterium UBA4796
TTACTCGAAAAGATTGTAGAGGAGTCACGAAATTTCTCCAATGCAGATGCAGGAACACTTTACATAATGGATGAGGATGAGGAACGACTCGAGTTCGCTATTGTCCAGAATGATACTATGAAAATCCGTATGGGTGGTGAGGCAGGTCCCATTACGTGGCAACCCGTGCCATTGAAGAAAGAAGGGAAGCCTAATTTTTCAAATGTCTCGTCCTATGTGGCAATTACCGGCACCATTGTGAACATACCTGATGTATATGAGGCAGAAGGGTTCGACTTTTCCGGCACACGTGCCTTTGATGGAGGTACAGGCTATCGTTCAAAATCAATGCTCGTCATACCCATGAAAAATAAAGGGAATGAAACAATCGGTGTTTTGCAACTCATCAACGCCCTTGATACTGAAACACAAAAACCCATACCCTTTGCTCCTGAGTATGTAGACCTCGTAGCGTCCCTTGCTTCACAGGCTGCTGTAGCCATTACCAATGTGAGGCTTTACAGAGACCTTGAACGACTCTTTGAATCATTTATTGAAACGATTGCTACTGCCATTGACGAGAAGTCCCCTTACACTGCTGGCCATATCAGGCGCGTTCAGGAACTAACAATAGCAATTGCAAAAAAGATGAACGAGCAGGAGGAAGGACCCTTCAAGGATTTTTTTCTTAACAACGATGAACTTCATGAACTTCGTTTGGCAGCATGGCTCCACGATATCGGGAAGATTGTAACCCCTGAGAATATCATAGATAAGTCAACCAAGCTTGAAAAGGTTTTTGACCTTGCAAACCTCATTGATACACGCTATGAGATATTTAAAAGGGATATTGCAATCAAAGCCCTTGAAGAAAAACTTGCGCTCTGTAAGGTCGGTGCCCTTGAAGAAATGGAATTTATCAGAATCGGCCAGAAGGCGCTTGAGCAGTATAGTGTCCTTGAAGAGGAGAAGGAATTTATAAAAACCTGTAATAAGTCAGGTGAATTCATGGATGATAAGAAAATTGAGAGATTGAAAAAGATTGCAGCAAATAAATGGAATTATCAGGGAACAGAGATGCCCTACCTTACAGATGGAGAGGTCTATAACCTCTCTATAAAGAAAGGTTCACTCACTCCTGAGGAGCGAAAGATTATTGAGAACCATTCCCTCGTCACTTACAAAATGCTGAGCAAACTCCCCTTTCCGAAAAAATTGCGCCATGTGCTCAAATATGCTGCTGCCCATCATGAAAGGCTGGATGGCACAGGTTATCCATTCGGAAAGAAGGCTGACCAATTATCCTATCCTGAGAGGATTATTGCCATTGCAGATATCTTTGAAGCACTCACAGCAAAAGACCGTCCTTACAAGAAACCCATGTCCATTTCAACCGCCCTCGATGTACTCGATTCATTAAGAAAGAGCGGTCATATCGATGGCGACATACTCGACCTTTTCATAAAAGAAAAGGTGTACGCTGAGTATGCTGATCGTGAACTCGACCCATTCCAGATCGACTGCTGATTGTTAGATAAAGTCCTTCCATATTTTCTTACACCCTTTCATTATTTCCTGTACACTTATCACTAACCACTCACTTTCTACTGTTGACTTTCGCATTCTTTTCCATTAATATTACACATTCGACGCGGGGTGGAGCAGTTTGGTAGCTCGTCGGGCTCATAACCCGAAGGTCTCTGGTTCAAATCCAGACCCCGCAACCAATGAAATAAAAGGCTTTGGGGCTCACTCAAGGCCTTTTTTATTGCCCATTTCTACCCGTTTTATAACCGATAGCAAAAATGTAAGTTACTTCAATATCGCATGATTCAGATGTTGATTATATTGATTTTTCCCAGGAGTACCGTATTTCAAACTCTATTTGATAGATTAGCTGACAATTTTTGAACTTGAAATTTTAATAAAATTGGAGAAGAATTGAGAAAAAATACTTTTCAACCCATGAATGTCATTGTTTCCCATTCCCCGAAGGAGACAATCAATTCTTAAAATCTTATCCATAATCCCTCCTTCACTAAAAAAGTTTAGTTATAATTTTAGTGAAACTCAACGCAAAAAGAGAATTGAGAAAAGTATCACGCATGTGCTATTTCATAAGAAGACCACTACCGCCTGTGTAGAATAAACCTGCTACAGCTCCAGTAATAAAACACGCAATATTTGACGCAAAAAGTGCCCATAACCCTAAGATGGATATATCTTTTGTTCTTTCAGGAACAAGGCTTGAAGTCCCGCCGACAAAAATCGCAAGTGAAGGGATATGGGCGAAGCCACAGAGCGCATAAGTGGCAATTACTACACTCCTCTCATATATTATTTTACCCTCTTTTATTAGAATTGCAAGATCCTGATAGGATTTCACCTCTGTTGCTATGATTCTCTCCCCGATAATCCTTGCAATAGCAGAAGCATCTTCAAAAGGGACGCCCATGGCAAGCGTAAAGGGATAGAAGATGTACTGAAGAATGGTATGAATGCTCATATCAACGTGCACCCCGAAAACCTTTCCTACCAACATCCCGCAATAGGCAATGCCAGAATCGATAAGTGCAATAAGTCCGATAAAAGCAATTAGGAGTGCCCCGATTGCCACGACCATCCTGACGCCTGTTGTGGCACCATTGATTATTGCCTCAATCACATTGGAAGCCTTTACATATTCAACCTTTATAACCTTTCCAAGGGTTAGAGGTGTTCCTGTTTCCGGAAGGATAATCTTACTTACAAGGATTGCAGCAGGAGCAAGAAGGATGGACGCAGAAATCAAATGGCCTGCAACTGCGGGGAATGTAGGAGCAAGAATAATCACATAAAAACCGAGTACACTCGATGCAATGGTTGCCATACCTGTGGTGAGGACGACGAGAAGCTCGGATTGTGTCATTTCCCTGAGATAGGGCTTTACTGTGAGATTCGATTCAATGCCAAGAAAGATTTGAGCTGAAGCACAGAGTGCTTCTGCCCCGCTTATGCCCATTACCCTCACAAATATTCTGGCGAAAATGTGAATGAGCTTTTCCATAAATCCAATGTGATATAGAAGTTCCATCAATGCTGCGAAAAAGATAATGGAGGGAAGCGCCTGGAATGCAAGGATAAAACCAGGAGAACCCTCTTTACCAGGGGGAATGGCAAGGGGGCCAAAGAGAAAACGGATTCCTGCAAAGGAACTTTCAACCACACCCATTGTAAAGTCATTAAGAAGGAGAAAAAGTTTTGTTCCCACAGGAATGAGAAAGACAAAGACAGCAAAGAGAAACTGGAGGAGTATTCCCCAGACAATCACCTTTATGCTTATACGCCGCCTTTCCCTTGAGAAAATAAGAAGGAAGCCAATTAATGCGAAGATACTAGAAAGAGAGACAAGGTTATAAATACCCATAAGCTTTTCTCCACCTGAGATTAAAATCTATTAACCCTCAAAAGTCTATTTGCTTATAGAGGTCTCTTCCTTTATAATTTGTTCATGCCAGGAAGAAGAATTACAGAACCATCTATTCCAGTTAAACGTTTAGATACTATCAGACGATATATCATTTCTCTCCTCAAAGAGCACACCCTCTCTGCAAAAGAGATGTCTCTCTTCCTCAAGATTTCTGAAAAAGATGTATGTGACCATCTGAAACACATCAAGCGAACAATAAATAAAGAGAATATTCATCTCATTATGAAACCGGCACAATGCGAGAGGTGTGGTTTTGAATTCAGAAAAAGGGAAAGATTTTCAAAGCCCACTAAATGCCCTATCTGCCATAGCAGTCTGATATATTCCCCCCTGTTTTCAATTAAATGAGTAATCAAAATATACCCTTTTTGTATATGCCCATAAGCTGTCCCTGTCCAAGGATATGTCCTTTCATTCCCTTTTCGAGGTCAGCCTTTCTTGAATTTTGTGGCAGATTGAGCACAGTATCAAGGGCATAGGCTTTAAAAAAATACCTGTGTGTACCTGATGGCGGGCAGGGTCCTCCATAGGAGCTTTTCCCGAAATCATTAATGCCCTGTATTGCACCTTGCGGCACTGAGTTTTCTTTTATTTCTCTCGTTTTCGGGTCAATATTCCACAAGACCCAATGTACCCATATTCCCATTGGTGCATCAGGGTCATCGACAATAAGGGCAAGAGATTTTGTGCCTTGAGGGACGTTTTCAATTGTGAGGGGTGGATTAATATCTTTACCATCACAGGTGTATTTTTTTGGTATAGATGTATTTTCTTTGAAGGCAGTACTTGATACCTCAAGTTTTACAATCTTTTCTTGACCATTGGAAGGGGCAGGAATAATGGATAAAGAGAAAATAACAATGGAACATAAAAAAATTGTTAAGTGTCTCATAATAGACCCTCCTTTCTAAGGTATATTAATATATAAGGGCTCTGTATAGCAAACTTTTTGATTTTTTGAACCTTTTTTGATATAAATACCTACTCCATGCATAATATTATCGTACGGGTATGGAAAGGAGATGCCCCAACTTTCAAGCTGTTTCTCTATATTCCGCTTTTTATTATATCATACCTGTATAGAATATGCCTGATTATCAGGGAGTATATGTATAAAATGCACCTTATAAAGCGTGAATTGGCACCCATACCGGTTGTGAGTATCGGAAACATTACAGTTGGCGGGACAGGAAAGACGCCTGTAGTGGAAAAACTCTCAATTATATTTAAAAGTGAAGGTTTTCGGCCAGGTATTATAACAAGGGGCTATAAAAGAAAAAGGAAAGGCACCTTCTGCGTTGATCAGCAGAATGATACTGCAGAAGATGTGGGAGATGAGCCGCTCATGCTTGCACAGAAGACCATGTGCCCTGTGATTGTTGGAACAAACAGAAGTGCTGCAATTGCAAAAGGCATAAAAGAAAAAAATATTGATATAGCAGTTCTGGATGATGGTTTTCAGCTAAGAAATATTATAAAGGATATTGAGATACTTGTCCTTGATGGTAAGACGCTGAAGAATAATAATGACCTATTCCCCCTTGGTCCATACAGGGAACCACTTAAAAATATAGAAAATGCAGACATTATACTGATGAATAAGGGCGAACCGGATAATAGGGTAATGAAATTAATGGGAAACAAACCCCTATACAAAATGCAGTATAAACCACTCCATCTTAACAATGTAAAGTATTCTCGTATGGGTCATTATAATCTTATAAGAGGAAAGAGGATACTGGCATTTGCAGGACTTGGAGACAACGAATCCTTTTTCAAACTCCTCAGAGAATTAGGAGCCCATGTGGTATACGAGATAGAATATCCCGATCACCATGCATATTCCCAGAAGGATCTGGATTCCCTTTCGTCCTATAAGGATATTTCCATTATGGTGACAACCGAAAAGGATTCAGTCAAGTTTGCAAATCTGCATCTACCGGAAAATCTTTTTGCCCTTGTCATAGAGGCCAAGATAGAAAGGGAGAAGGATTTTCTTGAATCAATAATAAAAATAATAAAGGAAAGGCCATGCCAGAAAGAATCTTTATCTTCGACACAACATTAAGAGATGGGGAACAGTCTCCAGGTTATACGATGAATACCCAGGAAAAATTGCGCCTTGCAAAACAGCTTGAAGCCCTTGGTGTTGACATTATCGAGGCAGGTTTTCCTATTGCTTCAGATGGTGATTTTGAGGCAGTAAGGCAGGTTGCGGAAACAATAAAAGATAGTGAGGTAGCGGCTCTTGCGCGTGCAAATGATGAAGATATTGACCGGGCATGGGAGGCAATCAAACATGCACAGAATGCACGTATACACGTCTTTATCTCGACTTCTGATATTCACCTTAAATACCAGCTCCGTAAGAATAGGGATGAGGTTCTGAAGATTGCTGTCAGCGCTGTAAAGAGGGCAAAGAAATATAGCTCGAATGTGGAATTCTCAGCGATGGATGCCACGCGCAGTGACCGGGATTATCTCTGTAAGGTCTTTGCTGAAACCATAGACGCAGGGGCAACCACTATTAATGTTCCTGATACAGTGGGATATGCTGTGCCAACAGAGTTTGGCGAGCTCATACGCTACATACGGGAACATGTGCCAAATATCTCAAAGGCTATAATAAGCGTCCACTGCCATAATGACTTAGGGCTTGCAGTAGCAAATTCAGTAGAGGCGATTAAAGAAGGGGCACGTCAGGTAGAATGTACAATCAATGGTATTGGGGAACGAGCAGGGAATGCATCACTTGAGGAGATCGCCATGATTCTCCGTATCCGGAAGGACATATTTGATGCTGAAACACGAATCGTTACTGAGAAGATATATCCCACAAGCAGACTCATCACAACCATAACAGGTGTTCCAGTTCAACCAAATAAAGCAATTGTAGGTGCGAATGCCTTTGCCCATGAATCAGGCATTCACCAGGATGGTCTCCTCAAATCGAAATTTACTTATGAGATAATGACACCTGAATCAGTGGGAATATCCAAAAGTTCTCTTGTGCTCGGAAAACATTCAGGAAGGCATGCATTCAACAGCAGGGTAAAAGAACTCGGCTATATCCTTGACGATAAGTCGCTGAATCTTGCCTTTAAGAGATTTAAAGCCCTCTCTGATATGAAGAAATATATATATGATGAAGATATTGTGATGATCATTATGGATGAAGTCTACAAGGTGCCCGAGAAGTACAAACTCCTCTATCTTACAGTAACCTGCGGAAACACAACCATCCCAACAGCAACAGTCAAATTGGAAATAGATGGAGCTACCTACCAGGATGCTGGATATGGTGATGGACCTGTTGATGCAGCATATAAGATTATCAAAAGATTGGTAAAGACGAATAGCAAACTCCTCAAGTTTTCAGTGAGTTCTGTTACGCAGGATATGGATGCCCAGGGAGAGGTTTTTGTGAAATTAGAAGAGAAGGGGCTTACTGTAACAGGGAAAGGAGCGGATACAGATATTATAGTTGCAAGTGCTAAGGCTTATATCAATGCACTGAATAAACTTGAATACATGAAACAAAGACTTAAGTGAGGAATGAAGTAATATGGGAATGACCATAACAGAAAAGATTCTTGCAGCCCATAGTGGAAAAAAGACTGTGGAGCCAGGAGAGATTATTGAATCCACCATTGACCTTGCCCTGGCAAATGATATTACCGCGCCTTTGTCTCTAAAAGAATTTGAAAAGGTAGAGGCAACGAAAGTCTTTGACCCTGAAAGGGTTGTATTTGTCCTTGACCACTTCACGCCGAACAAGGATATTCAATCAGCGGAGAACTGTAAAAAGATACGGGAGTTTGCCCTTGAGTACGGGATCAAATATTGCTACGAAGGCGGAGAGTGTGGCATAGAGCATGCCTTACTTCCTGAGGAAGGGCTTGTAGTACCAGGTGATGTGGTTATTGGTGCTGATAGCCATACATGTACGTATGGAGCCTTAGGAGCTTTTTCAACAGGTGTAGGCAGCACTGACTTCACCTACGGAATGGTAACAGGAAAAACCTGGTTCAAGGTACCGGAAAGTATAAAGTTCATATGCTATGGAAAATGGCAGAAATGGATAACAGGTAAGGATCTTATACTCCATATTATTGGTATGATCGGGGTGGATGGAGCTCTTTATGCTGCCATGGAATACGAGGGTGAAGCTATCCACTCCCTTTCCATAGATTCACGTTTTACAATAGCCAATATGGCAATTGAGGCAGGTGCGAAGAATGGCATATTCCCTGTGGATAAAAGAACACTTGCCTATGTGAAGACAAGGGGTAAAAGACCTTACAAAGTATATAAGAGCGACAGGAATGCTCGATACAGAGAGGTTATTGAGATTGATGCAGCAAGCATTGGATTGAAGGTTGCATGTCCCTCATTACCTTCAAATGTTAAGGATGTAAAGGAAATAAAAGATGTTGATATAGACCAGGTAGTAATAGGGTCCTGTACCAACGGGCACCTTGAAGATTTGAAGATTGTTGCAGAGGTATTGAAAGGTAAAAAGATAGCAAGGCACATACGGTGTATTATAATACCTGCAACGCCAAAGATATACCGTGAAGCAATGAGACGAGGATATTTCAAAATATTTTTGGATGGAGGCTGCATAATATCCCCGCCCACATGCGGTCCCTGTCTTGGTGGGCATATGGGTGTCCTTGCTAAGGGAGAGCGTGCAGTTGCAACAACAAACAGAAATTTTATAGGCAGGATGGGGCACCCTGAAAGCGAGGTCTATCTTGCTGGTCCGGCTGTTGCAGCAGCAAGTGCTATAAAAGGTCGTATTAGCCATCCTGATGAAGTAACATAAAATCAGTTCATAGCTTTTAGCTCGTAGCAAAAGCAGTTACTATGAACTATGAGCCATGAACGATGAGCTAAATTGGAGGTTTTATGATTTTGAAAGGCAGGGTATGGAAATTTGGTGACAATATAGATACGGATATTATAATACCAGCCCGTTACCTTTCATATACAGACCCAGAGGCACTGAAGGTTCATTGCATGGAACCTCTGGATCCACAGTTTCATACAAAAGCCATGAAAGGGGATATTATTGTGGGTGGATATAATTTTGGTTGTGGTTCTTCAAGGGAGCATGCACCTATTGCCATCCTTGCCCTTGGCATACCGCTTGTGATTGCTAAGAGTTTTGCACGTATATTCTACAGAAATGCCTTTAACAAAGGGCTTGCCCTTCTCGAAGCAGATATCCTGAATAAGGTATATGAGGGTGAAGAGATAGAGGTAGACCTTACAACAGGAGTCATAAAATGCAAGGAAGGGGAAGTAAAAGCAAAACCTATTCCTGCCTTTATGGAGAAACTCATCAATGACGGTGGTCTTATCAATTATCTAAAAAAGAAACTTAGAGGAGCATAGATGAAAACATACAATGTAGCAGTTGCAGGAGCAACAGGTGCTGTTGGAAATGAAATGATAGCAACCCTTGAGCAAAGGAATTTTCCGGTAAAGAATCTTATACTCCTTGCCTCTTCCCGGAGTGTGGGAAAAAGACTGACCTTTAAAGGCCAGGATATAAAAGTAGAAGAATTGAAAGAAGATTCTTTTAAAGATATCCAGATTGGATTATTTTCTCCAGGCGGGGCGGTAAGCCAAAAATTCGCTCCCATTGCTGCTGCACAGGGATGTGTGGTCATTGACAATACAAGCGCCTTCAGAATGGATCCGGATGTTCCCCTGATAGTGCCTGAAGTGAATGGACATGCCATTAAGGATTATACAAAGAAGGGTATCATTGCCAATCCAAATTGCTCTACCATTCAGATGGTAGTGGTTTTAAAGCCTCTCCATGATGTGGCAAAGATAAAAAGGGTGGTTGTATCAACATACCAGGCTGTTTCCGGTACAGGCCAGAAGGCAATCTTCGAACTCGAGCAGCAGGTTCTCGCAATCTATAACCAGAGACCCATTGAAAAGAAGGTATATCCACACCAGATCGCCTTTAACTGTCTTCCCCATATCGATGTATTTCTTGAAAATGGTTATACAAAGGAAGAGGTGAAAATGGTGAATGAGACAAAAAAGATTATGGAGGATTACAGTATAAAGGTTACAGCCACGACCGTAAGGGTGCCTGTGTTCTATGGTCATTCAGAATCTGTGAATATTGAATTTGAAAAGGATATTGCCCCGGAGGAAGCGCGAAAGATATTAGAGAAAGCACCTGGAGTTAAGGTTATTGATGATCCATCAAAGAATCTCTATCCCCTTGCCATTGATGCAGCAGGAAAAGATGAGACATTTGTGGGAAGAATCCGAAGGGACGATACAGTTCCCCATGGACTTAACATGTGGATCGTGGCAGACAATATCAGAAAGGGTGCTGCACTGAATGCAGTGCAGATTGCAGAAGTATTGATACGGAAATATCTATAACAAATCTTCAGTGTTCCAGGCTCAAAAAGAAACATTCTTTCCTGCCTGCGTCCCGGAGGCCGGCTCCCATCTCTGGAGAAGCTTGACTTTTATCGTCTAATACTAATTTGACGTCAAAGT
>DHGO01000160.1:0-1724 GCA_002402795.1 Deltaproteobacteria bacterium UBA4796
TTTCAGGGTATTTTGGACAGCAATGAGTAGAAATGATAAGAAAACATGGAGGCAAGGGTCTTCAAAAGTATGTTCGTGAAGATATAAAGCCAAAGATTGAACGTATAAAGAAAGGGAAAAAGGAGGGCTAATAACATGGAGGTAAGGTTTCTCACTTACAAAGACCTTTCAGAAAGATGGAAAGTACCCATTTAATACACTGCGTATATGGGTAATGGAAAAGAAACTTAAGCCTATTAAGCTTGGACGTCTTGTAAGATTTCCTGAATCATACATTATAGAAATTGAAACAAAGAGGTTGCTAATATGCTAATAAAACGTTGGAACAAAACCCGTAATTGTTTTGTATGGGATGTTCGGATAATAAATGAACATGGAAAGAAGCGCATGTACAGTACTGGCCATACATCTAAAAAGGTAGCAGAGCAATATGAGAATAAGTTGAAAAATGAGATAGCTGAACGAAAGATGTTCCCTGAAAAGTTTTTTGAAAGAAGACAATTTAAGGATTTTGTACCTGAGTACCTTAAGAAACATGCATCGCATCTGAGGTCATACGATTTCTATGAAGTGATATGCAAAAAGCTCGTTGAGAATTTTGGCGATCTCTACTTACACGAAATAATACGCTATCATGTCGAGTCATATCAAAGCAAAAGATCGCAAGAAATCGGTGTGTGTATGGTCAACCGTGAGATTGCTATATTAAAAGGAGTTTTCACTAAGGCCATTGATTGGGGATTCCTTATGAAAAACCCTGTAAAAGGGGTCAAGCTCGGGAAGGGGAAGCCACGAGAAAGGTTTCTAAACCCTGAGGAAATAGGCAAGCTCATTGAGGCATGCGGTAAGGAACCGATGGCGCCGTATCTGAGGTCGGTGGTCATTATTGCATTATTTACTGGTCTGAGAAAGAATGAGTTACTTAGCCTTAAGCGTAAAAATATCTACATGGACAGAGACGTTCTTAAAGTAGAAGAAGGTAAGGGAGGATACAGAAGGTTTGTACCTTTACACCCTACGGCTAAAAGGGAGATTGCAAAATTGCTTCTTATAGGCAAGAGCGAGTATCTCATCCATGACAAGAAAGGGGAACCATTCCAAGACATCAAGAAGTCATTCAATGCCGCAGTGAAGAGGGCAAAACTCAAAGATGTCCACTTTCATGATCTCAGAAGAACATTCGGGACTCTGGGGGCGATAGATGCGAGGGTGGATGAAAAGGCAATGCAGAAACTCTTAGGTCATGCATCTATTGAAACAACGATGAAGCACTATATCATGTCTACGGAGGAGCACGAGAAGGAGGCTATACAGAGGTTGGGTGACATACTGGACAGCTATATGGACACATCAAAAAAAGAAGCCATCAAAGAGATGGCCTAAGTATCTGATAAAACTGGTGGAGCTGAAGGGGATTGAACCCTCGACCTCTTGACTGCCAGTCAAGCACTCTCCCATCTGAGCTACAGCCCCACACTACTTTTTATAACAGCAAGTGATAGTATTGTCAAACGGAAAAAAATCAATTTCTTTAAAAAATTAAATGAGATATATAATGTCCCGTATGTCCTGGACAATATGAGTTGCCCCGACACTTTTGAAATCTTCTCGTAGAGTTCTTCCGGTGAGTACTCCGACTGTTATAAGGCCAGTAAGATTACCTGCTATAATATCAGTTGGATGGTCACCTACAAGCATAGCCTCCTGAGGTATTGAATCAAGGA
>DHGO01000160.1:1778-12126 GCA_002402795.1 Deltaproteobacteria bacterium UBA4796
GCATTTAAGTACATCCATACAGCTTCTTGTAATAATACCGAGCTTGATTCTTTTGCCTTTGAGCGCTGAGAGTATTTCACGCGTATAGGGATAGAGATCTTTACCTCGAGCTGCCTCAAGTTCAAGCTCCTTTAACCTCTGAAAAGCCTTTTCAACGAATTCCCCTCCCTTTGTATCAAGACCCTTTTCGAGTTCATAAATGGTCTCTATCACATAGAATCCGTCACTTTCCTTGATTTTTTCTTCTCTTACATAGGCTCGTGCAATCTTTAATATCTCTGCCTTTAGAATATCAAAATTTAGGTTAAGTGGGGTGAGCGTCCCGTCAAAATCGAAGATGATAGATGATATAGCCATTTCTTGTAATAGAAGCCACGAATCTTCTACCAGATTACTATAAAAAAGGTCAAGATAAATGAATGAGTACATGAGTTACACAAACGGGCAATTTTATGGTATATTTGTAAGGATGGTTTTAGAGGAGGTTGCAATGGCAAAAGGTCCTTTTAATGATACAGTGATGAACCACTTTATGAATCCAAGAAATGTGGGTGAGATTGAAGATGCTGATGGAGTAGGAGAAGCAGGAAGTCCTGTCTGTGGGGATATGATGACACTCTATCTCAAAATAGCAGACAATAAGATTGTAGATGCAAAATTTAAAACCTTTGGTTGTGGTGCAGCTATTGCATCTGGAAGTATGGCAACAGAGATGTTGAAGGGTAAGACACTTGAGGAGGCATCGCGGATGACAAATCGGGATGTGCTCGATGCCCTTGGTGGCTTACCTCCTGCAAAAGAACACTGCTCTGTGCTTGCAGAGGATGCAGTGAGGGCTGCTATAGAGTATTACCAGAAGAAGAAAGGTTCATAGTATCATCAGAGTTTTATGATTGAAATAAAAGTTACTACCACACGTCGTACTGAGGCTATTAATATTACCCAGAAGATTATGAAGGAAGTAAAGGGCATGGAGGGAAGACTTCTCCATATCTACACGCCTCATACAACGTGCGGTATTGTAATCAATGAAGAGGCAGACCCCGATGTAATGAAAGATATACTTGATGGTCTTGAACGCATTGCGCCACACAACTATCCTTATGCACACAGGGAAGGAAATGCTGATGCCCATATTAAATCCTCTATTACAGGATGTTCTGTCACCATCCCTTTTGAGAAAGGCACCATGAAGCTTGGCGCCTGGCAGGGAATTTTTCTTATGGAGTTTGATGGACCAAGGGAAAGAAAGGTCTTTGTTACTTTACTTTAAAGATAAAATAGATGAAAGACAAAAAAACTGTTCATCAATTTACTGGAGGAAATCAATGAAGAAATTACTCATAACAAAATGGAGCTGGGTAATCATCGTTCTTTTTCTCATAACAGGATTACCTGCCCACGGTAAAGACATTATACCAAAGGAGCCCGGGGTATATATTAAAGCAGGGAAGGAATTAAAAAGACTTTTACCCAACATAGTCTTTGAGGACCAACAGGTTATTTATATTGAATCGAATAACCCTCCCCGATTTATCCTCAAGGACATTGAGTATTTTGTTATCTCAGGAAAATATGATTTGAATGTGCTTACCCTCAACCCTTTAATATTCTTCCAGCCATCACCTCTTGGTAAGCATCGTTACATCTTCGGCAAGGACATACCCTTTGAAATGAAGAAGATAAAAGAGGATGTGTACAGCATAAAACCTGTAGGGCTTATTGGCAGGGGATACTTCTCTCTCTGGATAAACGATACAGCCTGGGACTTTATTTTGGAGTAGCAGGATAATCACCCGCCGTTGGAGAATTATAGTGCAAAAAACTACCCTTGCAATAATTCTTTGTATTGTCTAAAATGGAATATTAAACAAAATGGAAGCACCGAAAAGCGCCAATGAGCACGCACAGCTGGATTTGCTGGAGCGTATCAAAGAACTTTCGTGCCTTTATGGTATTGCTCAACTTGCTGCCGATACAAGTATGAGTATTGAAAAGATGCTTGATGGTATTGTTAGGATCCTTCCCCCTGCATGGTTATACCCCGAGGTCGCCTGCGCAAGGATTATTCTTGATGATCATTCCCACCCAGAGAGTGATTACAAGCCGGTAAGGCATCGACTGAGAGCCCCGATTATCATCAGCGGCAAACATCGTGGTTATGTGGAGGTAGCGTATCGTGAAGACAGGCCAAGGCGTGATGAGGGACCCTTCCTCAATGAAGAACGAGCTCTTCTTGATACTGTGGCAAAAGAGATTGCCATTATCATTATGCGGAGGGAGGCAGAACAGGACAAGTTGAAGCTTGAGGAACAACTCAGACATGCTGATAGACTGGCGACCCTAGGCCAACTGGCTGCAGGCGTTGCCCATGAATTAAATGAGCCCCTCAGTCACATACTTGGCTTCGCCCAGCTTGTAAGGAAATGCCCCGGGCTTCCTGATCAGGTGCAGGTGGACATCGACCGGATTATTAGTTCATCTTTCTATGCCCGTGAAATTGTAAAGAAACTACTGATTTTTTCCCGCCAGATATCGCCACAAAAAACAAAAGTGAATCTTAACCATCTTGTAGCAAACGGGCTCAGCTTCCTGAAATCCAGGTGCGCAAATGAGGGGATAGAGGTGTTCTGTTCCCTATCTCCCGATTTGCCGGGGGTTGATGCTGACCCCTCGCAGCTAAACCAGGTGTTTGTTAATTTGATAGTTAATGCCATGCAGGCAATGCCTGATGGTGGAAAGCTAAGAATTTCTACACAGAAAAGACCTTCAACAGTTCTCCTTATCGTTGAGGACACCGGTGTTGGTATGGATAAAGAGACTCTCAAAGAGATATTTACCCCCTTCTTTACAACAAAAGATGTTGGTCTCGGAACAGGATTGGGTTTGCCAGTGGCTCATGGGATTATTACAGCTCATGGAGGCTCTATAAAATTTGAAAGCAAGCCGGGTAAGGGGACAAAGTGCCAGATACAGTTGCCTGTAAAAAGGCGCAAGCGCTCTGAGGGGAGGGCCGAAGATACATTCATCTGACAAAAGAGACCGTATTCTTGTAGTGGATGATGCTCCAGCAACCCTAGAATTGCTTCAACGTAATCTACTGTCTTCAGGATACATGGTATTTACGGCATCCAGTGTTGCCGAAGCCACCAAGGCTCTTGAGACTATCCATATCGATCTTGTGATTACAGACCTCAAAATGCCCGGGCTTAGCGGTGTGCACCTGGTGAGGCACATCCGGGAGAACTTCAGCGATATGGAGGTGATGATAATTACAGGTTACCCCAGCGTAAAAGGAGCGATTGAAGCAGTAAAGACAGGGGCTGAAGAATACCTGACAAAACCTTTCACAGAGGAAGAACTTTTATCAGCCGTGGAACGGACTCTCAGAAAACTCCATATCCGAAGGACGGCCCATGAATCATCTAAGCCCAGAATTCTTTCCCCACCTGGTCTTATAGGAGAATCCAAGGCAATGGTTCGCATAGGGGAGTTTATTGCAAAGGCTGCATTGACATCGGCAACGGTATTAATATCGGGTGAGAGCGGCACCGGAAAAGAGCTTGTTGCACGAGCAATTCATTACAGAAGCCCAAGGGCTTCGGCCCCTTTTGTGCCTGTAAATTGCGGTGCCATTCCGGAAGAGTTATTGGAGAGTGAACTTTTCGGTCATATCAAGGGTGCTTTTACAGGGGCTAGCGAAACGCGCGCCGGCTTCTTTCAAACAGCCGACGGAGGAACAATATTTCTTGATGAGATAAGTGAAACCAGTCTGTCAATGCAGGTTAAACTCCTGAGGGTTCTTCAGGACAAAGAGGTCTGTATGGTTGGTTCCACACGCACGAGAAAGGTTGATGTGCGGATTCTTGCATCAACAAATAAAGACCTCCATGCCCTTGTGAAAAAAAACCTGTTTCGAGAAGACCTCTTCTATCGTATCAATGTAATCACCGTAGATCTGCCGCCATTGCGGGAGCGAGAGGACGATATATTCCTTCTTATCAGGCACTTTGCAAAGAAGTTTGCTGAGGAAGCGGGGTGTCCTGTACCAGTATTTTCAGATAACGCCCTGCATGTGCTCCGGGGGTATCACTGGCCTGGAAACGTGAGAGAACTGGAAAATATAGTCCAGCGTCTTGTGGTCATGTCAGACAGAGACGTCATAGATGTCCCGGACCTTCCTTCCCCAATGCGATTCTCAGCTCTCCAGCCAACTGCCCCCGACCGCACCCTTGCTGAAGTTGAGGCTGAATACATACAAAATGTGCTGCTTAGTGTAAATAATAATAAAACTAGAGCAGCAAGGGTTCTCGGAATCGACAGAAAAACCCTCAGGGAAAAGCTCCAGAAAAAGAAGGCATCCTCTTAAGGGTGATACCTCACTATATTTCTATGGGGCTTTTATAATTTATCTTGAACAGGTTAAATCTCCTCAGTGGTACAAAATTCCCCGGCGGCTATCATTGTCATCTTACTCACCCATCAGTCACATTCTATGGATACACTCTATGTTGTACCATGCTTATCTCCTTAATATCATTACCGTAACCCCGCAGCACCACGAAAGAACCCTCAAATTCTTCGTGTGAGAACATAGTGGCAAAGGAATTGCTTACTCATATTAGTAATAATAACAGCCTTACAAAGGGGGTCCTATGAAAGGTGCGGTCCGGGCGAAAGTGAAAAAGAAAAAAATCATTATTGCGGAAAGAATTGAATATGAGGGTATCTGCCCTTCCTGTGAGAACCTCCCTTTATGCAGCTTTACACAGAGTTCAAGGGTGCCTGTTACATTTTGCGAGGAGTTCGCCATCAGTGGTACAACTAAAATTCAAAAGGCGGGGGAAAAACAGGATAATGGAGCTGAAAAAGAGGCCCCTTCGGGGAGATTTAGAGGCCTGTGTGCCACGTGTGATAATGCCGATGACTGTGGCTTTCCGAAGGATGAGGCTGGTGTATGGCACTGCGAGGAGTACCGTTGAGATTTTGAACGTAGGGGGCAAAAAGTTAACTGAGACTGAAAGGAGACCCATGGATACAAAATACATTCTCAATATTATACAAAACAACAGTCACAAAAAAGGGGGACTCATTACCGTTCTTGAAAAAATCCAGGAGAAATACACATACCTTCCAGAAAAAGCTTTGAGACTTGTAGCTAAAGAGACAGGGCAATCACTGACCGACATCTATGGTGTCGCTACATTTTATAAAGCCTTCAGCCTGAAACCTCGGGGTAAACACTATTTATGTGCATGCCTTGGTACAGCATGCCATGTTAGAGGCGCCCAAACAATTGTTGAAGAGTTCAAACAGCAGCTTAACATAATGCCTGGTGAGACCACCCCCGATAATGAAATTACATTTGAAACTGTTAACTGCCTCGGGGCATGCGCCTTAGGACCGATTGTTGTTTCTGATAAATACTACCTTGCTAAAGTTACTGTCAGAAAGGTCAAGGAAATAATCCTGAACACGAAGGAAGGAAAGTATGGCTCTAACGAAACATCAAACGGTCATGTATTTCCTATAGAGGCCTTCTGTCCCCAATGTAATCACAGTCTGATGGACAATAAGCATCATCTCGATGGTTATCCTTCGATTCTGATTAATTTTTCAACAGACGGGAAGAGGGGATGGGCGAGACTGCCCTCCCTTTACGGGTATTTCACCAAGATTTATGAGAATGAAATCCTCGAAGATACAATAGTAAGCTTCTTCTGCCCTCATTGCCTGTCTGTCTTGCCAGATAGTTCAGACTGCATAGAATGTGGCGCCCCCTTTGCGTCTATGAAGATAAACAATGGAGATGGTCTTTTTAAGATATGCACCCGTGCTGGATGCAAAGGACATATACTCGAACTCATCGGAGAGCTACTGTAATGGATAGATATATGAGAAGACTCGAATCAATAGAGACATTTCTGGAAATCAAGTCTAGTTTGATGGAACAATACGATCACCAAATCCCCACCCTGGTCATCCCGGCTGGCACCTGTGGTCAGGCAAGTGGTGCCAATGCCTTGATCCGTGCAGCAAAAAAAGAGCTGCTGCAAAAAAAACTTACCAGAAAGATTCGCCTCCGTGTCACTGGATGCCACGGTTTTTGCGCCATGGAACCGTCAGTGCTTGTCGAACCCCAACGGACTTTTTACCCGAAGGTCACCCCGGATGATATTGCAACAATTATTGAAGCAGTTGCCCATGGCAAGACCGTCAATAGATTGCTTTTCATCGATTTAGAAACAGGTCAAAGGATCGAAATACAGGATGATATACCCTTTTTCAAAAAACAAACAAGGACCATTATGAGCAGGAATGAGAAGGTCGATCCTATTCGTATTCATGATTATATACGAAATGGTGGCTATGAGGCCCTTGCAAAGGTGCTTTCCTGTCAGAATCCCCAATCTATTCTTGAAGAAGTCAAGGCATCAGGGTTGAGAGGCAGAGGTGGTGCAGGTTTTTCTACGGGCCAGAAATGGCAACTTTTCGCTTCCCAGAGAAATGGGAACGACAAGTACATCATATGCAACGCTGATGAAGGCGATCCCGGGGCTTACATGGACAGGAGCATCCTCGAGGGTAACCCTCACGGCATCATCGAAGGAATGACGATAGGTGCATATGCAACAGGTGCGACAGAAGGCATCATTTATGTCAGAACAGAATATCCATTAGCAATAAAGCATCTCAATGCAGCCATTAAACAGGCAAGGGGGCTTGGCTTGCTTGGAGATAATATCCTCGGGACAAAATTTTCGTTTGACATAAATATTGTAAAAGGCGCAGGGGCGTTTGTCTGCGGTGAGGAAACAGCCTTGATTCAATCCATTGAGGGGCATATGGGAGAACCCCGGCAAAGACCCCCATTTCCTATTGTGAAAGGCCTCTATGGAAGGCCCACAATGATTAATAACGTAGAAACATGGGCGAATATCCCTCTTATAATCAATATGGGCGGCCGTACTTTTGTACAAATAGGGACAGAGGGAAGTTCAGGTACAAAAATATTCAGTCTTGTGGGCAAGATTAAAAATACAGGGCTTGTCGAGGTCCCCATGGGGATAACCATTAAGGAAGTTGTCCAGGGTATCGGAGGAGGCCCCTCAGGAAAGGTAAAAATCAAGGCCGTTCAAACCGGAGGCCCGTCTGGGGGTTGTATTCCCGCATCAAGATTCGATCTGACCATAGACTATGAAAGTCTGAAAAATGTGGGCTCCATTATGGGCTCAGGCGGTATGATTGTGATGGACGACAATACCTGCATGGTTGATGTGGCAAAGTATTTCATGAATTTTCTGAAAGACGAGTCCTGCGGCAAATGCTTCCCGTGCCGCAAGGGTACCCAGAGGATGCACGAGATACTGGACGATATTTCAAGGGGCAGGGGAAGTTCCGAATCTCTCGAACTTCTCGAGGAACTCGCAATGGCAGTCAAGGATACAGCTATGTGCGGTCTTGGACAAACAGCATCAAATCCAGTCCTCTCCACGCTCCGTTATTTTCGGGATGAATATATTGAACATATCGAGAAAAAACATTGTCCCGCAGGGGTATGCAAAGACCTTATCACTTATTTTATCAGCGATCGTTGCATCGGCTGTATGCTTTGCATCAAGGCCTGCCCTGAGGGAGCCATTACCGGTACAAAGAAGCAACAGCACGTTATAGATACAAGTAAATGCATAAAGTGCGGGACCTGTAAGGACGTTTGCAAATCAGAAGCAGTGCAAACAATATAGCGAAGTTAGGTCCACAGGGGAAATGCTATGATCAGTCTGACATTAAACGGTCTCCACATCTCCGTTGAGAAGGGAACAACAGTTCTTGAAGCGGCAAAATTTTATGGTTTTCCTATTCCGACACTGTGCCATGTTGACGGTCTTTCGTCTCTCGGGGCATGCAGACTCTGTGTGGTAGAGATCGGTGACGAACCAAATGCCAGGCTGGTTTCNNTCCTGCACATACCCTGTAGAAGAGGGCATGAAGGTAAGAACCGCCTCTGAACGCGTGATAAAGGCACGGAGAATGATTATCGAGCTCCTCCTCGCTTCCTGTCCCCAATCCAGGACAATCCAGGACCTTGCTTCCCAATATAATGTGCGTCAACAGCGATTCAGACAGGAGCATGAGGACTGCATTCTTTGCGGATTGTGCGTGCGGATGTGCAAGGAACAGATGATGTCAGGCGCTATTGGATTCCGTGGCCGTGGTACCAAAAGAAGCATCGGTACACCCTTTGACATACGTTCCGATGTCTGCAGGCTGTGTGGCGGCTGCATTCATGTCTGTCCCGCCTGTCAAGCCCGATGTACATATAATGAACCAGAAAAGGCGATCTGTGGTGCTTGCGCGAACTTAAGCCCGCCCTGCCTCGAAAAGGAACAGTTTCATGACATGATGTGTTACATGTCGCCCTGTGTGGCGTGCGAAATAAAATAAGATCAAAGGAAAGGAGAAATTACATATGTCGTTTTCAAGAGTAAATACCTCAAGTGCTACCCTGACAAAAAACAGAACCGAGGAATCGATAACATCGACGTCCGGCATGTGCGTCACCTGCATCGACGGTTGCATAGGCATGTGTGAAATAGGCAAATCCTCTTACCGAGGTCATGAGGTCATATACCCGCAACCTTTTGGAGTGATTACTGTGGCCGCTGAGAAGAAATATCCGGTTGATTATTCACACTTTAACATTATGGGAACAGTCACAGGCGCATACGGCATTGAAGCTGACAGTGATAAGGCCATCTTTCCTGCCGTCAATCTTGAAGTCGCTATCGGACATGATAAGGGTATTAAATTCAAGCTTCCCTGGTTAATTTCCGGTATTGGATCCACAAATATTGCCAAAAATAACTGGGAAGGGCTTGCTATAGGTTCAGCCCTGGCAGGAACGGGTCTTACCATCGGGGAGAACGTGGTCGGTATGGACCCGGAGACTGTATTCAAAAATGGTAAAATTGTCGATACCGCCGATTTGAAGCGCCGGGTCAAGCTTTATAAAGATTACCAGCGTGATGGTTATGGTGCGATCATCGTGCAGGCAAATGTGGAAGATAGCCGTCTGAAGGTGCATGAATATGCTATAGAGAAACTCGGGATAGAATGTGTAGAACTCAAATGGGGTCAGGGCGCAAAGGATATAGGGGGTGAAGTTAAGATAAAGGAACTGAAGAAGGCACAGATGCTTCACGAGCGCGGATACATCGTGCTTCCAGATCCTACCAATCCTGATGTAATCAAGGCATTTGAGCGGGGCGCATTTAAAGAATTCGAGAGACATTCACGGGTGGGTATGGTTAACGAGGAATCTTTTGCAGAGACAATAGCAGGGCTGCGCAAGGCAGGGGCAAAATATATCTTTCTGAAGACAGGTGCCTACCGTCCTGCTGATCTGGCGAGGGCAATTTCATTCTCATCAAAGTATAGACTCGATCTCCTAACAGTAGATAGCGCAGGTGGTGGTACGGGCATGAGTCCATGGAGGATGATGAACGAGTGGGGTGTTCCCCCTGTAGAGCTACATTCCCTTGTCTATCAATATGCCAAAAGGCTTGCAGATGACAAAAAATATCTGCCTGCTATTGCGGTCAATGGTGGATTTTCATTTGAAGATCAGATATTCAAAGCCCTTGCAATGGGCGCACCCTTCGTAAAGATGGTGGGGATGGCACGAGCCCCCATAGCCGCTGCAATGGTGGGGAAAACAATAGGTCTTGCCATTGAAGCACAGCAGGTCCCTGTCTATATTGAGCGGTTCGGTACCTCAAAAGAAGAAATCTTTGTGACTGCTAGTTCACTTCGCAAAGAACTGGGTGATAAGGCATTCGAAAAACTGCCCACAGGTGCTATTGGACTTTATACATACTATGAAAGATTGGCTCAGGGACTCCGCCAGCTTATGGCAGGAAGCAGAAAATTTTCTCTGGAGTATATTTCGCGCAATGATCTGGCCGCCTTGACCCGTGAAGCAGCGGATATAAGCGATATTCCGTATATTATGGATATGGACAAAGCCGAGGTTGACAGGATTCTCTCCTGAAACAGAATTTTGGACTTTTGGGGGACGCCCTTTGCATTTTCACTTTTCTTTCGCCATCTATAATAGATTCTCAGTATGAATTTATTACAGATTATTTGGAGGCGGCATCCGGATTTGAACCGGAGAATAACGGTTTTGCAGACCGTCGCCTTAGCCACTTGGCTATGCCGCCACAATAGATATGGAGCGGGCGAACGGACTTGAACCGTCGACGTCTACCTTGGCAAGGTAGCACTCTACCGCTGAGTTACGCCCGCTCATCTAGAGTTTGCGGTGACTATAGCAAATCAAGTTTGT
>DHGO01000178.1 GCA_002402795.1 Deltaproteobacteria bacterium UBA4796
CATAAGGCTTTTTATTATATAATTAATGCTACCAAGGCTTATACCTATGCGTTTTGACAATTCTCTCTGCGAGAGTTGACCGTTATCCGACAGTTCTCTCAATGCTTTAAATTCAGTCTCGTTCATCTCAGAATTTTAAAAAAAGCTACCGCCCTTCCAATACTGGTATCTTGCTGTAAACATTTAGTTTTTATGTGTTCAACCACTGAACAGATATATTTTCTCAGTAATTTATGGCTATGTCAAGCTATTTATTATTTTGGTAATGTTATTTTCCGCTGATTTTCATGCCCTCTATTAAGAGAGAAGGAGAACCGTAGGTACCATAAAATTGCAAATCTGGCCCTTCCTCCTTTACATTATTAAATAATTCAAAGATATTGCCGGAAAAGATTACCCCCTTGAAGGGTATTTTTATACCACCTTGATAGAGGTGGCCTATTGCACCAAGGGAAAAATCTCCTGTAACAGGATTGGCAGTATGTGTTCCAATCAGTTCTTCTATGACAATGCCTTCAGTGTTATCATTAATAATGTCTTTATCCCCCTTCTGAATAAATAACCCTCTTGGTCCACATAGTGGAGGTTCTCTCAGGCTTCTTCTTATAGCATTTCCTGTTGAGGGGTATCCAAACTTTTTCCCGTAATAGCAATCATAAAGAAAGGTCTGAAAGTATCCTGACTTCACAACAATATTTTCTTTTGAGGAAACTCCTTCACCGTCAAAAGGGAATGCTCCCATGCCAGAAAATCCTGAATCCTTTATCGTTATCTTCTCCGAAAAACATTGAATTCCTATCTTATCCTTTAGTTTTGTTTTATCTTTATAGAGATTCTCACCAAGAAACGACTGTGTAAGAATAGAAAGCATATCGCATGATGCCTGAGGGGTGAGGATTCCACTATATATCCCGGTTGGTATCTGCTCACTTGAAAGAAAAGATATGGTTTTTTGTGCAACACCAATCCCGAACTTCTCTCCATTAATCTCTTTCAAATAATTTGACCATGACCAGTCATACCATGAAACTTCGTCTTCCTCTTTTGCAACACAGAGCGCTGAAAGAATATAGAGCGTCCTTCTGCCTTCTGCATTGAGCCCGTTCGAATTTACTATTTTAACAAATGTCTCTATTTCCCGAAGCTCACAATTCCTTGTCGCGATAATTCTTCTGTCATAATCAAGAATTGCTTTCTCCAAGTTAACAAGGAGCTGTATCTTTTGTTCATCGTCTGATTGCAAACCACTATCGTCATATAATGGAAGCGTCGGATAATGTTCGCATCCACCTGCAAAGCATACCCCCTCATCATCCTCAAGAAGATTTACAATAGTTTTTGTATTTTCCAATAATGACGATAGTGCATTATCACTGTCATCATAGGTATAAGAAAAAGCCAGTTTGTTATTCTTTATTACACGCAGGGCTATCCCTTCTTCCTCTTTAAGCTCAGCGTCATATAATTCCTTTTCCCTGCTTTCAAATTTTTTTACTCTTTCTTTAACGAAAAAGAGTTCATATTTATCAAAACTATTTCTTACTGTATTTTCTATTCTGTCAATATTCATAATGGTTTTTATATTCTGACTTTCATTATCATGGCTATTTCATCGCATGCAGGAAATTTCGGACACTTTATACAATCAGTCCATATCTTATGAGGCAATGTCTTTTTATCTACAGTAACGAAACCAATCTTTTTAAAAAATTCATCCTGATAGGTAAGGAGAAATATGTTTTCAATCTTATAATTCCTTGCTTCATCAATACATGACTCCACAAGCTTTCTCCCGATACCCCTTTTCCTGAAATCTTCAATCACACAGAGGGAACGTATCTCTGCAAGATCTTCCCAGCATATATGAAGCCCGCAGATACCAGCAATCTCCTTATCTTCTTCATAAATAAAGTAGTCTCTCATGTTGTCATAAAGTTCACCGAGGGGTCTCGGCAACATTTCACCACGGGAAGCAGCAATATTAATAATAGTATGTATCTTTTTTATATCTTCAATTGATGCCCTTCTTAGCATGGGTAAGCATCTCCTCTGCTCTCATAAAGGTTTTTTTAGTTATTGTCTCTCCTCCTAACATTCGTGCAATTTCAGCAATCCTCTCTTCTTTCATCAGCTTCTTTACATTTGTTCTTGTTCTTTGCTTCTCGAAATATTTTTCAACAAGAAAATGGTGATCACCGTATACTGCAATCTGCGGGAGATGAGTGATACAGATGACCTGGTGATGTGCCGCAAGGTTCTTTAGCCTTTTTCCTACCATATCCGCAATCCTTCCTCCAATGCCTGCATCAACCTCATCAAAGATAAGGGTCTTTTCTTCTTCCCCACCAATAACCTTTTTTATGGCAAGCATAATACGCGAGAGTTCTCCACCTGATGCAATCTTTCTTAATGGCTTCATGGGTTCTCCGGGGTTAGTGCTTATTATCATATCAATATCATCTTTTCCATTCTCATCTATTGAGCCCTTATCAGTAAAGGTAATTTCAAATTTTAAACCCTTCATGGCAAGGAAATTAAGTTCGTTGATAATTGCCTTTTCTATTTTGCCTGAACCCTTCTTTCGTAGGTCTGAGAGGTTATCTGCGAGACTATTCACTTCTGCCTCCAGCATTTTATACTGTTCATTAAGCGCCTCGATATCCGTGGAAAGGCTTTTCAGATAATCAAGCCTCCCCCTTTCATTTTCCTGAAATCTTCTGATTTCTTCATATGAATTCCCATATTTGTTTTTTAATTCATAAATTCTTGAAAGACGTGCTTCTACCTTCCCGAGTTCATCTCCGTCGTATGAAAGCCCCTTCTCAATATCCCGTATTATACCCTGTACCTCCTCCACATCGTAGGTGAGTAACTCCAGCTTTCTCTGTAATTTTTCGAGGGCTTCAATACGCAAAAAGGGTTTCAACAAATTCATTGACCTTTTAAGATTGGGGTGCATTGAGTTTTCACCTTCATACATACCTTCTGCAATAGTCATAAGAATAGTCTTAATCTTTTCCGCATCCTTCAACATCTTCAATCTTTCCTTTAATGCATCTTCCTCCCCCTCTTTAAGAGCCGCCCTTTCAATTTCATCTATCTGAAATTCCAGAAGGGTAATTTCCTTTTCTCTCCCTTCAAGCTCCTTCCTCTTCGCTTCAAGTAAGGTGCTTATTTTTTTCAACTCTGTTACCTTTTCTGAAAGGGTCTCTCTTCTGTCATTGAGGAACAGGAGGTTATCAATAATCCCTGCATAGCTCTCCTTATTAAGAAGGTATTGAAATTCATTCTGTCCATAAATATTAATCAGTATATCTCCGAGTTCATTGAGACGCATAAGCGGTATAGGTTCATCATTGAGAAATGCCCTTGACCGTCCGGTGGTATTGATTATCCTCTTAAGGATATACTCCCTGTCTTTATAAAAAAAATGTCCCATAATCTCTGCCTGCTCAGCATTGCTCCGCACAACTTCATGGGGTGTTTTCACATTCATAAGCGTTGAAAGGGCATGAATCAAGATCGACTTTCCTGCACCTGTCTCACCTGTAATTACATTAAATCCATCACCGAATTCCATCTCAATCTCATCAATGATTGCAAACCCTTTTACCTTAAGAAAGGTAAGCATAATTATCGTTCACCCCATTTCAATTTTGTTCTCAGAATTTCAAAATACCCCTTTGACGATGATTTGATGAGACTTATGGTATGGGGGGATTTTTTTACAATTACTTCATCAAAATATTTTAGAGGGAATCCAACCTGTCCATCAAGGGTCAGTATAACCTTTTCGTCCATAGACATGAGGATTGCTTTGATTGCTGCCTCTTCCGGCAGGATAATTGGCCTGTTGGTAAGCATATGCGGACATATGGGAGTTACAATTATATTCTTCATAGATGGATAAAGAAGAGGACCGCCTGCTGCAAGCGAATAACCTGTAGAACCTGTGGGCGTTGAGACTATGAGGCCGTCTCCTTTAAATGTGGTGAGGTATTCATCGTTCACATACGTTTCAATATCAATTATCCGTGCAAGGGCATCCTTGGTAATAACCGCATCGTTAAGAATACTGAATTCAAATACATCCTCTTTCTCCCGTCTTACCTTCACATCTAACATGATACGTCTGGAGACATCATAATCGCCCTGCAATATCTTTTCTATCATGGATGGAAGTTCCTCAACAGAAATCTCTGTAAGAAAACCAAGACCACCAAGGTTGACTCCAAGAATTGGCACATCCCTGCCCTTAAGATTTCTTGAAACGCTCAAGAGTGTTCCGTCACCACCAAGAACGATTATAAAGTCTGCACCGTCACCAACATGTTCAAGCTCGAAACTTTTTTTGTAACCAATTATTTGTGCTGAGGCCTCATCAAGGCAGATGTCATTATTTGTTCCATAATCTTTAATAATACGCCTGGCTATCTCAATTGCATCTTCTTTCTTCTTCTTGCATATAATATGTATCCTCGACATAAAATACCCCTTTTATCTTTACACAGGAAATATCTTTCCTGGGTTCAGTATATTGTTTGGGTCAAAGAGTTTCTTTATTTTTTTCATTGTATCTATAACTTCAGGTGAAAGCTCCATGGGAAGATAAGATGCCTTGGCAAGGCCTATACCGTGTTCGCCTGAAATCGTACCTCCAAGCTCCAGGGTTTTAGAAAAAATCTCTTTTACCGCTTCCTCTGCTTTTGCTCTTTGAATATCATTATCCTGGATCATAATACTTACATGAAAATTTCCATCTCCTGCATGGCCAAAACTCAAAATGGGGATACCATACCGCTTCTCCATTTCCTCGAGTGCATGGATGAGTCCTGGTATATTGGAACGAGGAATAACAACATCTTCTGCAATCTTTACAGGATTTAAATTGTAAGTTGCCTGTGAAAGTGTTCGTCTTGCCTGCCAGAGTCTATCCGCCTCCTTCGGATCCTGAGTAATATCACATTGCACTGCCTTATATTCAAAAAGAATGCTTCTAATCTTCTCTGATTGAGAAGCAATGGACTCTCTTTCGCCATTTACTTCAATTAATAATAGTCCACCAATGTCATGCGGTAAGCCCATGGGGTTTGCCTGTTCACTGCATTTTATGGATGCTCTGTCCATGAACTCCATTGTGGAGGGCACGATACGGGCTGCAATTATTGCAGATACTGCCTCACATGCTTCATCAACCTCTTTGAATAGTGCCAGAATGGTTGCTTTTGCCTCGGGCAGGGGTATAAGTTTTAGTATTATTTTTGTAATAATTCCGAGAGTTCCTTCGCTACCTACAAACAATCGCGTAAGGTCATATCCTACAACCCCTTTCATGGTTTTTACACCGGTTGTAATTATCTCACCTGTTGGTTTTACCACTTCAAGCCCGAGAACATAATCCCTTGTAACACCATATTTCAAAGAATTTGGGCCACCCGCACATTCAGCCACATTACCACCTATACTCGAGTATTTATAAGATGCAGGATCAGGAGGATAAAAAAGACCATGCCTTGCAACCTCTTCCTGAAAAATATAGGTTATAACTCCAGGCTCGGTAGCAGCAATAAGGTTTTTGGTATCAATTTCAAGAATCCTGTTCATTCTGGTAAAAGAAATTACCACCCCCCCTCTGATAGGTACAGAGCCGCCAGTTAAACCAGAACCTGAGCCACGGGGAATAACAGGGAAAAGATAGTTGTTTGCAAGGATAAGAATCTTTGATACTTCCTTTGCTGAGGATGGGAATACCACACAATCAGGTATCCCACCATCAATACGTGCGTCATAGGAATAACATTTCCTCTCTTCTAAGGAGGTAAGGACATTCTCTTTGCCTGCTATTCCTGTAATTTCTTCAATAATCTTTTTATCCATGCTACAAATATGAGCCAATTATTAAAACTTAAAAACTCCTCCGCTTGCAGCGCCTGTCACAAGTCTGGCATAGCGAGCCATATACCCTTCTTTAATTTTAGGCTCTGGGCTTTTCCATTTCTTTCGCCGCTTCTCGAGCTCGCTTTTAGAAACAAGGAGATTAATGCTTTTCTTATTAAGGTCTATTTCAATTCTATCACCATTATGTATAAAGGCAATGGGGCCACCTTCTGCTGCCTCAGGAGATACATGACCAATCGATAAACCTCTTGTGCCTCCTGAGAATCTTCCATCAGTAATAAGGGCGCATGTGGTATCGAGTCCTCTACCTGCAAGAATACTCGTGGGCGTCAGCATTTCCCTCATACCGGGTCCGCCCTTGGGTCCTTCATATCTTATGACAACTGCATCACCTGATTTTATTCTTCCTTTCAAAATTGCCTCTCCTGCCTCTTCCTCACTCTCAAATACCTTTGCTGTTCCTACAAAATGCCATGCGCTTTCAGCAACACCAATACGTTTTACAATTGCGCCTTTTGGAGCCAGGGTACCACTGAGAACAGCAAGTCCTCCTTTTTCGTGGTAGGGCTTTTCAACAGGTCTTACGACATCTCGATTCATCACTTCAAAGCTTTTCAGCATTTGCCCTATCTTTTTCCCTTCGACAGTCATACAATTTTTATTGATTAAACCCTTTTTAGAAAGTTCTTTCATTATAGCGTACACACCGCCTGCATAATATAAATCTTCAAGATGATGGGGTCCTGCAGGACTCATGTTACATATATGTGGCACCATCTCAGAAATTTCGTCAAAAGCCTTTAGCGGTAATTCTAACCCCCGTTCATGGGCAATAGCAGGAAGATGCAGGGCTGTGTTAGAAGAACCACCAAAAGCCATATCCACAGTTATGGCATTAATGAATGAGTCAGCAGTCACAATATCATGGGGTTTCAAGTCTTTTTTAATAAGTTCAACTATCTTCATTCCTGCCATCTTTGCAAGCCTTGTCCTTGCCGCATGAACAGCCGGTATCGTGCCATTCCCGGGTAGAGCTACACCTAATGCTTCAGAAAGGCAATTCATAGAATTTGCAGTAAACATACCTGCACATGAACCAGGCCCGGGACATGCACAGCTTTCAAGCGAGGTTAGCTCACCTGAACTCATAAGCCCTGCTGCTACTTTCCCTACGCCTTCAAATACAGAAATCAGGTCAACCTCTCTTTCATTGAATCTCCCTGCAAGCATGGGGCCACCACTCACCATTATGGCAGGTATATTCAGCCTCATCATTGCCATCAACATACCGGGTATAATCTTGTCACAATTCGCAATCAGCACGAGGCCATCAAAAGGGTATGCCTTTGCCATAACCTCAACTGAATCACAGATAAGTTCCCGTGAACCCAAGGAATACTTCATACCCTCATGGTTCATTGCAATACCATCACATACCCCTATCGTAAAAAATTCCATCGGAGTACCACCGGCAAGTCTAATTCCATCTTTGACAGCCTGAGAAATTTTATGCAGGTGGATATGACCCGGTATGACTTCATTTGCTGAATTTGCTATACTAATAATAGGTCTTTCAACCTCATCTCTTAAATAGCCCATTGCCTGGAAAAGGCTCCTGTGAGGTGCCTTCTCAATGCCTTTCTTCATCCTGTCAGATCTCATGAATACCTCCTCTAAATTACTCTACTTTCTTCTTATAATATTTAATGACGAACCCGGCTTCACTTGTATATTCAAGATAACTTGCGTACTGTATGAAATCTCCGGTATTCACATAAAGTTTCTTTCCCTTATCGCTCTCATACTCAATCATATCAGCCATGTGTGAGTGGCCTAAGATAACAGTATCGTAGCCTTCGCCAATTTTTTTTAATGCAAACTCACGAAATCTATTCTTTACTTTCTCATTATAATGTTTTTCTCTGTCAGATAAGAATAGGCTTCCAAACATAGCAAGGTTCCATAAAAGCACCGGGCTACAATAATCCATGAGCCTGTTCATAAAAGGGGATCTGAGCCATCGAACAAGATAATTTCTAAAGATTTCGTCACCGTGAGAGATAAACGTTTTCTTTCCATCTATATTGATAGAAAAATTCCGTGCAGTTTTTACTCCTGTATATGATTCAAAAAATTCTCCCATGTGGTACTCGTGATTCCCCTCCAGAAAAAAGACTGACTTACCTTTATTCGTTAATGCCTTCAAATCATTTATGATATCCTCAAACCACGGATATATGTATCCATTGTATCCATGATAGAACTCAAAGAGATCTCCAAGAATAACAATGGTATCGACCGTTTCACATACATCTTGAATGAATCTCCTTACATACTGTTTACGATCCGCATTATCTCTTGTAAGGTGGGTATCAGAAAAAAATATGATTTTCATAGTAGCCCATTACAATATTCCTTCAAGGCTTCCTGCCATAACCTTAACGTAACATTCGTGTCCTGCTGTACCTTGCTACAATCAAAAACAGAATAGCGTGGTCGTTTTGCCTTTCTGTTCAATCTATCAGATGAGATTGGTCTTACAGGGATATTCATATGGAGATAATCAAAGACGCGCTGTGCAAATTCAAACCACGAGCATGAACCTGTGTTTGTAATGTGGTAGATACCTGATTTATTCTTCTTTATAAGAATTAAAAGAGGTTCTGCTAAATCCTTTGCATATGTTGGCGAACCTATCTGGTCATTAACAACCTCGACAATTCCTTTTTCCTTTGCAACCCTTATCAGCTTTGATATAAAATGCTCACCTCCATCTCCATAAAGCCATTGAGTGCGTATAATCAGTGGTGAAGGATGTTTCTCAAGGACGTTTCTCTCTCCCTGAAGCTTGGTCATGCCGTACACAGATAAAGGATTGGGCCTGTCATCCTCTTTATAGGGGAATGGAGTATTGCCATCGAAAATATAATCGGTGCTGAAATGAACCATTGATATAGCATATTTTCTACACAACCCTGCAACAATGCCGGGTCCTTCGCTATTTATTCTGGTTGCACGTTCCTGATTATCCTCGCAACCATCAACATCTGTGAATGCTGCAAGATTGATTACTGTGTGAGGCTTGAAATGCTGTAATATTTTTTGACCTGATTTCTCGTCAGTGATGTCCCACTCTTCAATATCCAGAGATATTACATCAAAGTATCTCTTCAGAACAGGTATGATATTTGTTCCTAATAGACCATGACTTCCTGTAACAAGAAGCTTCACCCTTTAAATATCCTCTCACCTGTTCCTGTATTGGGCTTCATAATATTTAAGATATTCACCTGTTTTAATTCTTTTCCACCACTCCACATTTTTTATGTACCATTCTATGGTTTCCTTAATGCCTTCTGTAAAATCGGTCTTAGGTTTGAAACCAAGTTCATTCTTAATCTTCGCAGAATCAATTGCATACCTTCTATCGTGACCCGGCCTATCAGTAATAAACTTTATAAGACCTTCAGATTTTCCCAGTATCGATAATATTAATTTCACAATTTCAATATTTGTCCTTTCATTCTCACCGCCCACATTATATACCTCACCCACCCTCCCCTTATGGAGCACAAGGTCAAGGGCTTCACAATGGTCAAGCACGTGGATCCAATCACGAATATTCATACCATCACCGTATACCGGTAATTCCTCATTGACAAGGGCATTCGTGACCATCAGGGGTATCAACTTTTCTGGAAACTGAAAGGGACCATAATTGTTTGAACAGCGGGTTATTATTACCGGCATGTGGTATGTTCTATAATATGCCATAACCAGCATATCAGCAGATGCTTTTGATGCTGAATAGGGACTATTCGGGCTCAGAGGTGTGTCTTCTTTAAATTTGCCTTCTTTTCCAAGGGAGCCATAAACTTCGTCCGTTGATACCTGTATATATCTTTTTACATTTCTCTTTCTCGACATCTCAAGAAGGGCAAAGGTTCCATAAATATTTGTCCTTATAAAGGTATCAGGAGCCATAATACTCCTGTCCACATGGGATTCAGCTGCAAAATTTATGACCATATCAATCTCTTGCTCAAAGGCTTTCTCAAGGTCTGCCTCACTGGCAATATCACCTTTTATGAAGGTATATCTCTTATCCCCTTCTATTTCTTTCAGGTTTTCAGGATTACCTGCATATGTAAGTTTGTCTATATTAATAATATGGTAGTGATACCGTGAAAGCATATAGCGTATAAAGTTACTTGCAATGAAACCACAACCACCTGTCACAAGTAAATGTGTACTACCCATCCTTTCTCTCCCAGCTGTACGGTATATTATTGTTATGAGGATCTATACGGTACTCATCAGGATTTTCTCTATTGTATGCTTCTGTGGGGACATTGATAACAATAGCCTCTTCTTTACTTATACATTTCCATCCATGGTAAACCATTCGCGGGACTTTCACAAGTACGGG
This sequence comes from Deltaproteobacteria bacterium UBA4796, assembly GCA_002402795.1. Taxonomy (GTDB): domain Bacteria; phylum Desulfobacterota; class Syntrophorhabdia; order Syntrophorhabdales; family Syntrophorhabdaceae; genus UBA8905. The sequence continues at coordinate 10,328 of DHGO01000178.1, forward strand.
GTTGTGTACGCCGATAAAGAATTCATTTACCTCACCCCGTGTTGGTGATGCATCACGGTCATCATAAAGTACAAGCTTTAACATACCGTGAACACAGGTTATAAAATCATCCTGTATTTTGTGGTAATGCCATGCCTTCACCACATCCGGATAGGTTGTTGTCATATATACCTGTCCGAATTTTTTAAAAAGGCTTTCATCGTTTCTCAAAATTTCCATTAATCTCCCTCTCTCGTCGGGAATAACTTTTAAATTTTTTATCACCACATCATGTATCATATGCCCCCCCTAATCCATATTATTTGCACCTGTCTGAGAAACCAATACATTAGCCCTGAGAAGTGATTCAAAGGTCCCCGCATCTGTCCACCAGCCCTGAAGGGTCTCCCATGTCATTTTACCCTTTCTTATGTAAGCATTGTTCACGTCAGTAATTTCAAGTTCTCCTCTATCAGATGGCTTGAGAGTCTTTATAATATCAAAGACACTACTGTCATACATATATATACCAATTACCGCAAGATTACTCTCTGGTTTCACGGGCTTCTCGACTATCCTCAGGAGCTTCCCTTTCTTTATCTCGGCTACTCCGAATCTCTCCGGGTCGGGGACTTCTTTGAGAATAATCTTTGCGCCATCCTTCTGTTTTCTATATTTTTCCACAGCTCTCACAATATTCTTTTCTATAAGATTATCTCCGAGAATAACACAGATGGGTTCACCATCGGCAAAATATTCAGCAAGCGAAAGCGCATCAGCTATACCTCCTTCACCTTCCTGATAGGTATAGTTGATATGTTTTAAACCAAATTCTTTCCCATTCCCCATCAGTCTCAAAAAATCACCAGCATAGTTTCCTCCTGTTACTATCATAATATCAGTAATACCTGCTTTAATAAGGGTTTCTATGGGATAGAATATCATCGGCTTATTGTAAACAGGCAAAAGGTGTTTATTTGTAATCTTCGTGAGAGGATGAAGCCTTGTTCCAAGGCCACCGGCAAGCACCACACCTTTCATTTGAACCTCCTATTTTGTAGCAAGTCCTGCAAGGTCAAAAGCAAATTTCAGACTTGTATCATTTGGCCTTTTTGTCTGTGTTAGAGTAAGTGTAATAGCCCAGCATTTGGGATGATATTTAAGCTCGTAAGAGGTATCAAGCCACATGCCATCTTTAAAAGAATACCTTACCCGGCATCTACCATCTATATATCCAAAGGTCCTGCCTAAATCAACATACATCTCATTTATCAATCGTTTAGTATAATCATGAGTTATATAAATATTGTAAAGATCAGGTTTTTCGTAGCTTAAAGAATTTTTTAGGCCCGTTACACCATCAGAGGTACTTATTGTACTTTCATTTATAAAAGTAAAATTTTCTTTTGGATATAAGGTAAGTCGTGCTTTTATATCTGAGAATCTGTCACCATAACCTGAATACATGTCTGAGGGGTTTAAATTACCAGATAAACTATAAGTCTGTTCAATCTCAAACAGGGAGATTTCTCTGTATCCTTCTTCTGTAAGAGCATTCAAATAATGGTTTAATGAATATGTAATGGCATTTGTTTTATATATTCTATCATAGGGATTAATGTAAGGAATATCTTTAAAAGAGGTATTTGGTATAAAAGTGTATCTTAACCGGGGTTTAATGAGACTCTGCATCTCACCAATATCAAAAAAACCTGTATAATAATTTTTCAAGAATTGCATATTCGCGTCACCTTCTATTTTCATTGTCTGGCGCTGTTTTGTTCCTTTGTCTTCTGTATCAGAACGATTTATAAAGTATGCTGTTTCATAAAAGACACTATTGACAAGAAGGTTAATGCCATTGAATGAAAAGGGAAATTTTATCTTCGGTTCAAAACCAAGTCGTGAATATGTACTTCCCTTTTCCCGATAAAAGGTTACAAATTCTGAATACATATCTCCAAACATCCTCTCCTTAAAAAGTGGGATGTACTCCGTAAAATAAGTTATGTATGGAAGATGCTTGAAGGTCATATCATTATTCCTTGTAAGAAGACTTTTAAAATATGAGACCTCAGACGTGAGAAGTGATTTCTTGAAGGGTTTCTCCACATATGCTGTGGAACGTAATAAATCTTCACTCCTCTCATTTACTGTCTCTCCAAAATCTTCAATATACTTATAATCAAAAACATAGTTAACATCCATCTTCAACTGAAAGTCTTTCTTGAACATTTGCTCGTGAGTTCCTTTTAACTGGTAACGCGTATTATCGTATTCTTTATCGGTAATAATGGAACCATACCATGTACCCTTCAAGTCCTCTCTCAGGGCATATCTAAATTCTGCACCTGGTTTGAAACCTCTTTCTTCAATGTAATCAAGATAAAACGTGGCATCTTTATCCTTTGAAATAACATGAAAGTAAGAGTTCTTTATCTCTACACCATCCCTTGAATGAAGGGCAATTTCAGGCATAAGAAAACCGGATTGCCTTTCTGTTTTAACCGGAAACATGGCCCACGGTAAATAAAAGACTGGTTTGTCTAAAATATGAAACTTTGCACCCTTCGTCTTCCCATATCCCTCGACAGTTATATCCATATCGCTTGCAGTAAACTTCCAGGCAGGATTTTCCCATTCACAGGTTGTGAAAACACCATTTTTTACAGTATAGGTAAATTCGCCAACTTTATTAATCTCATCGCCAGCTATACGGAAATTACTTTCTTTAAGAAAAATCTTCCCTTTTTCAATTTTGCCTCTTTTTGTGAACAAATTGAGCTCAAGTCTGTCGCATTCTATTTTGTCACCTCTGTCCTCAAAAACCACATTGCCCTGGGCAATCAATTCATTGGTATTTTCGTTGTATTGCATATAATCAGCCTTCAATGTTCTCGTGTCCTCTCTTAGATCCACCATACCATGGGCTGTATAGATATTTTCCTCTCTATTGTATTCAACTGTAAGAGCGGAAATATGGACAGGATTTTTCAAAGCCGGTTTGAACTCAATCTGCTTCCCCCATAAATAAAGAGGGGAGATCAGAACAATACAACAGAATATAAATATATTAAAATATTTCATTGATAAGCTCTTTTGCCTCTCCTGCTGTATAGAAAGAACCTGTTATGACAATCATGTCATCGCCATATGCATGTTTTTTTGCTTCAAGAAGCGCGCTTTTTACATTATCTGTTAGAACTGCATCGGGTATTACATGTTTCATTGAGTCTGGAAGAAGAGCGCGGTCGATTTGTGGTCTCGTTAGAATCACAGTATTGGCACAGGCTTTAATAGTATCAAGCATCGAATGATAATCCTTATCCTTCATAACTCCAAATATTACAATAATTCGTCTATCTTTATGATAGGTTTTCAAATATTCGTACAGAGAATAAATTCCAGATGGATTATGTGCACAGTCAAGAAGAATAAGGGGTTTATCTTTTATGAATTCTAACCTGCCCTTAAGGGTCACCTCTGACAGAGCCTTGAATACCGAAGCCTCATTAATGGAAAAACCTGATGATAATAAGATTTCTACAACACAGAGAGCAATTGATACATTCACAAATTGATGGTCTCCTTTAAGTTTAATGTCCACCTGTGGAAATGTTTTGTTGAGCCCTCTGTAAGACATTTTATTCTCTCCTATCTTTTTATAGAAAAAATCACTGCCAAACATATACACAGGGCTGCCCAATTCCTTTGCTGTAGCCTCAATTATATGTACTATGCTTCCATCAGCACCGGTAACCACAGGCACACCTTTCTTTATTATCCCTGATTTTTCTTTTGCTATATCTTCGAGGCTTTTACCAAGATAATCCGTATGGTCATAGTTCACGTTAGTGATAACGGTTACCAATGGCTCAATTACATTGGTAGAATCAAGACGGCCTCCAAGACCAACTTCTATAATAGCCACATCTACGTTATTTTTATTGAAATACTCAAAGGCAAGGGATGTTGTGAAATCGAAAAACGTAAAAGAATGCCTTTCCTGCACACTCTCAATGCTCCGTCTTATGTGGTTTGCGAGTCTTATAACATCATCTTCACCAATCTCCTGCTCATTAATGGCAATGCGCTCGGTAAAAGAAACAAGGTGGGGTGATGTGTATTTTCCGACTTTATATCCTGCATCTTTTATAATATAAGATAATATAGTTGCCACAGAACCTTTGCCGTTCGTACCGCCTATGTGAATCGTTTTTAGCCTGGCATGAGGATTACCAATAGTATCGAGAATCCATCGTATATTATCAAGTCCGAAAATAATGCCTGTTTTTTCAAGGTTGTACAGGTATTGCAATACATCGTCATAGGATTTCATGTGATTAATGAGAGGAGCGTTGACAGTTTTTGTTTTAATTCTCTTCTATGTACAATCATATCAATCATTCCATGTTCTAATAAATACTCTGCCCTCTGGAAACCCTGCGGCAATTCCTCTTTAATTGTTTCTTTTATCACCCTGGGGCCTGCAAAACCGATCATTGCTTTCGGTTCTGAAATAATGACATCACCTAACATACCTATACTCGCTGTAACGCCTCCCAGCGTAGGATCGGTGAGAACGGTTACATAAGGAACTCTCATTGATTTCAGTCTATATATCGCACCTGAAACCTTGGACATCTGCATAAGAGACATAATCCCTTCCTGCATCCTTGCACCGCCTGATGCGCAAAAAACTATAACGGGCATCAGTTTACTTGCACCCTCTTCAAGAATCCTTGTAATCTTTTCTCCCACCACTGAACCAAGACTTCCTCCCATAAAGGAAAAATCGAATAAGGCGGCAAGCACATCAATGTCGTCAATTTTCCCTCTTCCACAGACTACAGCTTCATTTCTCTTTGTTGCTTCTTTTGTTTCTGATAATCTCACTTTATAATATTTTGTATCTTTAAATTTCAAAAAATCAACAGGCTCAACATTCTGATAAAGTTCAACAAAGCTATCCTTATCAAAGGTAAGGGCAATTCTGTTTTCAACGCTGATCGGAAAATGATAGAAACACTTAAGACAGACATTAAGGTTTCTTTCTATTTCTTTTCTATAGAGGAGTTCCTGACAAAAGCTGCATTTGATCCAGAGAGACTCCTCCTTTTCTGCCCTTCTGATTTCTTTCTTGATATCAATCTCGCGATAGGGCTTCTTTTCTTTATCTTTCTTACTGAATAATCCCATAACAGCTTTTCTTTTTTGAATTTTTGTGAGAAAATACCAGAATAAATATACTATGTCAATACAAAGGGTTACCATACAATCAGACTATCCCCTTGAAGGGATTCTTCATGAGAATAATAGAAACGCTGGTGTCGTTATATGTCACCCTCATTCTCTCTATGGTGGCAGTATGTTCAATAATGTTGTGGATGCCCTTGAACAGGGTTTTTCTGCAAAAGGGTTCACCACATTGAAGTTTAACTTCAGAGGTGTTGGAAAAAGCGAAGGCGTATATGACGAAGGGAAAGGCGAAGTACATGATCTCCTTGCTGCACTGAAGTTTTTAAGAGAAAAAATCGACAAAAACGCATTTATTCTGCTCACAGGTTATTCCTTTGGCGCATGGATAGCGAGCAAGGCAGCCATGCTGGATAAAAGTATTGATGGATTATTCCTGGTTGCCTATCCCTTTGCCTTTTATGATGCCCATGAAATAAAAAGTTTTAGCAAAACAATATACCTTATTGGCGGCATGTACGATGATATCGGGCCGGTAAAAAGCCTTCTTGAATTCTATAAAAGCATATCCATAAAAGAAAAATATCTAAAAATCATACCCACATCCCACTTTTTCAATGGAAAAGAAGATGATATTATTAACTTCATTACAGAAAACGTAATCATATCTTCACAATGAAAGAACCTCAACATTTCTTCTGAACATTCATTCTCCTTGCATACACAGACTCTTTATGCTAATTTAGATAAATTTTTTAAGGATTATTTATGGATTTCAAACATACGCTCAATCTGCCAAAGACGCCATTTCCCATGAAAGGAAATCTCTCTGTAAAAGAAAAAGAGATTTCTCTATTCTGGGAAAATATCAAGCTATACAATAAACTTCTTGAAATCCATAATGGATGTCCAACATTTATTCTCCATGACGGCCCTCCATATGCAAATGGGAATATACACCTCGGGACAGCCCTTAATAAAATACTGAAGGATATAATCGTTAAATCAAAATTCATGTCGGGTTTTAAGGCTGACTTTGTTCCTGGATGGGATTGCCATGGTCTTCCTATAGAACATCAGATAGAAAAAGAGTTGAAGGATAAAAAAATCGTTCTCACAAAACTGGAGACCCGACATAAATGCAGGGCATATGCTGAGAGGTTCATTGATATACAGAGAAAAGAATTTAAAAGGCTCGGCTGTATCGGGGACTGGGAAAATCCATATATAACCATGGACCACGATTACCAGGCAACAATCATTGAGGAGATTCAAAAATTTTTTGAAAGGGGTGAAGTCTATAGAAAGAAAAAACCTGTGCTCTGGTGCATCAACTGCCTCACAGCCCTTGCTGAAGCAGAGATAGAATACGAGATAAAAAGGTCCAGCTCTATATACGTAAAGTTTCCATACACCAGAAAGAGGGTGGGGCTCTTTGATAATTATCCACAAAAACCTATTTTCATGCTCATATGGACTACAACACCATGGACATTACCTGCCAATCTGGCAATTGCCATCAACCCTGAGTTTACGTATGTTTCTTTCGAAACACATGATGCAATCTACATTGCGGTAAAGGACCTTGTCGAGGATATTGTAAAAAAAGCAGATATTGCAGAATATAAAATTATTGAAGAAATATCTCCCGAAAAACTAAAGGGTCTAACTTTTACCCATCCTTTCATAAACAGAGAGTCTGTCATTGTATTCGCAGACTATGTTGTCCGTGATACAGGGACAGGGGCTGTTCATATAGCGCCGGGGCATGGTGAAGAAGACTACGAAACAGGTCTTGAGTATGGACTCGATGTATACTCTCCGGTCAATGAAAAAGGTATCTTTACAGCGGAAATAGAATTTTTTAAAGGTATGAACGTTTTTGAGAGCAATCTTCATATCATAGCAAAATTGAAAGAACTGGGACTTCTTCTTCATGCTGAAGAAATCGAACACTCCTACCCCCATTGCTGGCGGTGCAAAAAACCAGTAATCTTCAGGGCAGCGGAACAATGGTTCATATCCCTTGATAGGAAGGGCTTACGCCAGAAAGCGCTTCGTGAGATAGATAGGGTGGAATGGATTCCCTCATGGGGCAGGGACAGAATTTATAATATGCTCCTTGTGAGACCTGACTGGTGTATCTCAAGGCAGAGAACATGGGGAATCCCTATAACCATATTCTACTGTGAAAAATGTAGAGAACCGTACTGGAGTACTGAAACATTTAAAAAGGTCATTGAGGCTGTAAGGCAATTCGGGGCTGACATATGGTTTGAAAAAGACCCCTCCTATTTCCTTCCAAATGGAACAAGATGCCCCCATTGTAATCACGATAGATTTGTAAAGGAAGAAGATATCCTCGATGTCTGGTTCGATTCAGGTGTAAGCTGGGCGGCGGTGTGCAAGAAGAGAAAGGCATTAAAGTTTCCTGTTGATATGTATCTCGAAGGCAGTGACCAGCATCGCGGATGGTTTCATAGCTCGCTCCTCACAGCGGTGGGTAATGAAAATCAGGCCCCTTATATGTCCGTACTCACCCATGGTTTTGTTGTTGATGGTGCTGGCAGGAAAATGTCGAAATCCCTTGGCAACATTATTGCCCCTGAAGAGATTATCAATACATACGGTGCAGAACTTTTGCGATTGTGGGTAACCTATGAAGATTATCGTGATGATATTAAAATCTCAAAGGATATAATCAACAGACTGGTGGAAACCTATAGAAGAATAAGGAATACCTTGAGGTTTCTCCATGCAAATATTCATGACGACTTTGATCCTGAAAAGGATTCTCTCCCCTATAACAGTATGTCCTATCTCGATAGATGGCTTCTTTCTAAATTACAGAGGCTCATTGAAAGGGTAACAGAGGCATACAAAAGTTATTCCTTTCACACCATATACCACAGTATCCAGAACTTCTGTACTGTTGATTTGAGCGCCCTTTACCTTGACATTATCAAGGACAGAATTTATGTGGAAAAGAAAGATTCACCGAAAAGAAGGGCATCCCAGACAGTCATACATGAAGTGCTCCTTTCGCTTCTTAAACTCATTGCTCCGATACTATCTACCACAGCAGAAGAGATGTGGTCCTATATAAAGAAATCCACCATAGAGGAGAGTGTATTACTGACATCTTTTCCCCGTCCCAAAAAGGAATTGATTGATCCTGCCCTTGAAGAAGAATGGGAAAAAATATGGAATCTCAGGGAAATCGTCAATAAATATATCGAGGCAAAACGCGCTTCAAAGGAACTCGGCCATTCCCTCGATGCAAAGGTTATCATTAAAGTTACGGAACAGGAGTATATGATTCTAAAAAAACTAAATAACGAATGTAAGGACATCTTCATTGTTTCTCAGTGTGAGATTCAGAAGAGCAACAAGGTGGAAGTCATAGTCATGAAGGCTGAAGGAAAAAAATGCGAACGGTGCTGGCAATATGCAACAGATATAGTTGAATCGCCACCGTTCCCGAACGTTTGTAAACGATGCGCAGACATTTTATCTTCCTGATAATACCTTTCATCTTCTCACTGGACAGATGGACAAAGATTCTCATCGTCAAAAATCTTAAGTTTCTTGAGAGTATAAATATCACGCCCTTTCTATCGATAGTACATACGAAAAATTATGGTGGGGCTTTTGGTCTTCTCTCGCAGAATAAGTTTGGGAACTATATATTTACAATCCTGCCTGTGCTGATTGTGGCTGTTCTGTTTTACATTGCACTTTTTTACAGGCTTTCCCTGTCAAAATCAATTGCCCTTTTATGTATACTATCAGGGGCACTCGGTAATCTCTATGATAGAATCTTTTCTGGTTTTGTTATAGACTTTATCGACATATACTACAGAAGTTACCACTGGCCAGCCTTCAATGTAGCAGACATATCAATTACGTGTGGCGTTTGCCTGTGGATATTTGTAGAGCTAAGAGATTCTTTCGCAAAAAAATCCCATGCAAAATGTTGAAAATGGACTTTTATTATGGAAGATGAATTATTAGAAGAAGAAAGGAAGTTAAGGAAATTAAGATTTATTGTCGATTTTGCTCTCGAATATATAAGAGTACATAATATCAGCCACGATGAGGCTCTCGCTATTCTCGAAGGAGTAAAAAAACAGGCATTAAAACTCTTTCCGGATAAAGAAGAGACTTTCGATATTATTTACACCCCACGATTTAAAAGACTTCTAAATGAGAAATTCAAAAGATCCTGAAAAGTAGACCTAATTTTGTCCTGTGATTTTATATTATACACATACCACATCAATTGATGTATCTGTCACCCGTTCAAGACTATCTTTGCGTACAATGTAATCAACCTCGATTCCCACAGCGCCCTTTCCTGGAAATATAAATTTTGGCTCGTATGCAAACACCATCCCCTCCCTGAGGGTTATACTGTGTCTTGGCGTTATTACAGGTAACTCATTTATCTCAAGCCCGAGACCATGTCCTATAAAACTGACCTTTCCTTCCCCATAACCCATGAAAAAGTCTTCAAGCTTTGCTCTCTTGACAAGCTCGAATGCCCTGTTATACAGATCAGTCCCATTTTTCCCTTCGCATCCATATTCTGTTGCATCTTCAACAATCTCACGGGTAACATCAAATGCCTTTTTAAACATATCCTGTAATTTCCCAACAACAAAGGTTCTCGTCTCGTCTGTTATATAACCATTGTATCCACCACCATAATCTATAACTAACGGGATACCCCTCTTGACCCTGTTTACTGATGGCCCCTGTGGAATTGCATGGGTTACACCTACTCCAGAAATAGGGACATCACCTGCAGAATGAATGGTAGCTGAATATCCGTGGGTTATATAAGCATTCATCATCTCCTGATTCAATCCTCTCATGCGCAAAAAGCCCTGATGTCCCTGTATTCTCCCTTCTGATTCTATAATGGCAGCAATATCAACCTCCCTCATATCTTCCCTTATTGCTTCTTTTGCCTTTTCAAAAACTTTTGAAATGATTTTTCCTGACCTTTTAATCTGCTCTATCTCGAATTCACTTTTTACCAGTCTTATTTCCTTTATAAGTCTCGAAATATCGACCATATCGTCTGCTCCCAGTAAAGACTTCCATCTTTCGTAGACAATGACAGGTATTACATCGAACTCCATTCCTCCCTTACCCTTTAAAATGTGTTTTTCAACCAGGATGTTTTTGATATCCCTGTCTCCCTTTACAGGAATTATTTCGAGGGGGGATTCAAGAGCAGCTCTATCGAGGCTCTTCTCAACAAAAAACAGAGGGTCTGAATTGAGAGGAACAATCAGTACACCTTTCTGAGCGGTGCCTGTAAAATACAATAAATCAACATTCTGTAAAATTATAGAAAATGACACATGATGAGATGCCATCTTCTGTTTGAGTTCTGCTATCCGTCGGTCTATTTCCGTTCTGGGTGTAAGATCACTGATGAGTAGTTCTTTTAACGCATTCAATGACTCTTTCAATTGCCTCTCCTTTCTTCATTCTTTGTGAAGTTTTCTCATGTCTCAGTTTTATTTCGATGTATCCTTCCTTTAAATTCTTTTCACCTATGGTAACCCTGATAGGAATCCCGATCAGGTCACAATCCTTGAACTTCACTCCAGGCCTCTCATCCCTGTCATCAAAAATAGCATCAACACCTTTTTCTAACAATTCTTTATAGAGTTGTTCACCAAATTCCATGCTCTCCCTGTGGGAACTATTGACAGGTAATACATCTACTTCAAATGGGGATATAGCAAGGGGCAATATCATACCATTCTCATCATGACCCTGTTCAATTGCGGCGGCAACAATACGTGTTACGCCAATGCCGTAACAACCCATTACCATGAATCTCTCTTTTCCATCACTATCAAGAAATACAGCATGCATGGCTTCACTGTATTTCAAACCAAGCTTGAAAATATGCCCCACCTCTATTCCCCTCGTGGAGCTGAGCGTACCGCTACAATTAGGACATTTATCACCATTGCGGGCTATCTTCAGGTCGTAAAATCCAGATACATTGAAATCATCTTTATTCACACCTGTTATGTGTATATCCTTCTCATTTCCACCAACAACAAAATCCTCCATTAATTCAACATCCCTATCAGCATAGAGCGGTATGGATAACCCTATGGGTCCTGAGAAACCAGGGGGGCTACCTGTTACTCTTTCTATGGTCCCTTCGTCTGCAAGCTCAAGGTAATCAAGGCATAGAAGGTTCTTCAATTTTGTTTCATTAATTTCCCTATCCCCTTTTATAAGAACACCTATGACACCCTTATCAGTATTATATATTATCGTTTTAAGTAGTTTATCAGGGCTTACACCCAAAAAAGATGCTACTTCACCAACCTTTGTCTGTCCTGGTGTCTCAACCTTATTGAATTCTCCCTTCTTTCTCTGAACAGGCTTACTGGCAAATCCCACCTCCGCCCTTTCAAGGTTGGCAGCATATCCACATGACTCACATGAAATTATAATATCCTCTCCAGTATCAGCAAGAACCATAAACTCATGGGAAAAACTGCCTCCAATCTGTCCTGTATCTGCCTCTACAACCATAAACTTAAATCCACATCTATCGAAAATCTTCCCATAGGCATCATACATATCCATGTAGCTTTTCTCGGCCCCTTTTTCATCCACATCAAAGCTATATGCATCTTTCATTGAAAACTCTCTTGCCCTCATTACTCCGAATCTTGGCCGGATTTCGTCTCTAAATTTTGTCTGAATCTGATAAAGTGTTAAGGGCAAATCCTTATAAGACCTTACCTCCTTTCTTACAAGGTCGGTTACCACCTCTTCATGGGTTGGACCTATGCATAACTCTCTTTTATTTCTGTCTGTAAATCTTAGAAGCTCCTTTCCGTACTTATCCCATCTTCTACTTTCCACCCATAACTCCTTGGGCTGAACAAAAGGCATGAGTATCTCCTGGGCTCCCTTTTTATTCATCTCTTCCCTGATTATTCGCTCCACCTTCTGCACTGACTTTAAACCAAGGGGTAGCCATGTATAAATGCCCGGTGCCAATCTTCTTATAAATCCGGCACGCAGCATAAGCCTGTGGCTTATTACTTCAGCCTCTTTCGGGTCTTCCTTCATGGTAGGAATAAACATCTTTGAAAATAACATCATGCCTCCTTGCTCTGCAAAGTGAGCACTCGCCAGTGAATATGTGGATAGTCTATTTACAACCCGTTGCCTTGAAAAATTACTTCATAATATGGGAATTAATCAAGGATTTTGTTCTAAGATGTCATTTAAAGTTTAAAAGTGGACACTATAATTTGTATTTTTATAGCCAATTTTAAAACTTAGCTTCCTTTAACGATAATTTTTCATATTATACTTGACATAAATTTAACAATTTTGATAAGGTTAATGATATTTATGAGATATAATATCATCGTTTCGTTTCTATGCTTTCTTTTTGTCTTCACAATATCAAATCCTGCTTTCTCCTCTCAAATCACTTATAGCGTAAAGGACGGAGACACTCTCTATAAAATATCAAAAAGGTTCCATGTATCTGTCGATACCATAAAAAGTTTAAATAACTTTACCACAAATAAACTGAAAATCGGGCAGATACTCGTTATTAAAGAATCTACATCCACTACAAGGTCAGCTGAGATACGAGATGAGGGAGTTCTTGAGAATAACAATGATGAATTCATAGAATACAGGGTGAGAAAAGGCGATACACTCAGTAAAATTGCCCAAAAATTCAATATTGATAAAGATGCTATTGTAGAAGCAAATAATCTCAAGAGTAAAAGGGTAAGACCTGGTAAAACCCTTCTCATTCCAAAGATTGAGGAAAGCGAAGAAGAGTACATCACCCTTCCTGCACAGCCCTTGCCCCCATGGAAGGATAATGACGAAAAATATATGCTGGTGAAGGTAGCAAAGAGTTTCATGGGTGCTCCATACAAGTACGGGGGTAATTCAGTGCGGGGGCTTGACTGTTCAGCCTATGTCAAAAAGATTTATGAAATATTTAATGTAGATCTTCCTCGCAGTGCAAGAGAACAATTCACGGTTGGCGTTCAGGTCTCAAAAAATGAACTTACTATAGGAGACCTTGTCTTTTTCAAAACAAGAAGGTATGCAAAATACCCTACCCATGTAGGCATTTATATTGGTGATGATAATTTTATTCATTCAGCTTCAGGTCGTGGCAGGGTAGGTGTTAAGATTGATACCCTGTCTTCTGATTTCTATTCAAGAACATATATTGGTGCCGTAAGGGTGAAGAAGTCCTCTCAAGAACATTCTGAAGGAACAGGTACTACTCCTGAGAAAAATTCGAATAACTCTTAATCTGTGATCAATCATAAGCAAAAGTTGAAGAGACATATACTCACAACTGCTATCCTTATTCCATGTTCTATAGGGTTACATCTTGCCGGTTATTATGCACTATGGAAGAGGCTCGATCCCTTCCAGTATTTTTTCTATAATACTGCCTGGTGGTCATATATTATCTTTCTCGATGCCCTGTGGGCATATAAAAAGAACACCTATCTTGTTCTCAATAAAAAACTGCCATCTTTAATTGTAATCTCATGTGGTTTCTGGTGTATCTTCGAGATAGTCAATGTGAGGTTGGAAAACTGGTTCTATATAACTCTCCCTCAAGAAACATGTTTACGATATGGCGGGTACCTTCTTGCTTATGGAACCGTTGTACCTGCAATATATGTAACACAGGAATATATTGCCTCTTTCATCAGCCCTATTAGAATAAAATCCTTCACCATTCCACACTATTCCATCTTTTCTACTTTATCAGGCATATTCGTCCTTATTGTTACTCTCATCTATCCTCTCTATGCCTTTCCTCTTACCTGGATCTTCTTTGCATTGATCCTTGATGGATATAATTACAGGAAGGGGTATGGATCTTTCATGAAAGACCTTGAGAAAGGACATATGGAAAACATCATCAGCTATATGGCATCTGGACTTGTGTGCGGGCTGCTGTGGGAATTCTGGAATTTATGGTCCCTGTCAAAATGGGTATATAGTGTGCCCCTTTTCGAAGATCTCAAAATTTTTGAAATGCCCTTACCGGGTTATATAGGCTTTGTGGTCTTCGGAATTGAGGTAATGACTTTTGTCAACTTTATACGCGCTGTTGAAATGAAGAAAAAAATATACTGGACCCTCTCCTTTATAGCGCTCTGCTTTTCTCTATTCTCATTCCCTCTCATAGACAGATATACGGTCTTTTCCTATGCCCCTTCAATAGAAAAACTCTCCTTTATTAACGAGGAAAAACGCACTCAATTTATGCAACAGGGCATAACAACAAGCTATGGAATAGATATAAGAAGACTCAACCACGATGAACAGGCGTTAATCAACCTTCTCCACTTAAAGGGGCTGGGATATGAAAATTTCATGAAGCTCCAGAAAGCGGGTATCATTACCATAGAGAATCTCGCTACCCTTGATGAAACGACCTTATCCAGTTTGCTGAATGAACATAATATGAGAAGGGTAAGGGTATATTTAAAGGCAGCACGCAAGTATATCAAAAAGAAATGAGTCAAAAAAACACATACCCATCTTCATTCCTGTTGACAGTTAGCCGTCTTGTATGGTGAAATAGCACCCATGGCAAAAAAGAAAATAAAAAAAGAAGTAGAGAAAACAGATATTCTTCTCAAATTCGTTGAAATTGCACTCACCTTTATACGCAAAAATATGAGGCTCTGTATCCTCGGAGCACTTATTGTAATAGTAATATGCAGCGGTGTCTATGGGTATACCATTTACGAAAAAAAACAACACGAAAAATCACAGGCCATGCTTTTCCAGGGAATAGAGCATTTCGAACAATATACCCTTACGGGGAAAGAGGAGAATCTGAATAGAGCCGAAGAACTCCTCACGCAGAGTGCCCGTCAAAAACGTGGCAACATTCAAAGAATCGCAAAACTTTATCTTGCAAAAATCTCTTACATAAAAGAAAAGAAGGAAGAAGCAAAAAAGATCTATGAAGACCTCAGGCATGGACCTCCAGGTGATATTGTCACAATACTTGCAGAAAAAGCTCTGAAGCAGATAGAAAAATAACCCCTTTATCATCCTATTCACTCATCTCCTATATCCATTAATCCCAGATATGTCATTAGAGCATAGTGTCGGGTTTTCTCAAGCAAACCGCCGTGAGGCAAGGAAGCTTGGTCTTTNNTAGCCCGACACAGATACTCATCCTAATGGAAAATCTGGGATAATCTTCTATTGGAGAACTTCAATGGGTTCGTATTTCGTTCCCTGAAAGGCAGGGTAAATACCGGCAATCATTCCTATAAGGATACTTACAACAAGGGAAAAAGGCACATTCCTTGATGCCACAAGAGGGAAACCACCGATAAAATTCACAATCATGGTAATAATAAAACCGATACATATTCCACAGAAGCCGCCTATTAAAGCAACAACAACTGATTCTGTAAGAAACTGAAAAATAATATCCCTCTTTTTGGAACCAACGACCCTTCGTATCCCGATCTCCATCTTTCTTTCTGAAATAGAAAGCAGCATGATGGCAAATATACCCAGCCCTCCAATTAAAAAGGATACCGTTGAAGCTATAACAGTAAGAATCGATACAAGGCGAATTCCTTCTTCCTGGGTCCTCACAACATCTTCCATGGTAAATATTGTAAAATCATCTTTCTGTTCATCCTTGAGGTTATGGATTGTTCGTACAAAATTTCTCAAGCTTATCTTCATTTGAGAAAGAGGTATCCCATCATAAGCCTGGAGGTAAATACCTTTTATATAATCTACATTGCTGTAGCGCCTCATTAAGGTATTGAGCGGTATGTAAACCTGGAGGTCCTGATCCTGTCCTGCAAAATCAGTTCCCTTCTCTTCCATAACGCCAATAACCTCTGTGGGAACTCTATAGATAAGGATGTATTTGCCAAGGGGATTCTCTAATTCAAAAAGATTATCAAAAACTTTGTATCCTACGACCGCCTTTTTTTCCGTCTTCTGGTCTTCATCTCTTGAGAAATATCTTCCCATCAAAAGGTTTATATTACGTATTCTGAATATGCTATCGCTCGTTCCTACAATACTCACCGTAACAGTCTTTTCCTGATATCTTGCTGGATAGGTAATATCAAAAAAGGGCACTGACTCCTGTATACCCGGGAGCAATTCCCGTATCTTCTTTGCATCTTCAAGCTTGAGGCTCTTCGATTCGCTGAACTGTTTTGTTCCGCCTCTTGAAGCAAAAACGAGACCACTTCTCAAAATAATAAGATTCTTTCCGAATCTATTGATCTCGTCATCAATCTTTTTCTTCATGCCATTGCTGATATTACCAAAAGCAACAAGACTCATAACTGCAAAGAGAATACCGAGAATGGCAAGGGTCATTCGTGCTTTATGAATCAGGAGATTTTGAAGGGCTATCTTGAAATAAAATTTGAGTGAATAAATCATCCTCTAATTGCTTCTATGGGCTCAATTCTGCTTGCCTGTAAAGCAGGCCTGAGACCTGAAACTCCCCCTGTAACTAAACTAAAAATCATTGCAAAAACAATAACCTTGAAAGAAAACAACATCGGAATTTCGAACAATCTCTCAAAAGTACCCCCGAGTATGAGACTCAAAAGAATGCCAGCCATACCACCAAGACACGTTATGATGATGGACTCAAAAAGGAAAGAGAGTAAAATACCTCTCCTTGATGCACCATACGCCCGCCTGATACCAATATCCTTTCTTCTCTCCTGTATGGTCAGATAAAAGAGGTTGGCAAGAACAAAACCGCTCACAACAAGGGCAACTATTGAGGCTGTTCCTAAAAAGAGAAAGAGGGAGCCGGAAATCACGGTTACAAACTCCATAATATCCTTTGAACTCCTTATGGTAAAGTCATCTTCAATCGTGTCCTGAAGACCATGATTCTTCCTTAGCACTGTCCTTATATCCTCAACCGTCTTATCAGGGTCTCTGTTCGTTTTCAACCTCAACGAACTCAGATATCGTTTCTCATTAGCAATTCTACTTGTCACGGTTGTCAGGGGCATAACAATTCTATCATCAACATGTGGTCCCCCAGAACTTCCTCCCTTTTCTTCAAGGATACCGATAACCTTTGCAGGCATTCTACCAACGAGTATGACCTTACCTATAGCCATTTCACCTTTGAAAAGTTCATCGTACACCTTTGCTCCAAGGACACATACAGCTTCTGCATTGGCATAATCATCAGCGCTGAATATAGAACCAACCTGGAATTTCCATGCCATGGATTCTATGTAGTTTGGAGTAGCTCCTGTTATCGTGGTTTGCCAGTTTCTCTCCCTGTATCTTATTATAACGTTTCGTACCCCAAAAATTTTTACTACATCATAAATGCCCTGTATCTTCTCAATAGACTCTGCATCGCGGACTGTAATGGTATTGACTCTGATTCTTGCTGCCCTTTGTCTTTCTCCACCACCAAAAACCATAATAGAGTCAGGACCCAGCGATTCAAAAATGTCTCTCGCCTTTTTATTTGCTCCATCAATAGTTGTGATAATAATACAGATAGAGAGGATACCAAGGGCAACACCGGAGAAGGAAAAGATAACCCTGCCCCGGTAATAGTAGAGAATCTTTGCAGTCTCTTCGAGAAACTCTCTAATCTGTGGTATCTTCGGAAATCGTTCCATCTTCTATCCTTATTAACCTTTTTCCAAAGGATGCAAGTTTTGGATCATGGGTAACAACAATCACGGTTCTGCCTTCTTCATTCAACAAATGAAATAATTCCATAATTTCGTTTCCAGTCTTTGAATCAAGAGCACCGGTTGGTTCATCGGCAAGAATAAGGTCAGGGTCATTGATAAGGGCACGGGCAATAGCAACCCTCTGTTGCTCACCGCCGGATAGCTGGGATGGCTTGTTATGTATTCGTTCAGCAAGACCGAATTTCCCGAGTAATTGTTTAGCCTTTTCCCTGGGATGTTTTATCTGTTTCTGTGAATATACAATGGGGATAAGTACATTTTCTAATGCAGTGAGGTAGGGAAGTAAAAAAAACTGCTGAAACACAAAACCAATATGCTTATTTCTCATCATGGCAAGCGTTTCATCTTCAAGCCCGTCAATAGGAGTATCCATGAATCGGTATTCACCCTCTGTCTGTTTGTCAAGAAGTCCGATAATATTCATGAGGGTTGTTTTTCCTGAGCCTGAAACACCCATGAGAATAACAAATTCCCCCCTGGCAATTTCAAGATTAATGCCCTTTAGAATGGGCAACTCCCGTTCTCCTATAAAATAACTCTTTTTGATGTTTTTCAGGATAATCACTTTTTTGAGCCTGATGAGACGCTTGCTGGAGCTTTTTTTGCTACAGAAGGTATAACGATAACCTCTCCCTCAGAAAGACCTGACACAATCTCTGTAAACTGGTCATCCCGTATACCAGGAATTACCTGCCTTCTTTCTAATCTGTCCTTATTTTTCATATATACCACATTCTTTCCTTCCTCAAACCGTACTGCATTGTTTGGCACAACAAGGACATTTGCCTTTTCTTCCACAATAATTCTTACATGGGTTGTCATCTCTGGTTTTAGAAGTGATGTATCCTCAGGGTCGATCTTCACAATTGCCAGATAGTACACAATGTTGTCCTTTATTTCTGGCTGGGGATAAATAGTGTGAATGATGCCTGAAAACCTTTTATCTCTGTATGTGTCCACCCAGTATTCTACCTTCATCCCTGGCTTCGTCCTTCCGATGTCCGTCTCATCAACGTATATCCACATCTCAAGCTTTGTGGGGTCAATAATTGTGATAAGGTTTGGAGCAGATAACCCAGCCACAACAGTCTCTCCCTGCTGGGTTGAAACTGCTGAAACAAATCCTGAAATAGGGGCATATATTTTTGTATAACTGAGTGAAACATTGAGGGCATTAAGTCTTTCCTGGGCTTCCTTTACCCGAGCTTTTGCAAGCTCCACCTCTGCACGGACAACATCCATTTCTGTTCTTGCTTTATCCACGTTATCCCTGGTAGTAAACTCCTTTTCAAGAAGCCTCGACTCTCTCTCGTAATTCGTTTTACTGTATATATATTGCGCCTCTTTTGCTTCAAGGTCTCTCTTCTGCTCTTCAACCTGGGCTTCAGCGTTTTTGATATTTGATAAAATCTCCCTGTCATCAATCTTAACAATGAGCTCTCCCTGCTTAACAAAATCACCAACCTGATATTTTAAATGGGTGAGTGTTCCGGTAGCCCTGGTTCCAACCTTCACAATTGCACCGACCTGTGCCTTGATGATTCCTGTCTGTTCAGTAAAGTGGGTTACATTTGCTCGCTTCACAACAAATGTCTCTCCATCTCTTGTGCCTCTGCCTTTTTGCTTTACAAGGAAAAGAACCACAAGTATGACAATGGCAATAACGATGGCACTTCTCAAAACATATTTAAGGGGAATTTTTTTGAGTACCATCATCGGTTAAGATAGGCAACCTTTTCAAGATAAGCTAAAGAAATATTGGCTTTGTATATTGATACGATTTGATTTTCCATTGCAGAAGCGAGATCCTTTTCGCTCTGTAACAATGCAACTATATCTCCTTTGCCAACTTTGTATTCTCCATATAACTGGTTAAAATTTGTCATGGCTTCCCTTACAAGTTCTGTATACAATTTTACATTTTTCATACTCAATTCATAATCTACGATTGCCTTTTCAATGTCGAGCTTCACGCTTCGCTTTATCTCTTCAAGTTTCTGTTTGGCTGCCTGTATATCACTTGCCGCACCTTTCACGTTATAATAGCGACCTATACCATCGAACAAAGGGAAAGTAAAATTTACAATGAATGCATCGCTCCTTCCATCAGGAAAAAATCGTCTGTCCTGTCTTGTTTGCTGAAGTTCCGTATCAATCCTGGGGAACCATGTACTCTTTCGCTCTCTGTATACCATCATAAGTCGTTCTACCTCTTTCCCCTGAAGAAGAATCTCTGGCTTTGACCGCAGCGCATTCTCAAAAAGATTATCATAGGAACCATAAAAGATGGGCTCTTTTAGAATACCTTCTGCGTCACCATTCTCGTCGGGCCTGATAAAAATAAGGGATTTAAATTCATCCAGTGCTTTTTCATATTCCTTTTCTGCCTTTAACAATTCAATTCTGGCCGATGTCATCCGGACCTCAGACTGAAGCACGTCGCTCTTTTTTGCAACACCTTCTTCGTATCTTCCCAGTGTAAGTTTATAAATCTTCTCTGCTGAATCAAACGCCTGTTTTCTCTTTTCAATGATTATCTTGCTTCCAAGGGCCATGTAAAAGGCACTTTTTATATTAAATAACACATCCTCTCTTAATCCCCTGAAACGTTCCCTTTCCCTTTCGAGTAGAGAATAGGCTCCCTTTCTCTTTGCATAACGTTCACCCCCATCAAATACCCTGTACGAGATTATGCTTGTAAAATTAAAGGCATCTCTTGAACGTTCCAAATCCTCGGAGTTAAGGATTGAGTAGTTGCTGACAGTCGTTCCCGAACCAATTGAGCGGATATAGGAACTCTGAACATCAAAACGGGGCAGGTAGGGGTCTATTGTTGCGATATATGAAAATCGTGAACTCCTGATAATATCTTCCTGTTCTTTCAATACATAAGATCCTTCGAGACCCCGCTTAATTGCCTCTTCAAGGGTGATAGAAAAAGAGATGTTAATGAAAAAAATATTAAAAGAAAGAAATGCAAGGACAACACGCAGTTTCATAGTTTATAAAAAGTGCCGAGGAGCGGAATTGAACCACTGACACGGGGATTTTCAGTCCCCTGCTCTACCGACTGAGCTACCTCGGCAAGTTGTTTATTTAAAACATAAATGCCTGACATATGTCAATATAATCATTACATATATCAGCCTTTCTATCAAGTTTACCTATATCAAAAATAAATCCCTTTGACATTCGAGGTATCGTATGTTAACAAATTCATCCATGCCAGAACCTGCTATCAAACCTTTTCATGGCATTATTTTAAATAAAAATAAGATTGACGATATCAGTCTCTGTGTGTGTCCACCCTACGACGTCATTTCAAGTGTCCGCTCCTACTATGAAAGAAATCCTTTCAATATAATTAGGTTAGAACTTCCCCTGCCCATGCCATCAATGAATAAATACTCTGTTGCAAAAAATACATTTAATGAATGGATGAAACATCGTATCCTTATCCGTGATTCTTCCCCAGCAATCTACGTATATGAACAAAACTTTCAGATTGATGGGATTTCATATGTAAGGAGAGGATTCATTGCACTCAATAAGCTTGTGAGAGGTCGAATATTGACTCATGAAGAGACAAGAAAAAAAGCCAGAGAAGACCGATTAAATCTTATCAGTGTATTAAAAACATTTATCAGCCTCATATTTGGACTCTATGAAGATAAGGAAGAGGAGGTAGAACATCTTCTTATCAACAGTGAAAAAAACCTCATTCATGATTTTATTGACGAACAAAATATACGAAATAGATTTTACAAAATGACTGATATCAACGAGATGCAACGTCTGGCATCATTGATGGAAGAAAAGAAGGTATACATTGCAGATGGACATCACAGGCTTGCTGTGTCGTACAAACTGAATCTTCCCTATATACCGCTCTACCTTACCAATATGTACTCATCGGGCATTGTGATTCTCCCCTACCACAGAATAATTACTACTACACAGTATAAAAATCTCGAAGAGATGATTACTGTGTTAAAGAAAGGAGCTACCGTTGAAAAGTTCCCTTTTGTTGATGATATGTCTATGAAAAGAGCCCATGAAATGATATGCCAATCAAAAGAACCCCGCTATATTCTTTATTCTAAAAAGGATACAGCTTACTTTTACATAATTACGGGAACATCTGTGTGTACAGATCACTCCCTCCATGAGGGCTTACAAAAACTGAAGGTTACAATGCTTCATAATGGAATTGTGAAAAATATGCTCCACATAGATGATAAGAATATATCTTTTACCCATGACTTTCAGAAAACAATTGCTGCAATACGGAAAGGCACCATTGATTCAGCATTCTTTCTTCCGCCCACAACTGTGGACGAGGTAAAGGATATAGCAGAAAAGGGTCTCTATATGCCTCCAAAATCAACATTTTTTTATCCAAAGATACTAACCGGCCTTGTTCTCTACAAATATGAATGAAGTTGCATTGCCCGATGAAACACTCGATATTCTCTTTGGCGAAAAGATAAAAATCCTTCAGAAAAAGAAGGGGTATCGATTTTCTATTGATGCCATTCTTCTTGCAAATTTCATAGTGCTGAAGAAAAACGAAAGATTGTTGGATATTGGTACTGGTTGTGGTATTATACCAATCTATATGACCAAGAAAGGCTATAGCAATGAAATGGTAGGAATAGAAATTCAGAAAGACCTCTTTCAACTCGCTCTAAGAAATAAAAGACTCAACAGGTGCGATAATATTCAGTTTATTCATGGAGATATTAAAACGTCGGTACACAACTTGAAAAGACAATCCCAATACCACGTCATTGTATCAAACCCTCCCTATACAAAGAAAGATGCCGGAAGAATAAGCCCTATTCAGTCCCGTTCCATCGCCCGCTATGAGGCACTCCTCACTATCGACGAACTGCTTAACGTATCAGCATCATTACTCAACAAGAAAGGTCGCCTCTATACCATCTATCCCTCACGAAGACTTGGTGAAGTGATTCACCTCGCAAAGACAAAAAAAATGGAACCAAAAAGGTTGCGGTTTATTTACCCAAAGAAAGGTGATGAGGCAAATCTCTTTCTCGCTGAATTCATGAAGGAAGGCGGGGGAGAAGTAAATATTGAAAAACCCCTCGTTATGCATGAAAAAAATTTTACCACAGAAGAGATTAATACTTACCTTTTATTGTAAAGGAAAATATGGAAGACATCATAAAAGATATTAAAGATGACCTGAAGGATCTTGAAACCTCCATACAAAAACTTGTTACCACAAAGGTTGGTTTTATTAAGGACATTGTCAATTACATAATAAGATCGGGGGGGAAAAGGATACGACCTCTTCTTGTAATACTCTGTGCAAAGCTCTGCGGTTACAATAATAACAGACATATATCCTACGCTGCAACTATCGAGTTTATTCACACTGCAACTTTGCTTCACGATGATGTGGTGGATAACGCGAAGATGCGAAGAGGCGCTTCCAGCGTAAACGTGTTATGGGGCAATGAACCGAGTGTCCTTGTTGGGGACTTTCTTTACTCCAAATCCTTCGAGCTCATGGCAGAAGATGGCCACCATGAGATTATTAAAACCATATCAAAGGCTACCACTGCCCTTTCGGAAGGTGAAATCCTTGAACTTCTCCAGACATCGGATATTGATACCACTGAAGAACAGTACTTTGACATTGTTAAAAATAAAACAGCCACGCTCTTTTCAGCAGCATGTGAAGTGGGTGGCATGCTCGGAAATATCTCTGAGGAAGAGAGGCTGGCATTAAGAAATTTTGGTTATAAGTTAGGGATGGCATTCCAGCTTGTCGACGACATACTTGATTACACATCATACGATAATGTTCTTGGAAAACAGGTGGGCACTGATCTCAAAGAGGGTAAGGTAACACTTCCTCTTATCCATGCCATTGCCTCAGCAAAACCAAGAGAAAGGCTAACCATCAAAAAAATTCTGAACAAGACAAATACAACGCCAGGCGATTTTGAAAGGGTGAGAAAATTGATTGTCAAATATCAAGGTATTGAGTATACATCACGGATTGCTCGAGAATATATTGATGATGCTAAACAGGCACTGACCATCTTTCCTTTTTCCCCGTTTACAGATGCGCTCATGAAGCTTGCCAATTATATTGTGAGGAGGGAACTGTAGAAACTATTTTAGAAGTGTATCCTTGGGAATGACTACAACGCCTTCTTCAGATACAAAGAATCTCTTCCTATCCTTCTCAAGGTCAAATCCAATCTTCATCCCATCAGGGACTCTTACGTTCTTGTCAATGATAGCCTTCTTAACTTTTGCTTTCATACCGACCACAACATTATGGAAAAGTATGGATTCGTTCACCTCAGCATAGCTGTTAATCCTCACTCCTGGTGAAAGGATTGACCTCTCCACCCTGCCTCCACTTATGATTACGCCACTGCAAATTATGGAATCCAGTGCCTTTCCTGCCCTGCCCTTATCCTCGTCTGCAAAAACGGTCTTGGCAGGAGGATATTGCCCTTCATATGTCCTGATGGGCCATGCTTTATCGTAGAGGTTAAAAATCGGGCTTACCGATGCCAGATCCATATTGGCTTTCCAGTAGGCGTCTATTGTACCTATATCTCTCCAGTAGTCCGCATCCTTCTTCTTGCCCATTCCAAACCTGTATACAAAAAGCCTGTGCTCAGGAAGCATATACGGTATTATATCCCTTCCAAAATCGTGGCTTGTATTCATTGCTGCATCTTTGTCCAAAATATCAATGAGCAAATCTCGCTTAAAAATATAGACGCCCATGGATGCAAAGGCTTTATCCGGCTTACCTGGTATTGGTTCAGGATTAGAAGGTTTTTCATAAAATCCACACACCCTTCCCTCATCATCAACTTTTATTATACCGAATCGAGAAGCCTCCTTTATATCCACTTCAACGCCTGCTATTGTCAGGTCTGCTCTTTTCTTCTGATGGGCTCGGATAAAATAACTGTAATCCATCTTATAAATATGATCCCCTGAAAGTATAAGCACATACTCTGCATCAATCTGCTCCAGGTGATAAAGATTTTGATATACCGCATCAGCAGTTCCTTTGTACCAGTCTTCACTGATACGCATCTGCGGGGATAGATGGGTTATAAATTCCCCTAATTCGGGATTCAATATACTCCAGGCGTCCCTTATGTGTCGTATAAGGGATTGAGACTTATACTGTGGTAGAACAAAAATCTTTCTGATACCAGAATTTACGCAATTGCTCAATGTAAAATCAATAATTCTGTATTTCCCACCAAAGGGCACTGCTGGCTTTGCCCTGTCTTTAGTCAATGGATGGAGTCGCGTTCCGATACCTCCTGCAAGGATAAAAGCGACTGCGTTATAAATTATCCGTGGCTTCATTGGATATATTTATTGATTATCACATTATTAATTAAAATTGAAGAATTTCCTTGAACCATTTCATAACTTGTTGTAATTTCAGGATAACCCATGAATATATATAGTATCCCTCCCCTTTTGAGTACCATCATTCTTTTCATACTTTTTCTTATGGGTATTTTCAAGGCACGGAAGGCCTCCCTTAACCTCTTTTTTGCTCTTATATGCCTTATCGGTTGCTTCCTCAATCTTGATAAAACCCTTCTCACACTCATAGAAAACGAAACGGTTGTCATAAGAATAAGTAGAATTGACCATCTTTTTTTAATCTTCATTATTCCTCTCTATCTCCATTTTACTATTGCTGTAACGGGATATAAAAGATGGATGACCCTTGTAAAAATATTCTACGTCATTGCAATTTTTCTTATACCCTATACACAGCACCCTCTCTATCTTACTCACGTAAAGAGATACTTTTTTGGCTTCTTTGCCATAGCAGGTCCTCTTTTCAATCTATTTGGTCTTTTAAACACAATAAGCGTTGCCCTGTCCATCTACCTTCTCATCAAGAATCTTAAGGAAGAGAAGGTCTCTATAAAAAAGACACGAGTAAAATATATTCTTTTAAGCTTTGGATTAGCTGCCTTCGTAAATCATTTCGATGTTGTAATCATGAAAGGGTACGAGATATATCCCATTGGTAACTTCGTCTTTATACCCATGTCGTTACTCGGATATGCCATATACAAACATGACGTTATGGAGTGGAAAATATTCCTGAACAGGGGGGTTGTCTTCTTCACCCTCCTTCTGATGGCAATAGGAACCTTTATAGGATTGGCAGTCCTGCTGAAAAGTTTCTTCTTTGAAACAATAAGTGTGGATTTAATTTATCAAGACCTTTGCATAACCTTTGATTCCCTATATTATCTCCTTTTTCTCTCATCTTTCAGTACTTAGCGTATTGAACTCAACCTATTACCGTCCCCATATTCCAACTCTGTGACCTCTTTTTTCTTCCTTTTTCCTATTTTTATGCACCTCTCCCTAACTCTATCTTCGCTGCTGCCTTCTTGAGGTTGAATGCCATGGCATTGAGCATAAACTCCATATTTCCTTTCTCTAATCCAATGTACCGCATACGGAAGAATCCGTATCGTCTCTTTAAGGTTCCTATCCCCTGTTCAACAACATAGCGGATCTGACTGATAAGCTTATTTATGAGGCATTGGATAAAGGTAAGGGGCTTATTTCTTGCAGCCTTATACATTATACTGTCTGTATAGTTGTTCTGGATAAGAGCTCTGTTCTTCTCACTGCAGTATCCTTTATCGGCAGCAATAAAAGAGCCATGAGGCATAGTGGATTCTGATATAAGCTTCTCAAATTGTGTGGTATCGGCAACATGTGCTGAGGTTACATGTCCTCCAAGAATAAAACCTTCTTCTGCATCGACGGCGAGGTGGGTTTTGTATCCGTAATGGGCTTTCTTTCCCTTCCTTACCCATGTAGCATCAGAGTCATCGGAGTAAGTGATGGTTGGATTCTGTTCCTTGCATTCTTCTTCTTGCCTGTCTTCCGGCATTACTTCAATTACCTTCCTTGGTCTTCTGGAGGATTCAATGATAGTGGCGTCTAAGATAGCACCATTGGATTCTTTTACCAATATTCCCTTCGATTCCAACTGTCTGTTTATTTCTCCAAAGAGTTTTTCATATACATTAAGCTCAAGGAGGGCATTCCTGAATCTGCATATGGTAGAATAATCAGGAAGGGTGCTTTCAAGAGAAAAACCAGAAAACCGGATAAAGGAGATCCTGTCCTT
>DHGO01000082.1:0-2704 GCA_002402795.1 Deltaproteobacteria bacterium UBA4796
TGTTTCTTTAATAACATTGCGATAGCAATCAAAAGGCTTTTCTCAAAAAAACTTATCCGGAACGCCCTTATTGTGGATATTGACCTTCATTATGGAAACGGTACCTATGATATTGTGAAAGGCGATGAAAATATCGTATTCAAAAACATAGATGCCCGCTCACGAAAAGACTTCTTTGAACAGCTAAATCAGTCTCTCAATAATGCTGGGAATTTTGATATTATTGGCTGCTCAGCCGGTTTTGATACATATGTTAAAGATTGGGGAGGCTTGCTTTCAACAGACGATTTTAAGGAAATAGGAAATCTCCTCGCTTCCTCAAATCCGCACTTTTTTTCTCTCCTTGAAGGGGGTTACTACCTTCCTGATCTCGGCAAAAATGTTTATGCTTACCTGAAAGGCATTGAGAAGGCTTGTTTGTAACTTCTGTACTGTCTTTTATTCTCGGCATATATATCCAGGCAATCCATGCATTTTCCCTCAAACATCTCTTTGTTTTTTTATTTTTTGCTTTAGCCTCCATTCCTTTTGTCTTCCGTAAACACCAAAAAATTGCTATTTTTTTCATTATTGCGTCTTTTATCATTGCAGGGATGGTAAGGCTCGGGATTGCAATATCAATACAACCACCGATAATTCTCGATGAAAATAAAGTAGTTTATGAAGGGGTAATTATTGAAACTTCGCCTGCCACAAAGATTATAAAAATCTCCAAGCCTGAATCATTGAAGGATTTTAGAATAGTCTTTAGAACACCTCAAAATCTTTCGATAAATGATAGGATTCGATTTTTCGGCGAGATGAGGGAGCTTACCCCTACCTTTAAAAATCCCTATCTTACCCATTGGAAATGGTTGAAACGATTGGAAGGCGTATTCTATGAAGTAAGGGGAACACTCATTGCAGTAAGACCTGGAAAAAACTTGATACAGGCATGGAGAAATGCGCTTGGTAAAAAAGTCGATTCGTCACAGACAAAATATACAGGTGTGATAAAAGCACTTACCATAGGCGACACAACAGGCCTTGATGAGGATACGAAAACACTTTTCCTGAGAACAGGGACATCCCATATACTTGCCATATCAGGTTCCAATATCGGCATAATCACTGCTTTTTTCTTCTTTATAATACGCTTTCTTATAGGAAGAAATTACAAGTTACGACTCAGAGGAGATGACACGAGATATGCTTCCCTCATTACAATTCCTTTTGCCTTTATGTTTATGCTTACCGCTGGTTCAGGCATACCAATTATAAGAGCAACTATTATGATTACTGTCTACATGCTTTCCCTCTTCTTTGAACGGGGAAGGCATCTTATAAATACCCTTGCATTGAGTGCCCTCATTATACTCCTTCTTTATCCTCATTCCCTCTTCACGCCTTCCTTCCAGCTTACTTTTGTGAGTGTGCTTTTTATCATAGTCTTCGCAAAGAAATTCTATCCATACATAAAGATTGAAAACAGGGTCGTTAAATGGATTCTTTCATCTATACTCATTACATTTTCTGCAACCCTTGGTACCTTTCCAATCGTTGTGTATCACTTCTATGGCATCAATCCATTGTCAATTCTTCACAACATCATTGCAGTTCCCCTCATGTGTACGCTCGTCATGCCACTCTCTCTTATCGGACTTGCCCTACCACTGGGTGAATATATATTACAGATTGCTGGTGAAATTCTGAACCTCACAATGAATATCTTAACTTACCTTGATTTTGGCTATATTTTCCCAATCATACGTCCTTCCCTCTGGGAAATCATTTTGTATTTTATGTGTGTACTTACCTTCATATATGCTCGAAAAAGAATTATTCTGGCGCTTTTTATTTTTGTCATGCTTCCTCTTGTTCTGGGATATTCCTATATAGTCTATGAAAAGAGATTCAATAATACACCCTGTATAATCTTTATTGATGTAGGCATTGGCGATTCTATGCTTATAGAAGGTCCTGAGGGTTTAAGGATTCTTGTTGACGGAGGTGGTTATTACAGAGGGGATTATGACATCGGAAAATCAATACTCACACCCATACTGCTCTCGAGAAAGATAATAACCCTGGATTACGTTGTTAACACCCACCCCCATGGAGACCATATTGGCGGTCTTCCTTATATTCTCCAGTATTTCAAGGTTAATCATTTTGCCACAAGCAATTATTTCATAAAAGAAGAAAAATTTATTGATGTTTTAAAAATTGTGAAAGAAAAAGGTATCCCTGTACAACTCTGGAAAAAGGGTGACCGATTGCATTTCAGTGACAACTTTTCCATACTTGTTTTTAATCCTACTGAAGATGGGCAAATGGAAAATCTTAATAATGCATCCTTGGTACTCAAGGTTATCTATAAAAACATTTCTTTTTTGCTTACCGGTGACATAGAAAGTGATATTGAAGAGAAACTTGTTCTCACAGATACACCCCTCAAATCAAATGTCCTGAAGATTCCTCATCACGGAAGTAAAAATTCAAGCAGCCTTGCCTTTCTTCACAGTGTAAAACCTGACATAGCTGTCTTGAGTGTCGGCTCAGGCATCAAAGGGCTCCCAGGTATAGAAGCATTAAAGCGATACGAAAGGCTTTCCATACCTATCCTCAGTACAGACAGAAACGGCTTTATTCAGATATGTACGGATGGTAATAAATTAAGTTACAAAACCTTCCAGTAAAGGGCTATTCCCCGCAAACACGCTCA
>DHGO01000082.1:2783-3723 GCA_002402795.1 Deltaproteobacteria bacterium UBA4796
AAACAATACCTTATTTTAATTTCTCGATTTCCTCCTCTACTTCTCTGGCTCCCTCTTCATAAAATTTTTCTTCGTCCGGGGCTATTTCTCTAAGTAGCCGAAGAAATTCTCCTGCATGGACACGTTCTTCATCTGCTATGTCTTTGAGTACTTCAATTGCGAGCTTATTATTCGTTGACTCGGCAAGTTGCATGTACAGCTGGATTGCCTCGTACTCTGCAGCAATCATGAACCTGATTGCGCGGATAAGCTCCTCATCCGTAAGCTTGCGATTGTTTGCAAGTCCTGAGAAGGGTGATCCAAATTCTGGCATGATTATCCTCCTTTTTAGTGTTTGTATACCCACCAACAACTGAAATCAGCGGTGGCCTTTAATATTGAGTAAATTTCATTTTCGCTTCTCTCGCATAACGCTAAGTTCAGGCACCGCGATAGCAGTCGCCTGCAACGACGTGCTCGGTCATTTATTCTGCATTCAGGTTCTTTAGAATCTTTTTTGCCAATGGTTCTTTGATTTCGGTGTGCCGGGGAACAGCTTCTATCACTCCATTTTTGGGATTGATCCAAAGAGAATGTGATGCCCCTTCTCTCTTCAGGTAGCAACCGCGATTCTCAACCTGCGCTCCAGGTCCCTCCGTTTCATCCTATCATTATCTTATCCTGTATAGCGTTATCAGGTAACCCCCCTAAGAATATCAGCCCTGCGATCCTCCAAAATCAACTCAATAGCCTGTCGTAGATTAGCCTTGACTTCTTCTATCGTCTCGCCCTGTCCATTGGCACCAGGCACCTCAGGACAGATAGCCCAGAATCCTCCTTCTGGTGCAGCCTCTATTATTGCTGTAAATTCTGCCTTCGTTATCATCTCCTATCTTTTTGTTGACTGAACAATTAACCATATTTCTTTATTTATAATTATTACTACTCCGACAAATATCTT
>DHGO01000071.1 GCA_002402795.1 Deltaproteobacteria bacterium UBA4796
TCTCATATGTAGTGGACGAGTACATTGCCTTGAAATAGATAAGAATAAACTGTTATTATTTTCTTCAGCCAATGGAATTATTTGAAAACAATACCTCCTTTGAAAAAGAAACAGGAAAACCCCTTGCTGACAGAATGAGACCTAAAACACTGGATGAGTTTGTGGGTCAGGAGCATATCCTTGGTGAAGGAAAACTCTTGAGAGTTCTCATAGAAAAAAGGGATATTCCTTCTATGATTCTATGGGGACCAAGCGGTGTGGGAAAGACAACCCTCGGCTGGCTCATGGGAAAATATATGAAGCTCCCCTTTGTATCATTGAGTGCAGTCAATATAGGTATAAAAGAAGTAAAATTGGTAATCCAGAAAACAAAACTCCAGCGTATTATCCTCTTTGTGGATGAATTTCACAGATTCAATAAATTGCAACAGGATACCTTCCTGCCCCATGTGGAGAATGGAAGCATAATACTC
Source organism: Deltaproteobacteria bacterium UBA4796 (assembly GCA_002402795.1). Classification (GTDB taxonomy): domain Bacteria; phylum Desulfobacterota; class Syntrophorhabdia; order Syntrophorhabdales; family Syntrophorhabdaceae; genus UBA8905. Next base: position 474 of record DHGO01000071.1, read on the forward strand.
ATTGGAGCAACTACAGAAAATCCCTCATTCGAAATCATCTCCCCCCTTCTCTCCCGTATGAAGGTTCTCACACTTAATCCTCTTACAAAAGACCAGATTATAACAATAATAGATAGAACCCTTGCAGAAGACAAAGTATTGAAGGCTTCAACAGTTGAAATAGACAATACAATCAAAGAGGAACTTGCAATCCTTGCCAACGGTGATGCCCGTAGAGCATTAAATCTCCTTGAAATGTGTTATAAAATGGCAGGTAAGGGCGCTACAGAAAAAACAATCATTACCCATGAACTTTTGAAAGAAGCATATCAGAGGAATATAGCAATCTACGATAAAAAGGGTGAGATGCACTATGACCTTATCAGTGCTTTTCACAAAAGCATGAGAGGCTCTGACCCTGATGCTGCCCTCTACTGGCTTGTACGGATGATAGAGGCAGGTGAAGACCCACTCTATATTGCCAGAAGAATGGTGAGATTTGCGTCAGAGGATATAGGGAATGCCGATCCCTATGCGCTGACCCTTACTATCTCTGCTATGCAGGCTTTCGATTTCATTGGCCCTCCTGAAGGGTATCTTGCCCTTGCCCAGGCATGTATCTACCTCTCCCTGTCAGAAAAGAGTAATGCCATATATACAGCCTACAGCGCGGTAGAAAAGGATGTAAGGAAACTGCCGGAATATCCTGTACCCCTCCATATACGAAATGCACCGACAAAACTCATGGAGAGCCTTGGGTACGGTCGCGGTTATCTCTATCCCCATAACTTCAAAGATGCCATCGTGAAACAGGCATACATGCCTGAAGAATTAAAAAATAAACGATATTATCATCCAACAGAAAGAGGTCATGAGAAGAGATTGAAAGAATTTATGGAAAAGGTAAGAAGAGTATATGGAACTATCGGAAAATGAACTCATTGCCCGTCTCAAGAAATTTGAAAAAAAGAAAAAGCCTGTACTGAGAGGCATGGGTGATGATGGGGCTGTTGTAAGAATGCCAGGGGATAACTATGTATTTGTCCAGGATGGACTCGTTGAGCACATCCATTTTGATTTGACCTTTATGGACACTTACAGGGTTGGGAAAAAAGCAGTATATGTAAATGTTTCTGATATCCTTGCTATGGGTGCCCTTCCATTATATTTTCTTGTTACCCTCGGCATACCTGAACATTTTCACTATATGGATATCATGCAACTATATAAAGGTATGGAAAAAGCGGCACAGGAGTTCAGGGTTACACTTATTGGCGGTGATACAATAGCAACAAAGAATGATTTCTTTGTTGATGTATCCATGGTGGGCAGGTTAATGTCTCGCCATTATTGCGGCAGAAACATGGCGCAGGAAGGAGACTTAATCGGTGTAACAGGGTATCTCGGAGAGAGTGCTTTTGGACTTTCTCTCCTTAAAGAGCAGAGAAATGTTTCTCCTCTAAACAGGTTTGTAAAAAGATATTGCAATCCAAGACCACCCTTTGCAATATGGAAAGGACTCATGAAAAATAATATTCCTCATGCTTTGATGGATATAAGTGACGGGTTACTTATTGATCTTGAAAGGATGATGAAGGAGAGCAGAAGGAAAGCGAAAATTTTTTTCGAGCGTTTACCCATACCGCGTGCTATAGTATTACAAAAAAAAGAAAACCTTTCCCTTAGTGGAGGGGAAGATTATCAGTTCCTGTTTACCTTCTCCGGGAAAAAGCTTAAGCTCCTTAATGATGTGTGTAAATATGGTCATATCTCCACCATAGGGGAAGTAGTAAAAGGTAAAGGTGTAGAACTCTACAGGGATGGGAAGCTTATGAACATTCAGTCAAAAGGTTACGAACATTTTACGGTCTCTTTATGAAAAAACAAATCTTTGTATGTGAAATCAATAAAGGGTTATCGGCTATCAATGATGTTTTTATTGTAATGAAAAAGGATATATTCACAAAGAAAGACAACACAAAATATATAAGCCTTCTTCTCGGAGATAGGACAGGTTTTATCGAGGGAAGGATCTGGGAGCGGGTTGAAGAATTGAATGGCAACTTTGAAAAAAATGACATTGTCTATATAGAGGCAAGCCCAAAGCTCTATCAGCAAAGACTGCAGTTGAATATAACGGATGTCCGTAAGATCATGGAAGAGTTTTCAATCAATGATATGAAGGCTTTCTTCCCTGAAAGTAAAAAAGGTATTGAACAGCTTAAGGAGGAATATTTCAAGCTTG
>DHGO01000052.1:0-1124 GCA_002402795.1 Deltaproteobacteria bacterium UBA4796
CGATCCCGAAGATGATGTACTTTTTCACAAACTTGCTAATAGTTACCACTATCTGGGTTGGAAGGGGTAGTTCTGCCCCCATATCTTTAAACATGGTTTCAAAAACAGGGATAACGAAGACCAATAGCACGAGTGTTACACCAATAGCAACGGTAACAATGGCGATGGGGTATATCATGGCAGACTTTACTTTGCTTTTGAGTTTCTGTGTCTTCTCCATGTATACCGCAAGCCTCTGAAGCACTGCATCGATCAGTCCTGCTTCTTCTCCAGCTACTACAAGGTTTACATAGAGTGTATCAAAACATTGCGGATATTCCTTTAAGGCATCAGCAAAACGTGAGCCCCCTTCGATTCTCTGTTTGATGTCTTTCACAATCCCCTTGAAATCTTTATCTTCCATCTGATTTACAAGAATATCAAGGGCTTGTACGAGGGGCAGTCCTGATGTTATCATGGTAGAGAGTTGCCGTGTGAAAAGGACTATACTTAAGGTTTTGATCTTTTTCTTCGGGTTAAACTTCTCTTGCTTGACCTCTCTTTTCTCTCTGGATTTTGTAAGTATTATGCCTTCTTTCCTCAAGGAGGTTCTGAGGGCATCTTCAGAGTCTGCCATTGTTGTGCCTGTCTTTACTTCGCCTTTGACTGATCGTCCTTCCCATTCAAATAAGGGCATATTTTCTATATATTACATGAAAAAAGTAATTATTCAAACAAAAAAAAGCGTAGCGTCAATTTTACTCCCGGAGAACCGTATAAAATGTCACATTTTCTCTCTTCACAAGCATAACAATTCCCTCTTTAAGGTTTGCTTTCTTCATCGCTTCCTTAAACTCTGTCAGATTCCTTACAGGTTTTCTTCCTATCTCCTTTATTATGTCACCAGACCTTATATCCGCCTCCTGAGCAGGGCTTCCTGGCTGAACATCAGTGACTATTACACCTTTTCTATCTTTGAGATTCAAATGTCGAGCAATTTCAGGGGTTATATCCTGAACCACAAGACCAAAATCCTTTTCCACCTCTGATTTTCTTGATGCCTGGACTGTCTCTTCTTTTAACTCCCCTATAATCACTTCTTTTTCAAGGGGTTTCCCGTCACGAATGATCCCGATTTTAACTTT
>DHGO01000052.1:1261-1819 GCA_002402795.1 Deltaproteobacteria bacterium UBA4796
ATAAACACCAAGCCAGCCTCGAACCACTTTCCCTTTGCTTTTGAGTTGAGGAAGCAATTCCCTGGCAACGTTTACAGGGATAGCAAAACCTATACCCTGACCACCAGAGATAATAGCAGTATTTATGCCCACAACCTCGCCTTTCAAATTGAGTAATGGTCCACCACTGTTACCAGGATTTATTGATGCATCAGTCTGTATGAAATCATCATAAGGACCTGCACCTATAACCCTTCCCTTGGCACTTATAATACCTGCTGTTACTGTATGCTCCAATCCAAAGGGATTGCCTATGGCAACTACCCAATCGCCAACCTCTATCTTATCAGAATCACCGAGCGCAACAGTGGGCAGGTCATGTTTTGCATTTATTTTAACAAGGGCAATATCAGTTTTTGCATCCTTTCCAATGATCTTTGCATCATACTCCTTGCCATCAGAGAGTTTCACCTTTATGCTCGAAGCCTTCTCGATAACATGGTTGTTTGTCAAAATATAGCCTTCTCTGTCAATAATAAAACCTGAGCCAAGGCTTCTCTGCTTAAATTCCCTTTTCGG
>DHGO01000052.1:1848-4231 GCA_002402795.1 Deltaproteobacteria bacterium UBA4796
GGTTCTTTTATAACAGTTGTGGTGCTGATATTCACAATGGAAGGTTTAACCTCTTTTACCAGGGCGCTTAAGCTCGGGAAAGCCTTTTCGATATCAGCGGATTTCGTACTAACCTTTGTGACGTCCACCCATGTTTCCTGAGAAATAACCTTTCCCTTTATATAAGCAAACATTAATATCACACATATAAGCACCGCTATAGTCAAATACCATCTCTTGCCTTTCATAAAACATTCCTCCATTAAATTGGTAATTTTATAGTAAAGAGACTCCCTTCTGCAGGCTTGCTCTTCACCTCTATAATGCCCTTATGGGCTTCAGCAATCCATTTACTTATAGAAAGCCCAAGACCGCTTCCGCTTTCACGCTTTCGTGACTTATCTCCTCGATAAAATCTGTCAAAAATATACTTTATATCCTTTTCAGCAATACCAACACCATTGTCTTTCACATCTATCCAGATATACCCATCGTTAACATGGGACGAAATTTCTACCTTTCCTCCCCTGTGTGTATATTTAATACCGTTTTGAATAATATTCCAGAGCATCCTCCGTAATTTTAATTCATCACCTTTTAATCTTGCATCATCCAACTCTTGGACAACCAATTCTATACCTTTTGTATCTGCAAAAAGCTTCATATCCATACATACATCTACAATAAGGTCCCTTACAGGAACCTCTTCATAACTCAATTTTATCTCCTGCGAATCTGATTTGGAAAGCATGAGTAAATCATCAATAATCATGGTCATTCTATCAATCTCTTCTAAGTTACTCAACAACGTTTTTCTGTATTCATCCTTGTCTTTATCTCTCCGTAAAGCAACTTCAGTTTCTCCTTTCAGTATCGTTAGGGGGGTCTTCAGTTCATGGGATACATCGATGCTGAACTGATTAACTCTATGAAATGCATCTCTCAAGCGAGTAATCATATCATTGAATGTCTCCGCAAGTCTTCCAAGCTCATCTCTCCTTTTGCCAATATCAATTGTTTCATCAAGATTTGTTGATGAAATCTTAACCGCTGTCCTTCGTATCTGGTCAACTGGTTTTAGTGCCTTCCGTGCCATAAAATAACCAACTATTATTGTAACGATGATAGATGTGGGGATACTTATAATCATAATAATAAAGAGTCGTCTCATGGTTTCATCAAAATCATTAAGCGAGGTACCGACCTGTACTATGCTCGTCACTTTATTTTTTTCTACAATGGGTACCGTAATAATTCTCAATCGAGGTTGTGCATATTCTATGGTTTCGTATGAAAGTTCCCCCTTCAGGGCCTTTTCCATGGCACTGAAACTTGTGGGAACCACCTCTCCTTCAATATCGCTCATCTTTGCCCCGATCTTTCCTGACCTGTCCATTATCTGAATAAATTTTCCTTTTGGCTTTCTTCCAAGCACATTCTCGAGATACCGTTCGAAGTTTCCAAACACACTCGCACTGTGGATATCCGTGAGGGAGGAAGAGAGAACTTCTGCGATAGACCTCAGTTTTACATCGATGCTCTGCTGAAGGCTATTCTTGAAATAGATAAAGACCCCACTGGAAAAGACTATAAGAATAACAGCAAGGATCCCGCTGTACCACAGCGTAAGTCTGACCTTTATCGGTACATCAAACTGCTTCATTTTCTTCCTTTAAAATATAGCCTACTCCCCTGACCGTGTGTATGTATCGTTTCTGGGAAACCGTTTCCATCTTTTTTCGTAAAAAGTTGATATAGACATCCACAATATTTGTTGTATCTTCCTTATTATGCCAGACATAATCAGCAATCTCTTTTCTCGTTAATGGTCTTTCATAGTTTTTCAACATAAACTCAATAATTAAGAATTCTTTCTCAGTAAGTTCAAGCTCTTTTGATGCAACATTCAACCTTCTGCTATAGGGATCTAAAATGAGGTCTTTATATTCAAGAATATGGGAGTCTGTTTTTCTGGTGCGTCTCAGTAAAGCCCTCATGCGTGCCAGCAACTCCCCGAACGAAAAGGGTTTGGTCAGGTAATCATCGCTTCCTGTATCAAGCCCCTTAACCACATCCTCCTTTGAATCTTTAGCAGTAATAATTAATACAGGAGTGGTAACACCCCAGGTCCTCATATTTCTTAAAACCTCTAATCCATCAATCTCTGGTATCATTAGGTCAAGGAGTACAATGTCGTAAGTCGATGCTTTTATAAATTCGAGTCCCTTCCTTCCATCGTGCGCCACATCTACTATATAGCCTTCATCCTGAAGACCCTGTTCAATAAAATGGGCAACCTTGACCTCATCCTCAACGAGCAGTACCTTCATAATATATATTATAAAGCATTCTTAATAAAAAATCTTTTCATAAATTATTCAACCTCCAAAAATGTTGACAAAAT
>DHGO01000031.1 GCA_002402795.1 Deltaproteobacteria bacterium UBA4796
GATGGGTCTTCTCCTAAGTAATCACCATTATAAGCCATAGCCCTGCCACGACAACCACCACATATCTTTCTGTAGGAACATTCACCACAAGCACCATGGAGCGTCTCTTCCCTGTTACGCAGATTGACAAAAATCTCACTATTTTCCCAGATTGATTTAAAAGATTCAGTTTTTACATTCCCTGCGCTAACTTCTACAAAAGGACAGGGCCACACATCGCCATTTGCCTTGATGTAAACAAAACCCCTTCCTGCTGCACATCCATGGAAGACATATTCAGCAAATTTTTTCCAGATGGGGTGTTTCTTATGATTCACCTCCATAAGATAAGGCCAGTATTGAGGCCCTGCTACAGGCTCAATAATAGTGGAAATATATTTTTGTTTTTCAGCTAAAAACTTCAAAAGCCTTTCGTTTTCATTAACATTCAGGGTTGCTTTTTCAATCCTGCTGCCTCTTCCTACCGGTACAAGTTGATACAGCAACATAATACCAGAACCGGCTTTGTCAGCAAGCTCTATAAGTTCATCCATGGTAGGAATATTATATTCCATGGCAGTGACATTTATTTGCAGTAGTATGCCTGCCTTTCTGACTGAACGTATGCCCCCCATTGCCAGTTCAAATGCCTGTGAATTGGACCTGATTCTATTGTGTATATCCTTTTGAGATGAATCAAGACTTACTGCCACACCCACAACACCTGCATCTTTCATTCTAAAGGCAACGTCTTCATTAATAAGTGTACCGTTTGTTGCGATCACATTGGCCAGTCCTGCCTTTTTTGAATGTTCAAGAAGTTGAAAAAGGTCAGGTCTCATAAGCGGCTCACCGCCAGTGTAGACAAGCATTCTGAATTCATTAACCTTTGACAATTCGTCTATAAATCTCTTTGCTTCATCGGTTGTAAGTTCATCCGGGGCAGGTTTACCTGAGGCTGCATGACAGTGTATACATCGCAGATTACATGCTGTTGTCACTTCCCAGGCAGGATGGGCAGGAAATCCAATGCAACCCATACCGGTAGCTCCGGCAGCTACAGGCAAAGATTTAAAGCTGTGTGTTGTAAACCACTTTCCAAATTTATTCCACCTTACCAGATGTCTAAAGTAGAGGATACCACCTAACTGTTTAACAATTAAACTCGGTGGCCAGAATATACGCTTTAAGGGTATTTGTGGCAGTAATCTATTTTTCATCGATTACATACCTCTCCACCATAGGGCAATAATATATGAAAGGGTTGTTCCTATATTGGTAACAACTGTAAGACCGCACATAATCTCAAGCAACTTTCTTTCCCGGTATTTTCTACCGAGCATCATAAGTACTGCAATCAATGAGATAATAAAAATCGGGGCATATAAAATGAGGGCAATTGAGGGTATTCCCTGTTTGATCGACAGCACATAGCTCACACACGCTATTGCAGTTATAAGAATGTACAGATAGGCTGCCTTTTCCTTGCCAAGCCTTATAACAAGGTTATTCTTTTTCACAATCAAATCTGCATGATAATCAGGGAACTCGTTAATGAGAATAACATTAAATATGGTACAGGCAATAGGTAGAGAAACATAGTGCACAACGCTATCAATCATTCCAAGCTGAATATAGAATGATACAGCAACAGGAAGCCAGCCATAGCATATTCCTATAAGGATTTCACCTATTCCTTTTGCAACCCAGCGTAAAGGCATCTTGGAATAAAAAAAACCTGAGAGTATACCAATAATACCCAACGGGATTGTTAATGGACCGGTTTTATAATAAAACTGTATTATAAGCCCGATAAAAACTGCCAGTATCAGTGTTATATATCCTGCTATTTTTGCATATTTATACGATAAAACACCTTTAACCAATATACCGGTACCTGCATGGAATATGGTCCTGCCTGTAGTATTCATTATTATCCTGTCTTCAACAATATCACAATATTCACCATTATAATATGTGCTGAGCATAATAAGAATTACTGCAATAATACCCCAAACAAATACAGGGGCATGAAATATGCCATGTATCCGGTAAGCAAGAAGGGTACCAAGTATGAAAGGAAAAACCCCAACAGTGTGAAAAAGAGGCCGTGACATCAGAACCAATCCCTTAAGGGTTCTCATTATTGATAATTTTTCCATGTTTTTCTACTTGTAAAATTAAAATTGTGAAATATTAACAGCCACAGAATAAGAAGTCAAACAGACTTATAAAAGATATTCAATTATATATACTCTGTTACACTTTACATCATCTGCTTTATATTTACAGGCTATATTGATAAACCATAGCCCCTATGTTAGCATGTCCATAATGATGGTTCGACATCCAGTTGTGGAATTTCATATATCCCGTAAGGCACGGGACCTTTATCGTTTCGACGAATCCCTTTATTCCTTAAGCGGTAATGTGGTTTTCACCAATTTTCATTCTGTCCGCATTTTCGCCCAGAAAATGAATGATAAAAAAGACCTCGCTAATTTTCCTGAACAAACTGTGAGACCTGGCGAGCTTAACGCTATGGCGCTTATTGATGAAATTCTCCATCATATAGTGGGATTATACCGTGAACAGATAAATAAAGACGCTATTGGTCAGGCACTTACAGAGCTAAACAACATCATTGGCATAGAAAAGGTGGATAATACTCTCCTTCATTTTCTGGATGAATTCCCTCCCCTTAAAGTCTACAGAGGTGAAAGTACTGTTGAAGAGTATATGAACGGTAAAACCTCAGGCATTGATAATCGCCAGATTCTTCTGGAAGAGATGCTCCTTCTATGGCTTGCAAATATGAATCCTGCTTTTACGCCATTTCATGAACTCTTTGACGATACGGATTTAAAAAAACATACAGCCTATCTTTCTATAATTGAAGGATTATGGAAATTCTTTGATAATAATCCTCCTTTTGGACCGTATAACCAGAATCTCATAGAAATGCTTCGTGCACCTGCAATTGAAGTTCCCCATTCTCTCTCCGGACAGCTTGAATACATTCGCAAACACTGGGGTTATCTGCTCAGTAAATACTTTCATCGTTTATTGAAAGGCATTGATGTTTTCAAAGAGGAACAAAAAATACCCTTCACCGGTCATGGTATTGCTGAAGTTTTACAGTATACTGGACTGGAGGTCGAAGGAGAGTACTTCAGCCCTGACCTGGAGTGGATGCCACGGCTCGTACTTATTGCAAAAAATATTTATGTATGGCTTGACCAGTTATCAAAAAAATATCAACGCCCCATAACAAAACTACATGACATTCCAGATGAAGAACTGGCAATCTTACAAATACAGGGTTTTACCGGTTTATGGCTCATTGGTATCTGGGAGAGAAGCCCATCATCACAAAAAATCAAACAACTCTGCGGTAATCCTGAAGCCGTGCCTTCAGCATATTCTTTATTTGATTACACAATAGCCGTTGATCTTGGAGGTGAAAAATCCTACAAGAACTTAAAAGAAAGGGCATGGAGATACGGTATACGTCTCGCCAGTGACATGGTACCCAATCATATGGGTATCTATTCACGATGGGTTATTGAACACCCGGACTGGTTTATATCCCTTCCATACAATCCTTTCCCCTGGTATTCTTTTAATGGACCTGATCTTTCTTCTGATGAACGGGTCAGTATCTATATTGAAGATCACTATTACAATAGAACTGATGCAGCTGTTGTCTTCAAACGTCTGGACAGATGGACAGGGAACGAGCAGTATATCTATCATGGTAATGATGGCACGAGTATGCCCTGGAATGATACAGCACAGCTAAATTATCTTAAACCTGAAGTTCGTGAAGCAATGATTCAGACAATCCTCCATGTGGCTCGTAAGTTTCCCATTATTCGTTTCGATGCTGCCATGACTTTAACAAATCGCCATTTCCACAGGCTCTGGTTCCCTCAACCCGGTTCGGGTGGAGCCATACCTACAAGGTCAGAATTTGGTCTCTCAAATGATGAATTCAATAAACTTATGCCCAATGAGTTCTGGCGAGAAGTTGTAGATCGTGTGGCAGCTGAAGCACCGGATACCCTGCTTCTTGCTGAAGCATTCTGGCTCCTCGAAGGATACTTTGTGCGAACGCTGGGCATGCACAGGGTATACAACAGTGCCTTCATGAATATGCTCAGGGATGAGGATAATGCCAAATACCGTGCGGTCATAAAAAATACGCTGGAGTTTGACCCGGAAATCTTGCGGAGATTTGTCAATTTTATGAACAATCCTGATGAGAGAACAGCGGTTGACCAGTTTGGCAAAGGAGACAAATATTTCGGTATCTGTACAATGATGGTCACCATGCCAGGACTTCCCATGTTCGGCCATGGTCAGATTGAAGGTTTTGCAGAAAAATATGGAATGGAATATCGGCGTGCATACTGGGAAGAGGAGCCTGATAATCATCTTGTTGAAAGACACCATAGAGAAATCTTCCCGTTGCTTCATAAGAGATATCTCTTTGCAGGAGTGGAACATTTTCTCCTTTATGATTTTTTTACCGGTGAAGGTGTTGTGAATGAAAATGTCTTTGCCTATTCCAATGGCTACGGTAATGAACGTATCCTTGTTGCATACCACAATAAAAATAGTACAACGAGCGGCTGGATAAAGGTATCTGCTGCCTATTCTGATAAAAGAAGCCAGAAGGATAAGCATCCTTTAATACAAAAAAATCTTGTAGAGGGATTGAGCCTCAACACCCATGAAAAATATTTCGTAATTTTCAGAGACCAGGCAACCAATCTCGAATACATAAGAAATAACAGAGAGCTTGAGGATAAAGGACTTTATTTAGAACTGGGCCCATATCGCTGCCATGTCTTTTACTTTATACGACAGATACATGACAACGAATGGGGCCATTATAGCCTCCTTAATGAATATCTAAATGGACGTGGAGTCTCCAGTATAGAAGAAGCCCTCAGAGAAATGCTTATGCAGCCTGTTTACGATACTTTCAGAAAACTTGTAAATGCAGATATGTTTCGGAACATTTCAGATACCTGGAAGGTTGCTGGAGAAAAGAAAATAGAAGTACTCACAGATAAACTTTTAGATGATATAGAACAAATAATCAGGGAACTTCTGAATGAAATAAAACGCTATAAAGGTGCTACGGTTGAGATAGAAGATATTTTAAAAGAAATAAGATTGGCCCATGAAGCCATAATACGCTTACTCTCCTTTTCCCTGGAGGAAGATGCGCCATGGAAAATGGTTATTGAAGATTTAAAACGATACCTGAAGGAAGATAATACAAGGCTATATGTTCTTTTTGGATGGTTATCCATGCATGTTCCTGGGAAGGTTCTTGGTAATGGTGAAGGATTCTCATTCTACAGGATATTTGCTCAAACATTAAGAGAATCAGGATGTGACGAAAAAATATTACAGGTAATAATAAATATTGTTAAAATTATAATGCGCCACCAAAGCTGGTTTACAACAAATAATACCATTAAGTCATTCATCGAATCTTTATTACAGGATAGGGAAGTCAAAGACTTCCTTCAGATAAATAGATATAAAAACATCCTGTGGTTTAGCAAGGAAAGGTTTGAACAGCTTATGCAGTGGCTGAAGCTTATAGCATGTATTAAAATAATTTCTGATCTCTCAAAATCGAAAACTGACATCTCGGAAGCAATAAGTTCCTGCCATGATACAATCGAGAAAGCGATAGTAGCTTCCAGACAATCAGGCTATCAGGTAGAAAAATTGATAAAAATAACAGGTGCACATATTTAAAAAGATAATTTTTTTTTGAGTAATTACACATATTCTGATATGATTTTAGTATGAATATACTTAATGCAATAGGAAATACTCCTCTTGTTGAGTTAATGAATATCAATCCAAATCCAGAAATAAAGATATTCTGTAAACTCGAGGGATGTAACCCAGGAGGGTCAGTAAAAGACCGCCCCGCATTATATATGATTACAAAGGCTGAGGAGAGGGGTGAACTTACAAAAGACAAAATTATACTGGAACCCACATCTGGAAATACTGGTATAGCCATTGCCATGATAGGCGCTGCAAAAGGATACCGTGTTGAACTCTGCATGCCTGAATGTGTAAGCATAGAGAGGCGCCTCATCCTGCAGGGTCTCGGTTCTGAAGTATTCCTTACACCTGCCAAAGAAAATGTTGATGGTGCAATTAAAAAGGCGCTCATGCTGCTCGAACAAAATCCTGATAAATACTACATGCCGAATCAGTATGAAAATCCCGCTAATGTCCTTGCCCATTTTGAAACAACAGGCCCTGAAATCTACCGGCAGACAAACGGTGAGGTAGACTATTTCGTTGCAGGCATGGGGACAACCGGAACACTGATGGGCACAGGACAGTATCTAAAATCGAAAAAACCGGAAGTCAGGATCGTTGGTGTTGAGCCTGTTCAAGGTCATACAATACAGGGATTGAAAAATATGACTGAATCAATAGCTCCCGGCATATATAATGAGAGCCTTCTCGATGAAAAGCACATGGTAACAGATGGAGAGGCATTTGAAACAACGAGACTCCTTGCTCAGAAGGAAGGAATATTTGTGGGAACATCAAGTGGAGCTGCGCTGGCAATTGCTCTGAAAATTGCCTCCCGCATTGACCGTGGCAATATCGTCGTGCTTTTGCCTGACCGCGGTGACCGTTACCTGAGCACCATGCAGTTCAGGTCCATCTGCGCCAAATGCCCACCATAAAAAATTAGAAGGTAGCTGAATTTTTGCTTATCAACCTGCTGATTAATCTTCCATGCTGGTTTGCATCTGATAAGAATAAAACATGGTGATCTATAAATTCATCAATCGTGGGAAAATTGGTTTCAATCTTTTTTATGGTAACTGTTTTAGCGTCATCATTTACATATACTTTTCCATAGCCTTTTCCCACCAGTCGAACTCATCAGGAAATTTTATGTAATTTTTATCAAACCAATCTATTAACTCCATATCGTAATAACCACCTTTATTGAAGCGCTTTTCAAATTCTTCAAAACTCATATTCATTCTAATTGCCAATATATAATCTCGTGCGCCCACATTATCATCAGGATTTGTTTTCAATAATTTTCTGAGTAAATCTAAGGCACCATCAATATTTTTGTTTTCCCATAATGAAATGGCTTTATTAAAAATGGTCCTTATGATGTGTCTATTTTCCAGCCATCCCCATTCCAATATGTCGGGCCAGTTGCCTTTTTTATCTGTTATCAATTTCAGCGCCCTTTCATAAGCATCATTTAATACCCTTTCCGCCTCTGGAAAATTACCCTCCCCCTGCAATATCTCATAAAGCAATAAATATGAATCTAAAAAATCAGGGTCTTTCTCAATCAAGCGTTTCAATTGGCTTTTTATAGATGATGCATTACTACCATCATATTTTTCACACAAACCATAATAACTATCCATTACCTTATGACCTTTATCTACATATTCTCTTTTTCTTTTAGCCATAATATTTTCCTCCTAATTGATTTATTCACATCAATTTAATATTACTCCGACATATAAATGATTA
>DHGO01000083.1 GCA_002402795.1 Deltaproteobacteria bacterium UBA4796
TGAGGATGTGGTGCGTGGTTTTTCTAAATAAACCTGAGACCATAAGAAAGATAAGGGTGAAAGAGGGTTATGATTTCTTATATAACCTTATGCCCTCAGAGAATCCCCTTCTCTGTGCCTTTGATGGCATCTATGACCCCCAGAATCTCGGAAATATTGTAAGGAGCGCAGCATCACTTGAAGTGGATGGCATTATCCTTCCTCGTGACAGGTCGTGCAGTATCAATGAGACAGTTATACGGATTGCAAAGGGTGGAATAAACCATGTGAATATAGTAAGGGTTACTAATATACCCCGATATATTGAAGAAATGAAGAAGAAGAATATATTCTGTTTTGGTATGGATGAAAATGGTACACGTTCGGTGTGGAATGTTGATTTGACAGGTTCTGTCTGCCTTGTTTTTGGCAGGGAAGATGGCTTGAGGAGATTGACAAGAGAGCGATGTGATGAGGTCATCAAAATCCCTACCTCTCAATCCTTCCCTTCACTGAATGTTGCTACAAGCGTTGCTATTGCCCTCTATGAAGCAAGAAGGCAGAGGATGGCTCACAATAAAAGCCATAGTGCATAAAAAAATCGGAGGTAAGGATGAAAGATGTATCCCGTTATGTTACTGAAGCAGAACTGAAGCAGGCAGAGTTATTCAGGAATGTGAATATTGAATCAATCCGTGGACTCATAGACAGGTGTGAGATTAAAGAACTAAAAGAGAATGATGTTTTGATAAAGGCAGGCCAGCAGAATAATACTGTTTACATTCTCCTTTCCGGTGAACTTCGTATCCATATACATGCCCTTGAAAAAAAGGCTGTTGCTATTCTCGGACCCGGGGAGAGCGTTGGTGAGATGTCTGTTATTGACCAGCACCCTGCTTCAGCGTTTGTAGTAGCAGAAAAACCATCGCGGTTACTCTCCATGGATGAAAACATGCTCTGGTCTTTAGTCTATTCATCCCATACAGCAGCGGCAAATCTGCTCGCCATTCTGACAAAGCGTTTACGCCATGCTGATGCATTCATCATGAAGGAATTGTCGCTTGATGATATATGTGAGCGCTATGGGAATGTCGATGCCCTGACAGGGCTTCATAACCGTTACTGGCTGGATAGCATGTTAAAACGTCAGTTTCTTCGCTCTATAATGGCAAAGACACGCTTTTCAATCATTATGATAGATATTGATAATTTTAAGGAACTCAACAGTACGTATGGCTATATAAGTGGCGACCGAATCCTGTACTCCGTTGCACGGATTATAAGTGATTACCTCAGACCATCTGAAATGATTGCCCGATATGGTGGCGATGAATTTATCATTCTCCTTCCCAATCTATCCATAGAGGCAACGAGAGCCATCGCAGAGCGCGTTCAAAATGCTGTGCTGAATGCATCGCCCCTTGATCTCTGTGGAAGCAAGATTCCTCACCCCACAATCTCAATAGGTATTGCTGAGATGAAGGAGGGCCAGACCCTCGAAATGTTCATCGATGAAGCGGATAAGGCTCTACACAGGGCAAAACAAATAGGAAGTGCTATCTCTGAATAACAATTAACTGCGATAGGATGCGTTTATTTTTATGTAATCATATGTAAGGTCAGTTGTATAAATATCAAAAGATGCATTACCACTGTGGAGATTGACGATAAGGTCAATCTCTTTTTTATTCATCATGTTTTTTATATGCCCTTCATCAAAGGGTATTTCTTTCCCCTCCCGTGCAAGAACTTTGCCCTGCATGATAATTTCGACCCGTGAAGGATTGAGAGGGGTATCTGCATCGCCTGCGGCTGCCATAATTCTGCCCCAGTTTGGATCGCAGCCGAAAAAGGCTGTCTTTGTGAGGGGTGATATAGATATTCTACGGGCTATTTTTTCTGCAATCTTTTGATTCTTTGCCCCATTCACCATAATATGTATTACCCGGGTTGCGCCCTCACCATCGTGAACAACCATCAGGGAAAGCTTCTTCATGAGTGTTGAAAGTTTTTCACAGAATGGCTTCATGCCTTTTGTATCCGGGGAACCCTTTTTTGTAAAGAGAAGGATGGTGTCATTGGTGCTACACTCACCATCCACAGTGATACGCTCAAAGCTCTCCCGCGCTGCAAAGAGAAACTCTTTCCTGACTGCCTGAGGGGATGAAGGGTAGTCAGTGAAGAGAAAGGCAAGCATTGTTGCAAAAAGGGGATTAATCATCCCCGAGCCTTTTGCAACACCCATGATGGTGTAGTTCTTTTTACCTTCAAATATTTCCTGTGCAACCTTCTGGTGTGTATCGGTTGTCATAATGGACCGGGCAAAGAGTTCGAGGTTACCTTCTTTCAGGTTTTTCGTAAGAACCGACAGTATGCCGAGCATCTTATCTACAGGAAGCCTTTTACCGATTACACCTGTTGATGCAAAGATTATCTCTTCAGGATTTACATGGAGGAGTTTTGCAAGCCTTTCTGCAAGTAATTGGAGGTCTTCTATCCCTTCTTTACCTGTACATGCATTTGCACAACCACTATTTACAAGCAAAGCCCTAACAGGATTTGCTGTCATCTTTTTATTATAGATGATATGAGCAGCCTTTACCCTGTTTCGTGTATAAAGGGAACTTACATGCATACCTTCCCTGAAGACGGCAAGACCTACATCAGGACCTGATGGTTTTATGCCTGACGAGGCTGCTGCGAACTGAATACCTGAAATCATAAGACCTCCCTGTTAAATGCAAGGCACAGAGGCACAAAGGGACAGAGGCACAAAGGGACAGAGGCACAAAGGCAATAAAGGCAAGGCACTGAGGCACAGAGGCACAGAGTGGCTTATGGCATGGTGTATGGAGTAACTCCCCTTGGTCCCTCGAATCCTTGAACCCTGCATTCTGACTCCTGGCTCCTGAATTCTGTATTCTGCATTTTTTCCCCTATCCCCTATCCCCTGCTACTACTTTTCCGCAGCATTTCTTATATTTTTTTCCACTGCCACAGGGGCAAGGGTCATTTCTCCCGATTTTCTTATTGTGCTTCTGTAATGGTTGCTCATTGCCAGGATTCATAATTAAAACTGGTTCTTTATATGTGGGTTCTTCTTTTGCAGGCTGTATTGCAAATAGCTTGCGTATTGTATCAATGGTGACCCTCTCCATCATATCAAGAAAAAGCTCAAAACTCTCTTTCTGGTATTCCCGTAAAGGGTCCTTTTGACCATAGCCTCTTAAGCCAATACCTTCCTTGAGATGGTCAAGATTCAGGAGGTGTTCTTTCCAGTATGTATCAAGGGAATGGAGAGAAATAAATTTTTCCAATGCCCTGAACTCCCCTTCATCGAATTGTTTTTCTTTTTCTTCATATACCTTGAATATTGTCTCCCGAACCTTATCCAGTAAACCCTGCCGTGTGAGTGATTTTATATCCTCTGTGTCGAGGTCAACATGAAAGAAAAAGATTTCATAAATTCTATTTTTCAGTGACACCAAATCCCATTCTTCTGGATATACCTTTTCCAGTGCATATTCTGATACGAGATTTTCACAGATTTCCTCTATCATATCATTTATACGGCCTCGAATATCGCCGCTATCCATTATCTCCCTTCTCATCCCGTAGATGGTTTCTCTCTGTTTATTCATGACATTGTCATACTCAAGGAGATATTTACGAATTTCAAAGTTGTGTGCCTCGACCCTCATCTGGGCGTTCTCTATAGCCTTTGTAATAAAAGGGTGTTCTATAGGCATATCCTCTTTCATGCCAAGTTTTGCAAGCATGGGTGATACTTTGTCCGAACCAAAGAGCCGCATTATCTCATCCTCAAGAGATACGTAGAACCTTGATGAACCGGGATCTCCCTGCCTGCCTGCCCTTCCCCTCAATTGATTATCAATTCTTCTCGATTCATGTCTTTCTGTACCGAGAATGTGGAGCCCTCCAAGGGCTATAACCCGCTCTTTATCCTTTTCGCAGAGCTCCCTTGCCTCTTCAAGGGCTTTTGCATATTCTTCTGAATCCATGTTACCCTTGCACATGGTAAGGGCAAGAAATGCTGGATTGCCTCCAAGAAGGATATCCGTTCCCCTGCCTGCCATATTTGTTGATATGGTGATAGCCCTGGACCTGCCTGCCTGGGCAACAATTTCTGCCTCCCGCTCATGATTCTTTGCATTGAGTACATGGTGAGGAATAGCCTTTCGTTTCAGCATGTCAGAGATTCTCTCTGACTTATCGATAGAGAGAGTTCCCACGAGCACCGGTCTTCCCTTTTTATAGAGTTCATCTATTTCGTTGACAGCTGCCTTGAACTTTTCCTTTTCTGTTCTGTAAACAACGTCAGCATAGTTTGTCCTTATGAGGGGTCTATTAGTGGGTATGACCACCACATCAAGGTTGTATATCTTCTTGAATTCTATTGCCTCTGTATCTGCGGTTCCTGTCATGCCAGCAAGTTTTTCATACATCCTGAAGTAATTCTGAAATGTAATGGTCGCAAGTGTCTGATTCTCTCTTTCAATCTTTACATTCTCTTTTGCCTCCAGAGCCTGATGTAACCCGTCACTGAATCTCCTTCCAGGCATGAGCCTTCCTGTAAATTCATCCACAATGATGACCTGTCCATCCTTTACAATATAGTCAACATCCCTGCTGAATAAATGGTGTGCCTTCAAAGCCTGATTGACGTGATGGAGCAAATCCACATATTTCGGGTCATAGAGGTTCTCTATGTTGATGAGACGTTCTATTTTTGCAACACCATCTTCAGTAAGATAGGCGCTTTTTGCCTTTTCATCGACCATGAAGTCTTTTTCTTTTTTGAGCTGATAGATGAGCCTGTTCACCTTATAGTATTTATCCGTGGATTCTTCTGCTGGGCCTGATATGATGAGAGGGGTTCTTGCCTCGTCAATGAGAATGCTGTCCACTTCATCAACAATGGCATAATGAAACGCTCTCTGCACACATTCATCGAGGCTGTATTTCATATTGTCTCTCAGGTAATCGAAACCAAACTCATTATTGGTGCCGTAGGTTACATCAGATGCATATGCCTTTTTTCTTTCATTATCATCGAGCCCATGGACGATGGTACCAACGGAGAGACCGAGAAAATGGTAAATGGGTCCCATCCACTGGGCATCTCTTTTTGCGAGGTAGTCATTTACAGTTACCACATGAACGCCGCGACCTGTAAGGGCGTTGAGATAAACGGGAAGGGTGGCAACAAGTGTTTTACCTTCACCGGTTGCCATTTCGGCAATCCTGCCTTCATGGAGAACAACACCGCCGACAATCTGCACATCGAAATGGCGCATGTTTATGGTGCGTTGTGCCACTTCCCTTACAAGGGCAAAGGCTTCAGGGAGAAGGGCATCGAGGTCTTCGCCCCTTTCAAGCCTTTCTTTGAAGAGAGGGGTTTTGTTCTTTAATTTCTCATCAGAAAGACCTTTGAATTCCTTTTCAAAGGCATTAACCTTCTCCACGATAGGGGAGATACGTTTGAGTTCCCTCTCGTTTTTAGTACCTACAATTTTTTTAAGAATATTACCAAGCATGATTAATTAAGAGTTTAAGGCACTAACTGCAAGGCACAGAGGCATCAAAGGCAAGGCACAAAGGGACAGAGGCACAAAGGGACAGAGGCACAAAGGCACAGAGTGGGTTATGGCATGGTGCATGGAGTAAATCCACTTGAACCCTTGACCCTTCGAATCCTCAAATCCTGCATTCTGGCTCCTGTCTCCTGAATTCTGTATTCTGCATTTTTCCCCTATTCCCTATTACCTATCACCTATTCCCTGCCTTTTATTACTCTTTTAACGTGGCAACGATACGCTCTGGATGAAGAATCATACCAAGGGCATCAAGGATATGATTGACAACAATGTCAGCTTCTTTAATCAATGAACTTGCACAACCTTCATCCCCTATAACTCCAATACCAAGGGCTGCTTCTTTTAACATTAATGCGTCATTGGCTCCGTTTCCAATTGCAACAACCCTGTCAGGCCCGAGTTCTTTAACTACCCGTGCCTTGTCAGCACCACTCTCTTCTTTTTTTACCTTCAGAACATTGAAGCCAATGATATTGACTTCCTCATCTACATTGTCATAGGAGTCCGCAGTAATAATAAAGACTTTAATATAGCGTGAGATTCTTTCTATTGTCTCTTTAACACCCTCAATAATCTTTCCATCGAGGGCGCATGTTCCATTATAATCGATAACGAGATACTCTATGTTCAACTCTCCCCATCCCGGTATAGCAATACTTATCATAATAGCAGCCTCCTCCAATATTATAACGTGCTATTGTAACACAGATTAGGAGATATATACTATTATTTTTTAGGTAATACAATGTACTATTTTTCAGTTTCTCCTTGATTTTTTTTTATATAAGGTTAAACTCTTGTCCATGAAAAAAAATCAGGGGTCAAGGATTCAAGGGTTATGGCGCATTAGCTGTGTAATATATGACTGCGATGGTGTACTCTTTGATTCTCTTGAAGCAAACAGTAGATTATACAACCATATCGCTCAATCCATAGGGAGAGGGACATTAAGCAGGGATGAAATAGAATACTGTCATACCCATACTGTCTATGAATCGATTCATTACCTCTTTCAAAAGGATAGCCAGTTAGAGGAGAAAGCCATTGAATTTTTAAAAGAGAAGGTGGATTTGAAAGACTTTATCGTATATCTGAAGATGGAACCCCATCTCATTGCCACACTTGATGCACTGAAAGAAAGGGGTATTAAAAGGGCAATAAGCACAAACAGAACTACCTCTATGAAGCATGTTATGGAGCGTTATGGACTCCGGTCTTACTTTGAAAAGGTTGTTACTGCCCTTGATGTAGAACATCCAAAGCCCCACCCTGAATCTGTGGAAAAGATTCTCAATGAATTCAATATCGAACCATCCATGACCATTTTTGTTGGGGATTCAGAAGTGGACAGGCAGACTGCCCTCTCATCAGGTGTCAAATTTGTTGCCTATAAGACAAAGGACCTACCGGCTGATGGATTTATAGACGACCATCGTGCTCTTTTAAATTTTCTTTCGAATGAGACACATTCTCAAGGATAATCCTTTTCCTTCGTAGCAACGTATAGACCGGTCCTGATATAAGATACAGGGATGTTGCTATAAAGAGTGTTACCTCTGGTTCAATAAAAATAATGAAAAGAAAAAGGATAGCAGCAAGGGTAGAACGAAAAGGCCTGACCTTAAAAAAGCTCAGTTCTTTTGTGCTAAAATACCGCACATTGCTGACCATAAGGAAGGCAAGGATATAGATTAAAACAGGCATAAGAAATGTTTTCAACTGAGAACTATATCCAAGCCATGAGTAAAAGAGAACGCTGCCTGCAATTGTTGCAGCAGCGGCAGGTATGGGAAGACCTAAAAACTGTTTCTTCTGAACGGTGTCAACCTGGATGTTGAAACGTGCAAGCCTTAAAGCCCCGCAGGCAACATACAGGAATGTAGCAAGCCATCCAAACCTTCCATATCCCTTGAGTGCCCACATATATGCAAGAAGTGCCGGGGCTACGCCAAAGGCAACAAGGTCTGATAGAGAATCGTATTCAACACCAAATCTGCTAATAGAACGTGTAAGCCTTGCCACCTTTCCATCAAGCATATCAAACACACAGGAAACGAAGATTGCGATGCTCGCATACACAAATTGTCTGTTGATGGTAGATATTATCGCATAGAAGCCTGACATGAGGCTCATGGAGGTTAGAAGGTTTGGAAGAAGATATATACCTCTCATTTTTTTCTTTTTCATGGATCCCTCTTTTTTGCCAGGGGCGTTACCCCTGCTTTTACTCTCTCATTTAATGTTACCATGGATTCATATCCTTTTGGAATATAAATGTCAACCCTTGAACCAAAGGCAACAATTCCTATAGGGTCTCCTCTTTTCACAGAGTCCTTCTCTTTCACATAAGAAGTTATACGCCGTGCAAGAAAGCCTGCAATCTGGACAATTAGAATCTTTATGCCCTGATGGTCAATGAGGATGTAGTTTCTTTCATTCTCTTTATCAATATCCTTTTTAAAGGCAAGGGCAAAGGCACCTTTTTTGTGGAGTACCTTTGATATGGTTCCCTCGCAGGGCGCTCTATTTACATGAACGCTGGCAAGGGACATGAAGATGCTGATTCTTTCATGCTCCCCTGCAAGCATCTCATCTGTAGCATTCTTTTTAATTTCAATGATTTTTCCATCAGCAGGGGAAATAAATATGTCATGACCCGCATGGGAAAATCTTTTCGGGTTTCTGAAGAAAAAGAGAAAAAAGAGAAAACATATCCCTGTCAGAATAAAAAGAATGGTAAACTTCATGAGGAGAAAGATAATGGAAAGAAAAAGGGAAGGGAGTATAAAGATAAACCCTTCCCTTGCAATTGGAAATCCTCTCACCCTTTTCTCCCGATCCACCCCATCATCTTCCGCAATTCTTTACCGACCTTCTCTATCAAATGTTCGCTCTCTATCTTTTTCAAAGCACCATACACAGGTCTTCCTGCCATATTTTCAAGAATCCATTCCCGTGCAAACTCTCCATTCTGGACTTCTTTCAATATGCTTTTCATCTCATCCCGTGTCTTTTCGTTGATGACCCTTTTTCCTCTTGTCATATCTCCATACTCTGCAGTATCGCTTATGGAGTAACGCATGTATGGGATACCACCTTCGTACATCAAATCAACGATGAGTTTCAGTTCATGGAGGCATTCAAAATAGGCAATCTCAGGCTGGTATCCTGCTTCAACAAGGGTATCGAATCCTGCCTTTACCAGTTCTGTTGCTCCACCGCACAGCACTGCCTGTTCTCCGAAAAGGTCAGTCTCAGTCTCTTCTTTGAAGGTTGTCTCGATAACGCCTGCCCGCGTTGCGCCAATACCTTTTGCATAGGCAAGAGCCTTTTCTTTTGCGTGTTTAGAATAGTCCTGGTAGACTGCAATGAGCGATGGTACACCTGCACCCCGTTCGAATTCTCTCCTCACAAGGTGTCCGGGGCCCTTGGGGGCTATCATGATTACATCGATATCAGGAGGTGGAACAATCTGACCATAGTGGATATTGAAACCATGGGAGAAGACAAGGGTCTTTCTCCGGGTAAGATTCTCCTTTATCTCCTCTTTATAAAGCTGTGCCTGAAGATTATCCTGAGCAAGAATCTGTATAATATCTGAATCTTTTGAAGCCTCGGATGCGCTTACAGGCTTGAAACCATGCTCCTTAGCAAGTTCATAGTTTGGAGTCCCTTCAAGTTCAGCAACAATGACCTTGACACCGCTATCCCTTAAGTTCTGAGCCTGTGCATGCCCCTGACTTCCATATCCTATGATTGCTACCTTCGATGTTTTAAAAATTTTAAGATCTGCATCCTTATCATAATAAATCTTCGCCATCCTCTTTGCCTCCCTTCGGTTCTTTTTCCTTTATTTTTATTGTTTTATTCCCCCTTGGCATGGCAACAGGTCCTGTTCTTACAAGCTCCTTGATACCAAGCGGTTTAATCAATGTTAAGAATGCCTTCAATTTATCTTCATTGCCAGTAATCATAATTGTATAGGTTTGAGGTGAAACATCAATGATGGTGCCCCGGAATATCTCAACCATTCTGAGAATCTCTTCCCTCGTCTTTTCATTGGCATTTACCTTTATTAGTATCATCTCCCGTGACACATAGTCCATTTCTTTAAAGTCTGTTACCTTTATGACATTTATCAATTTGTTCAGCTGTTTAAGAATCTGCTCGATGATTGCTTCGTTTCCACTCGTTACTATGGTCATTATTGAGACAGTAGGATCAAGTGATTCTGCCACACAGAGACTTTCAATATTAAATCCCCTGCCACTAAAAAGACCTGCAATTCTTGCAAGTACTCCAAACTCATTCTCTACAAGCAGAGAAATAATGTGTCTCACCATCTCCTCCTAAACGAGTAACATCTCTCGAAGCGATGCACCGGCTGGCACCATGGGGTATACACATTCCTCAGGGTCAACATGAACATCAATGAAGGTAGGGCTATTATTTTCAAATGCTTCCTTCAATACAGTGTCCACCTCTTCTTCTTTTTCAATCCTGTATCCTTTTGCACCATATGCCTCAGCAAGCTTTACAAAATCAGGGGCGTAATTCATATGTGTCCATGTATACCTCTTTTGATAAAATAGTTCCTGCCACTGTCTTACCATACCGAGAAACCGATTATTTAGAATCACCACCTTGACAGGAAGATTGAACTGCACTGCAGTTGCCAGTTCCTGTATATTCATCTGGATACTGCCATCACCTGCAATATCAATGACAAGGGCTCTGG
The DNA here is from genome assembly GCA_002402795.1 of Deltaproteobacteria bacterium UBA4796. Lineage (GTDB taxonomy): Bacteria > Desulfobacterota > Syntrophorhabdia > Syntrophorhabdales > Syntrophorhabdaceae > UBA8905. The sequence goes on from DHGO01000083.1 coordinate 10,336, forward strand.
GAAAGGCAACCTGGGCGCCAATGCTTGCAGGGAAACCAAATCCCATTGTGCCAAGTCCACCGGAACTCAAGAAACTCCTCGGTCTCAAAAATTTATAGAATTGGGCTGTCCACATTTGGTTCTGTCCCACCTCTGTTGCAATGATAGCCTTTCCCTGGGTGAGTTTGTAGATACGCTCAATGACATATTGAGGTTTGAGTTTTCCATTTCTCGTATAGGTAAGGGGATAGTCTTCCTTCCACCTTTTTATGGTCTGTAACCATTCTGCGGTTGCCTGAGTGTAATTTTTAAAAAGTTCTCTTTCCTCTTCCACAATCTCGATCATCTTTTTCAGCACGTTCTTAGCATCTCCCACAATGGGAATATCTACCCTGATATTTTTGCTTATCGAGGTTGGGTCAATATCTGCATGAATAATCGAAGCATGGGGTGCAAACTCATCAACCTTACCTGTTGCCCTGTCATCGAATCGCGCGCCAATAGAGATGATCACATCAGATTCAGTAATTGCCATGTTTGCTGCATAGGTACCATGCATACCGAGCATACCGAGAAATAGCGGGTGGTTACCAGGAAATCCTCCAAGACCCATGAGTGTATTGGTAACAGGAATAGAGAGTATTTCTGCAAACTTCAAGAGTTCTGCTGAAGCACCTGACGAGATAATTCCACCGCCTGTATAAAGCACAGGCCTTTTTGAATCTGCTATAAGCCTTACAGCCTTCTTGATCTGTCCCTGATGACCCACATAGGTTGGTTGATAACTACGGATATGAATCTTCTCCGGATACTTAAAATCACAGAGTGCCTGCGAAACATCCTTCGGTATATCCACAAGAACAGGCCCCGGCCTTCCTGAACGGGCAATGTAAAAAGCCTCTCGTATTATGCGGGAAAGGTCTTTCACATCCCTTACAAGATAACTATGTTTGGTACAGGGCCTTGTAATACCAACAATATCTGCTTCCTGAAAGGCATCATTTCCAATGAGCATTGTATTGACCTGACATGAAAAGACAACAATCGGGATAGAATCCATGTAGGCTGTGGCGATTCCGGTAACCGTATTCGTTGCTCCAGGGCCTGATGTAACGAGAGAGACCCCTACTTTACCTGATGCCCGTGCATATCCATCCGAGGCGTGGACCGCACCCTGTTCATGCCTCACAACAATCTGTTTTATATCAGATATATTATGAAG
>DHGO01000002.1 GCA_002402795.1 Deltaproteobacteria bacterium UBA4796
GTTTTTCTGACAAGCTGTACATCAGGGGATTCTGTAAACACCTCGATGCCATTTTCTACCGGGTAAAGGCACGAGGTAACAATTCTTTTTCTTCTCCCTCGTTGTACTTCTACTACACAGAGTCTGCATCTTCCGTCCGAACCAAGAACTTCGTGGTGGCAAAGGCTCGGTATGACAATACCTTCTCTTCTTGCCACATCAAGTATTGTCTCCCCTTTTTTAGCCTTTATATTCTTGCCATTTATGATAAACTCAACATCCATAAGTTCTCTCCCCTACTCTATTTTAACGGCTTCAAAACGACATACATCATAGCAGGTGCCGCACTTTACACAATAAGACTGATCTATTTCATGGACCTGTTTCTTTTCTCCCTTAATGCATTTTACAGGACATTCAGAGGCACATCTCATACACCCTGTGCACTTATCAGGTAGAATAGTGAATTTTATTAGCTCTTTGCATACACCTGCCGGGCATTTTTTTTCATTAATATGAGCCATATATTCATCATGAAAATATTTAAGCGTTGAAAGCACAGGATTTGGTGCACTCTGTCCAAGACCGCAGAGTGAAGCAATTTGTACTGCCTTTCCAAGCTCCTCAAGATGTGCAATGTCTTCTTCTTTACCATTACCACTGCAAATAAGATCCAAAATCTCATACATTCTTCTGACACCTTCTCTGCAGGGAACACATTTCCCGCAGGATTCTTCTACGAGAAACTTCAAAAAATAACGCGCTACATCTACCATGCAATTTCTTTCATCCATCACAATCATACCACCCGAACCCATCATAGAGCCGAGTCCTGTAAGTGAATCAAAATCAACGGGTATATCAAGGTATTGTTCCGGAATACATCCACCAGAGGGACCACCAGTCTGAACTGCCTTGAATTTTTTGTCTCCCTGAATGCCACCTCCAAGGCCGAAGATGATTTCTCTCAGGGTCATGCCCATGGGAACTTCCACAAGCCCTGTGTTGTTGACTTTACCTACAAGGGAAAAGACCTTCGTTCCCTTACTCTTTTCTGTACCGATTGAAGCAAACCATTCCCAGCCTTTATTGATAATCTCTGGAATACTTGCCCATGTTTCTACATTATTTAGGTTTGTAGGTTTTTCCCAGAGTCCTTTTTCAACAGTATGAATATATTTTGCCCTTGGTTCACCTGCTCTACCTTCAATTGAAGTCATAAGAGCAGTAGATTCACCGCATACAAATGCGCCACCACCTCTGAATATTTCAATATCAAAGTCAAAGGCGCTGTGAAGAATATCTTTACCGAGAAAACCAAACTCATGTGCCTGACCGATTGCCTTTGTAAGCCTTTCAACGGCAAGAGGATATTCGTCTCTCACATAAATGTATCCCTGATTTGCTCCTATGGCATAGGCTCCTATAATCATGCCCTCCAGAATGGTATGGGGATTTCCCTCCATAAGTGATCTGTCCATGAATGCACCGGGGTCTCCTTCATCTCCATTTGCAAGAACGTACTTAGGGAATCCCTCTGCTTCTTTACAGGAACGCCATTTCAAGCCTGTTGGAAAACCACCACCACCCTTCCCTCTAAGACCTGATTTTTCAATCCAGTTAATAATTTCCTCTCTGTCCATGGCCAGTGTTTTTACAAGTGCTCTATATCCTCCATGAACGATATAATCTTCAATCTCTTCTGGATCAATGATTCCGTTCAGTGATAAAACGAGCCTTGTCTGACCTGCATAAAACGGAATTTCGTGGCTTGACACGTATCTCTGCTTCCTGTCATCTCCTCTGTAAAGGAGGTTTTCAGCTATTCTGTCATATTTTATTGTGGAGATGAGGAGGTTTATATCTTCTTCAAGCTTTCTTTTACCTACAGTTTGATACAGTATTTCTTCGTTTCCAAAGACAACTATGGGTCCCCTTTCACAAAGACCGTGGCAACCTGTCTTTTTTAGCAACACCTTTTCCGTAAATCCTTCGGAATCAATTGCTTTTTTCAGTCCATCATAAACCTTTAGGGATCCAGAAGATACACAACCAGTTCCCGTACAAATACGGATGACCTTTTGAAATCTTTTCATTCTCATAGCATATTCAGAAGCTACCCTTTCAATTTCTGCCATAGAGTTACGCATATTACTCTCCAGTTTTGAATTCTTGTATGATATTTTGTACGATTCCTGGCGTTGTTTTGCCAAAATCCTTATCCCCAACCCTCACCAGAGGGGCAAGGGCACAGGCTCCGAGACAGTTAACTGATTCAAGTGTAAACATACCATCACCGGTTGTTTCACCTTTTTTTATTTTCAGCTCCCGTTCGAATGTATCAAGGATATTTGGACCACCACGAAGGTGGCATGCTGTTCCAAGACATACGTGAACTGTATGTTTCCCGCGAGGGGTAAGTGAGAGAGACTTATAAAATGTTGCTACTTCGAATCCCTTACTTTCCGGGATATTTAATTCATTACATATAAAATGGATAGCCTCTTTTGGTAAATATCTGTATTCCCTTTGAACATCCTGAAAGATGGCGAGAAGATATGTTCTATCTTTTTTATATTTATTTATAATGGTACTTATTTTTTCCTTTTCAACCTCCTCCATAACACCCCCCGCACGTCCACATTATCTTATTTTATTCCACACAAAAATTTCAGTCTTTCCCATTCAATACTCACGCGCTCCTGAATGGATGAAATTGTTTTTACAGTCAGGTGTCTGAATCTGCCCTGGCCATTCATATAATCAATTACATGCCTTAATGGTTCAGGGTTATAGGTTAGTCTGTATTTGCCTTTTTCTATTTCATATAAAGGGAATATACCGGTTTCCACAGCGAGCCGCCCATACCTTATTGCCAGGTCTGAAGGAATCCTCCATCCTGTAGGGCAGACTGAGAGGATGTGAAGGTATGATGGTCCATCAGCCATCCGTGCCTTCTTCACCTTCTGGAAGAGATCAAAGGGATAGGAGGGACAGGCTGTTGCTACATAGGGTATATTATGGGCTGCTGCAATCTTGGGCATATTCTTTT
>DHGO01000016.1 GCA_002402795.1 Deltaproteobacteria bacterium UBA4796
CTAAAGTTTCGCAGTTGTTCCCTGCACCTGCATCAGTATAGCATCTTCAACAATATCAAGGAAGTGTAAAAAGCGATCTGGTTCTATTTCCACTAAAAGAAGGTGACTTGACATAATGAGTATTTCTTTAACGTAGCCCCACATGGTCTCCATCATAATAAGCTGAAGATGGGTTTCTGCGAGTTCTCTGAATAGTGGGCCCAGCGGCACAGTCCGGTGATATTTACGGAGAATAAAGACGAGAAGAAGGTACCGGATCATCACCAGACTGTAGGAGGCAACGACGGCTTCAAAGGTTTCGCTCTGTTCTTTGCCAAGATAGAGCATCTGTTTTGCATCTTTAAAAAAGAGCTCAATAGCCCATCTCCGTGCATAATAGGTGAGGATTTTTGATGGTTCTAATTCCGTATCAGTACACAGAAAGCCATTCCACTGTTTCTTTCCATCTGATATGAAAAGGAGTAATACTTCTCCCGACTTTGGCAATGTTGCCTTCAGGCAGACCCCTTTATAGGGAAAACCATAAATACCTTTTGCCTTTTTCTTTGCCACGTTCTGCCAGAGCTGTTTGAGTGTATACTGACAGCCCTCATAGGAATATTTTACCCTGTTTGATTTCAACCGGCAGATGACGCCATACCCTATCTCCAGAATGCAGGCAATGAGGACATCATGAGCATACCAACTGTCAAAGAGGACAAAGGATGCGGTAATCCCCTGATTCCATGCACGTTTAAGCATATCAACGGCTACAACGGTCTTCTTTCGGAATGCTTCATTTCTCCTCTTCCAGCCGGTGCTCCGTTTGTCGATAGATTTAGCTTTGATGTTCGGTCGGCTTTTAGATACGTGGAATCCAGCATCGAGAGGAAAAAACTGTTTCCCATTGTGGTAGCCCAGTTGAACACACTGGTAGCCAAGGATGCTCCTCTGTGTTGTATGGTCGAAGTGATAACTCACCAACTCCATCCCCTTTCCTGTCTTTTTCTCGATTGTATCATCAAGGATAAGGGTCTTCTCCTTCAGCGGAACGCCGTCGCTTAAAGCAATCATTTTCAGAACCAACCGGTAGATGAAGTCACGCCAATGGAAATATTCATTATTGAGGAAACGATAAAAAGTATCTTTCTTTGCATCAAGAAAGGTATGTCCAGTCCAGAGGAAGGTAGTTCGTTTCATAATGAACGGGAGCAGAACGAGCCAATACAGAAGGACAACAGTCGTGTAGCCTTTGGTCTTCACGATATTGCATCGACAGAGTAATGATTTTATCCTCAACACCTGCAAGGCGGTATGAATCTCCGAGTCCAGGGAGAGTTTTCTCTTCTCAATTTCCTTTTGCAATGAGAGAGAAAGTGGTTTATCATATTGCATGGCAGCTCCTTATTTGTCGTATGATTTTGATGACTTGGCAAAGTCAATCTTACCATATTCGGAGCTGCTTTTCCATTAAATAGCATGTTATTTCAAGGTATTATGGAATATTTTGGATGAGAAATTAAGTGCGAAACTTTAGTTACTCTTTTAAGAAATTTCCTCGGGTCTGCTGTTTGCTCCATTACCAGCCGCAGAACAGGCTTATCAAGCCCGCTCTCAATAATATCATCGGGAATGTTCCACATAAGGGCAAATTGCTTATTGTACGAAAGTATTTTTGCATTCTCATCAACAACAAGTATTCCGTCAATTGAAGTTTCAAGCTGTGTGGAAAGGAGAACATTGCTTAATTTGAGCGCTTCTTCTGCCTGTCTCCGTTTATCATCCTCTCTTATTATAAAAAAAGCCTTCAGCCAGTAAAAAGAAAATAAAAGTCCGCCCAGTAGAATTAAGCATATAATAATTATGAGTTTGTTCCTAAATACCTTTAAAGAAGAAAGTACATCATCTTCAGAAGAAGCAACAAGAATGGACCAGAAAGTATTTTCAATCATGACAGGCATATATACGGCATATTTCGGTACGGACTTGATTTTCCCGCCATATGTCTCCTCAACGGTAATTACTGCGCTGCCTGTATGTCCCTGGAGCATTTTTTCTATCATTTCTAAGGCGCCGGGGTATTTTTTACCTCCGGCAAATTCAGAACTGCCTTCGTGTCCTGCAACAGGACAAAAAAGCTCTGTTCCATCACGATCCAGTACCCAGGTAAATCCTTTTACCCTTATTATCATAGGTCCGAGATATTTCCATGCCAGTGATGTAAAATTTATGGCAATACCGATTGTTCCCTGATAAGTTCCATCATTAAAAACAGGTACGTGAAGGGCAATAGAATTCTGTCCATGAAGAGCATAAAACACATCGCTTACAACAGGGCTTTGAGATTTCATAATCTCGCTGATGTGTTCCTCTGAAGATATATCTCTTCCAATATAATTTTCATCAAAGGGTGATATATGAATGATCCTTCCTTTTGCATCTAAACGCGCAACTGCAGTTATCAATTCATCGTTTTCATTATGGACTCTTTCAATAATTTCTTTTCCGGTATCATCCATGTTTTTAATATGCTCTGTTTCTGCAAGTATTTTAAGGGTTGTAATCCAATTGGCAAAAAAATGTTCTATTCCTTGTGCAGTTTGTTGAACATAAAGTAATTGTTCTTTTTCCAGCCTTTCTATGGATTCCTCTTTGGCTTCCTTATAAAAGGATGTAAAAAGAAAACCGCACAAACCAATAAAGCAAACAAAAACAAGAGACGTATATTTTATGTTCATTTGCAATCCCTACTTTATGCGGCATAAAAAATAATCAAGGGTCCCGGGGGAACATGATTGCTACTTCACCGACATTGCCTTTACAATATCACTGCTGCTTGTGACCCATCCGAATAGAGCCTCTACATTCCAGAGTGTTGCCTGCTGTGTAATAGGCGGACCGGCGTTATTCGTACTGTCTTCAACCAGTATCGGCCAGTAATCCAGGAAATATCCATCTCTGAGAGTTGACTCTACACAGACATTTGTAGCAATACCTGTAAATACAAGGTATTTTATATTGTAAGTTTTCAGAACCACATCGAGACTTGTTCCTCTGAATCCGCTGTATCTGAATTTTGGAATAACAATGTCTCCTTCCTGTGGCTTCAGTTCATCAACAACATCTGCATCCCAAGCGCCTTTGATAAGGAACTTGCCCTTGTATTGCGGGTTTTTATTCATAGCTACAAGTCCGAATTCTTTGTGCCAGTTAGGCGAACCCGGTCCTCCGCTATCGG
>DHGO01000096.1 GCA_002402795.1 Deltaproteobacteria bacterium UBA4796
TTTACAGTATAGCCCTGATTTCCATCAAGGCGAAGGATAAATCGTGAGAGATTATCCTTCAATGCCGGATAGATGTGAGAGAGTATCTGCTTATCCTGGTCCACAATACCGCTTACTTTGAGTTTAAAGATATGAAAACCTTTTTGTAAGGCGTATTGAATCCATCGCGAGAGAAGGGTTCTATCAGTGATGAAAGGGAGTGTAATATCTGTTTCCAATGAGGAAACTTTGCTACCCCAGTATACATGTTCTGAAATGTTTTTATTCATTAAATATGCCCTGAAGAGTGCAACCTCTAACCCTGATATGGTCATGGGATATTCCCTGTAGTGCCTGCGAAGTCTTTTAATCTTTTCTTCATAAAATAGAACGGGCGTATTGATTATTTCTTTTGAGGCTTCCCTTAATATCTTCTTTATTGTCAGGACTGTCTCGTTTTTAAATGCAAAGCTTGTCGGGCATTCACCAATACCATATGAGCCATCCTTCAATTTTACCCTTACAATCATGCTTCTCATTGCATCCTTTTTCCCCAGAGCTGTAGCGAAGGTAAATCGCAAAGGTTTTATAACCTCCTTGAAAAGGATATGACTTATAGAGTTTATAGAAGAGGTGCTCATGAAATTACAGCCCCAAAATATATTTTTCTTTTGCCTGCCACGAAATCCTCTTTTGAAAGTTGCGAGAGGGTAAGACCAAATTTATCCTTGAAGGTGTTTATCCTTACCACATACCCTGTTTCTGATGCCTCGATAAATGTATCTTTCCCGAGATATAACATAACGTGGGCAATTGTATCATGTGAACCTTCGGCAGAGACAAAAATCAAATCAGCCCTTTCAAGGAGTGTATGGGAAATCTTCTGTGCAGCCCTTTTCTGGTCGCTGGCATTCCTTGGTATGTCTATATTGTTTATTCTATAAGCAAGATTTGTGAGACCAGAGCAATCGAGACCTGTGATAGTACTTCTTCCGCCCCAGAGATAGGGAAGACCGAGAAAAGGCATCGCTATCTTTACAATTGATTCTCGTATTTTTTCTTTTGAAGGGCTGAGAGATTTTTTTTGCACATCCTCTTTTTTTATCCAGCCATTGTTACCATCCGCAAGTTCGATGTACCGGTAGTCCTTTTGTTTTGATATAATATTTTTTTCCATGAAATTTGTCCCCGCTGAAACAACAAAAAGGGGTGTAACACCTTTCCCAGCATGATGGAATATTGTAGCTACTTTATTCTTTACAATAAGGTTGTAAGGCGTAAGCCTGTCTACAATTTTAACATTCTTTTTCTCCACCCATCCAGGGTAACCCTGCCAGGTATTATCCGGTGATAATTTTTTCTGCTCCATTGCCTCCACATAGTACCAGCCATTCTTTTCATCCCTATAAATGAGTGATTCATTGTAGAGCAGCTGTGTTTCTTCGATGTCGTCATGGCTGAAGTCACTGCGTGGCGCTATTGGTTCTTTCCTCAGGTCAGCAAAAGGTTTAGAGACAACAAGAAACTTATCCATTTCAGTATTATACATAAAGGGTGTGCATTATTCACTGATTTAAATTGTCCGCTTAAGCGTGTGTAATAAAAGTATCGGGATAATCTTGAAGGGCTACTTCCCTTATGTTACACTCACTCATAAGTTTGGTGCTATGAGAACGGTAAAACCTGAAAGACTTAAAAAAGGAGATACGATTGCTATTATATCTCCAGCATCCCCTTTGCTGACCGTTGAGCACTACAAAAAAGGAAAGAAAATATTAGAGAAGATGGGTTACAGGGTCATTGCAAGTAAATATGTGCATAACAGACATCTTCTATTCGCAGGTGATGCCCGAACCCGTGCTCAGAACATTAACGATGTTTTTAGCGATACCTCGGTCCAGGCAATCATGTGCGTGCGGGGTGGTTCAGGAACGTCTCACATCCTGCCCTTTGTCAATTTTTCTATCATCCAGAAAAACCCTAAGATCTTTATCGGGTATAGCGACATTACTGCTCTTCAGATAGCCATATTTAATAAAACCGGTCTCGTCACATTTTATGGTCCCATGATGGCAACAGACATCGGAAAAGGATTTACATCCTACAAAATGGAACAACTTCTTAAGGTTATTACAGAAGCCAGAGAACCTTTTGAATTGAAAAATCCTTCCAAAAAAAGAATACAGACCATATACCCTGGAGAGGCAAAAGGAAAGCTGATGGGAGGATGCTTATCCATTGTTGCTGCTTCGCTTGGTACAGGCTACGAGATTGATACACGGGATAAGATTTTATTCTTTGAGGATATTGATGAAAAGCCCCACAGGATTGATAGATACCTCACCCAGCTAATACAGGCAAAAAAGTTCGAAGGAGTGAATGGTATAATATTCGGAACCTTCCACAGATGCAATTACACGAAAAAGGATACCTATTATCGCTTTGGTGTAACCATGCTCGATATTATAAGGGAAAGAATTACACCCCTTGCCATACCCTCAATCTATGGATTGCAATTCGGTCATGTGGTCAATAAGCTAACTATCCCTCAGGGGGTTAATGCAACACTCAATGCATCAGAGGGTTGTCTTTTTATAGAACCGGCAGTGATATAAAAATGCCATCAGCTATTGAGCTATTAGCTTACCCGAATTCAATGTCTTTGAACTCGTAGCATCGTTTAAAGGCAGTATACCGTTCTTTGATCTCTTCATACTTTAGATGCTTGAGCCTGTTGATGCTGAAGTCTTCTACATTGAATGATGCCATGACAGAGCCCATAACAACTGCCTGCTTTATGGTTTCTGACGATACCTCTCCAACATTTGCAAGATAGCCCATGAAACCACCGGCAAAGGTATCACCTGCGCCTGTTGGGTCAAAGACATCCTCCAGAGGAAAAGCAGGTGCAAGAAAGACCTCTTTTTCGCTCATCATAAGGACACCATATTCTCCCCTTTTTGCAATAATCCATGATGGTCCATGAGCCATAATCTTGTGTGCACCCCTTACGAGGTTATGTTCCTTTGAAATCTCCCGAAGCTCCGCCTCATTGATAATGAGCATATGGATTTTTTCGATAGCTTCCATGAGGAGGTCATACTTATGCTCTATCCAGAAGTTCATGGTATCGAGTACAATAAGGGTGGGGGTGGTTACCTGGTTGATTGCATGTATCTGCAGTTGAGGGTCAATGTTGGCGAGAAAGACAAATGCTGCATTCCTGAAATGTCCCGGTACAATAGGCTTGAATTCCTCAATCACATTGAGTTCTGTTTTAAGCGTTATTGCCTGATTGAGATCATATCCATACCTTCCTGACCAGGAGAAGGTCTTACCTTCACCAACTGTAATGCCGCTCAGGTCAACATTGCGGTCTTTCAGAAAATCTATGGCTGAAAGTTTAAAATCCCTTCCCACCGTTGCAACAATGCCCACATCTGTAAAGAAACTCGCTGCATTGGTGAAGTGGAGCGCAGAACCGCCAAGCACATTTTCTACTTTACCGAAAGGGGTTTCTATTGTATCGTAGGCAACAGTACCAACAACAAGAAGCTTTATCACGTTCCCATTTCCCATGAGACGAGATACTGTTTCTGCTCTTCAGTGAGCTTATCAATGGTTATACCTTCTGATTGAAGTTTCAGAAGGGCAACCTGTTTATCAATTTCAGCTGGAACACTATAAACCCTTTTTTCAAGTTTCTTTCCCTTTTTCCATAAATACTCAGAGCAGAGTGCCTGATTTGCAAAGCTCATGTCCATCACATCTGAAGGATGACCTTCAGCACAGGCGAGATTCACGAGTCTTCCTTCTCCGAGAAGAAATATTTTTTTCCTGTTGGGAAGAGTGTACTCATCAATAAATTCCCTTACCTTCCGTTTTGATTTTTTCATAGTTTCCAGTGAATTGAGGTCAATCTCTACATTGAAATGACCTGAATTTCCAACGATAGCCCCATCTTTCATATTTTTAAAGTGTTCTTTTCGTATCACATTTTTATCACCTGTTGTGGTAATAAATATATCTCCTATGGGTGCTGCTTTTTCCATTGGCAGCACTTCGAAGCCATCCATGTGAGCTTCCAGAGCCTTAAGAGGATCCACCTCTGTTACGATGACACGTGCCCCAAGCCCCTTTGCCCGCATGGCAATGCCTTTACCACACCACCCGTAACCTGAAAGAACAAAAGTTGTACCTGCAAAGAGAATATTGGTTACCCTCAGTATACCATCCACAGTACTCTGACCTGTGCCATACCTGTTATCAAACATATGTTTCGTAAGGGCATCATTGACTGCAATAATCGGAAAGCAGAGCACACCCTCCCTTTCCATACTTTTCAATCGTATAACACCTGTTGTTGTTTCTTCAGAGCCACCGATAACATTCTTTACGAGCTCAATCTTTTGTTTTTCAGATAATGCCTGAAACCATGCCTTTATTGTGGTGTGGAGTAAGGTATGCCGTTTGAGGGCAATCATATGGAGAGACCCCACAAGGTCCGCACCGTCATCCATTGTGATATGGGGCATGTGTGCAAGGGCTTTCATAATGTGGGTATAATACTCTCCCTCACTTTCACCCTTTATTGAGAATGTAGATATTCCTAAATGCTTTACAATAGCTGCTGCCACATCGTCCTGAGTACTTAGAGGATTTGAGGCGCAAAGGGCAATATGAGCACCACCTTCTTTGAGTGTTCTCACAAGGTTTGCCGTCTCTGTGGTTACATGGAGACAGCACGAAATTCTCATACCCTTCAGAGGCTTTTCTTTCCCGAACCTCTGTCTTATCTTTCTGAGAACAGGCATTCTTCGTTCAGCCCATTCAATCTTTTCCCATCCCTGATTTGCCAGCTTCAAATCTTTCACATCATATTCCATGCTTCTTCTCCCTTCATTATTTTCACCGTATCAAATACCTGCCTTTTTTCTTATCTCCTCGACCATATCGAGCCGTTCCCAGGTAAATTCAGGCTCATTTCTTCCAAAGTGGCCATAGACAGCTGTTTTTTTATAGATAGGCCTTAAAAGGTCAAGCCTTTCAATAACTTTTCTGGGACGGAGGTCGAAGAGTTCATTTACAATCTCTGCAATCCTGTCAGGGCTTATTTTAGATGTACCGTGCGTGTTGACCATCACAGAAACAGGTTTTGCAACACCAATGGTATAAGCTATCTGGATTTCCAGTTTATCAGCAAGGCCAGCGGCAACAAGATTTTTTGCGATATACCGAGCCATGTATGAGGAGCTTCTATCGACCTTCGATGGGTCTTTTCCTGAGAAGGCACCACCTCCATGACTTGCCTGGCCTCCATAGGTATCAACAATAATTTTTCTGCCTGTCATGCCACAGTCAGCCTTTGGTCCTCCCACCACAAACCTGCCTGTAGAATTGATGAATATCTTTGTATTGCCATCCATCATCTCCTGAGGTATTACCTTTTTGATAACCTCTTCAATAATCCCTTCCCTGATTGTAGCGTAGGTAACATCAGGATTATGCTGTGCTGCAATAACAATGGCATCAACACGGCGTGGTACCCTGTCTATGTACTCAACAGTCACCTGGCTTTTGCCATCAGGTCTTAAGAAGGTAAGGATATTCTTTTTTCTTACCTCAGCGAGTCTCTTTACCAGTTTATGAGCAAACATTATGGGCATCGGCATTAATTCTTCGGTCTCATTACAGGCAAAACCAACCATCAAACCCTGGTCGCCTGCACCCTGTTCATGGTCAGCGCTCTCATTTACTCCCATAGCGATATCTGGAGATTGTTCGTTAATAGCGGTGATGACAGAGCATGTCTCCCAGTCAAAGCCCATATCAGAATTCGTGTAGCCAATATCCTTGATTGTATTTCGTACTACCTCTGGAACATTAGCATAGCAACTTGTTGTAATCTCTCCACCAACAAAGACTAACCCCGTGGTGACAAGGGTTTCACATGCCACCCGTGCTTTTTTATCCTGGTCAATTATTGCATCGAGTACCCCATCAGAAATCTGATCAGCGATCTTGTCCGGATGACCTTCTGCAACAGATTCAGACGTGAAAAGAAACCTGCTCATTCCCATTTTTTACCTCCTTGGTGTATTGAAAGTTTAAAATTTACCATGAATCATAGAGCAACTTGAAACCTATTCTTTATAAGATTTTAAAAAATCTTCAGGAAATAGCCTTGCCATCTCTTTTCGTACAATCAATTCTGCCTCCTTGGGTGAATCCTTTCTCAAGATTTCCTGAAGGAGTTCTTTACAATAACTATGTTCAAGACCTCTTATGACCTTTTTAGTTTTAGGTATAATATAAGGGTTCATGCTTATCTCATCTAATTCAAGCCCTAACAGGATGGGAACATAGAGTGGTTCTCCTGCAGTTTCTCCACAGAGCCCTACCTCGATGTTGTTATTGTGACCATCCGTAACTGTTTTCTGGATCATTCTAAGTACTGCAGGGTGTAACGGGGCATAGAGGTACGAAACATACTCGTTCACCCGGTCTATGGCGAGAGTATACTGGATAAGGTCATTGGTACCTATACTGAAAAAGTCTACTTCTCTGGCAAGAAGATCGCTGATAAGACAGGTTGACGGAACCTCAATCATTATCCCTATCTTAATATTTTCATTGAAGGGTATCTTTTTGTGGCGCAGTTCATCCATACACTCATTGATGACTGCTTTTGCCTTTCTTACCTCATCAACCCCTGAAACCATGGGCAGGAGTATCCTCAGCGGTCCAAATGCGCTTGCCCTCAAGATTCCCATGAGCTGAGATTTAAAAAGCTCTATTTCCCTTATACAGAGCCGTATTGCCCTTAACCCCATGGCTGGATTAATTTCTTTGGTCATCTCTACGTCTGATACAAATTTATCCCCACCAATATCAAGCGTTCGTACGGTGATATATTCCAATGCCCTGTTTTCGGCAAGTTTCTTATATATGTGAAAATGATCCATTGTAGATGGTAATGTCTTTCGTGAGAGATAGATATACTCTGTTCTGTAAAGGCCAATACCCATAGCACCATAACGGACTGCAATATCCATCTCAGCAATAAGCTCAATATTTGCCCCGACCTTGAGCTTAAACCCATCCTTTGTTTCAGGTTTTAGTCTTGCAATTCTTAAGAATTCTCTTTTTTGTGTTTTCAGGCGATGCTGTTTTAAAATGTACCCTTTCTCCACTTCCTTTGTTGGGTTGATGACAACCGCCCCTTCATCCCCATCAACGATAATGGTATCGTTATTTCTGACGAGGCTGGTTATATTGCCAATACCAACCACTGCTGGAATCTCGAGTGCCCTTGCAACAATTGATGTATGAGACGTCCTTCCTCCTATGTCTATTGCAAAACCTACAATTCGATTGAGGTTCAACTGGATGGTATCTGCAGGGGATAAATCGTGGGCTACAATCAGTGCTTTGTTGCTTATATTTCTCCATTCTATATCTGATTTTTTCCCTTTCACGAGGATTCTTACAAGCCGGTCGTAAATGTGTTTAATATCCTGCCCTCTTTCTCTGAGATAGGCATCTTCAACCTTTTCAAATGCTGCAAGAAATTTCGATACAATGATATCGAGTGCCCATTCTGCATTGATTTTTTCATTCTTTATTGTGTCTATTACAGCATTGACAAAAAATTCATCCTGCAGCATAAGCATGTGAGTGTCAATGATGAAGGCATGTTTTTTTACATCTGCATCAGGTATGGTTTCTTTGATACGGTTTAATTCATCAATGGCGCTTTGAATGGCAGAACGAAATTTGGTTATCTCCCTGTCAATATGTTTTTCTTTAACTGAACGCTTGTTTATTGGAATCCTGCCCCGTTCGAGGAGATAGACCTTACCAATCCCGATACCTGATGAAACACCGATACCTTTAAGTATTTTATTTACAAATGGTTCTTCAATCATTCTTCGTAAAATCCATCTTCAATCAATTTGCCCAGCGTATTTAATGCCTCTTCTTCATCAGGACCATCTGCCTTAACGAGCACTTTACTTCCGAGAGGGCAGGCAAGCATGAGTATACCCATTATACTTTTTCCATTTACTTTTATCCCGTCTTTTTCCATCCATACGTCTGCTTTAAATTCACTTGCCTTCTTGACAAATATGGCAGCAGCCCTTGCGTGGAGTCCCAGCCTATTTTTTATAGTAAACAGACCCTCGCGCATGGGTTTATTCTTTCTCCCGTGCCTTCAGGACATCTGTAGCAAGATAGATGTTTTTCTGACCATACCGGGTAATAAAACGGGCAAGTTCATCTAAGGACCTCCCTTCTCTGTATGTAACGAGCTTGATGAGCATAGGCAGGTTTACCCCTGTTACCACTTCAATCTTGCCCTCCTCAAGGAAGGATAGACTGATGTTGGAAGGGGTTCCACCGAACATATCTGTCAGAATGAGTACCCCATCTCCGGTATCCACACTCTTAAGCGCCTGCGTCATCCGTGCCTTTATGTCATCCAAATCCTGTTCAGGGGTGATATTAACATATGCAAATTGAGTATGTTTTCCTGCTATCAACTCTGTAGCTGCTGCCATTTCCCGTGCAAGATTAAAATGAGCGGCAACAATAACCCCGACCATTTCATCCTCCTGTTTTGTTGATATCCCTGTGGATTGTAGTGGTATGGTAATTCATCATAGAAAGTTGTGTTGCAAGTTCATTAACAATAGCTGGAGACCTGTGCCTTCCACCTGTGCAGCCAAAGGATATGGTGAGATAGCTCTTTCCTTCCTTTTCAAATAATGGAATGAGATATGTAATAAAATCAAAAAGCAGAGGAAAATATGTTCTGTATATTTCATTGGATCTCATATACGTTTTTACCTCATCAGTAAGACCTGTTTTTTCTTTGAGTTCTTCAACAAAAAAAGGATTTGGAAGAAATCGCACATCAAAGACCATATCTGCCTCAAGGGGGATACCGTATGTATATCCAAAGGAAATAAGATTAATCTTCATTTGTTTTTCGCTTTCACCATAAGTATTGAGTACAAACTGTCTTAATTCGTGGGGAGTAAACTGGGATGTGTCAATTACTCTGTCTGAAATATTTTTAATCCAGTTCATGATACGTCTTTCTTCACTCAGTGCTTCGGTTATATTTGACGCTGTATAAATTGGATGAATTCTACGCGTATCCCTGAACCTTTTGATAAGTGTGCTGTCAGGGCTCTCAAGAAAAATGATTTCTCCATTGTAGTGTTCTTTCACAGTGCTGAGAATATCCTTTCCTTCTTCAAAAAAATTTCTTTCCCTGACGTCAATAACAAAGGCGCATTTGTATATTTTACCCTTAGTGGATTCACATAACTCTAAAAACTTCTGAAGCATAATAAGGGGAAAGTTGTCTACACAAAAATAGCCAATATCCTCAAGGGCTCTTATAAAGGTTGTTTTTCCAGAACCTGAAATACCACTGACAATAATAACTTTCAATCTTCTATTTTACCTTTTATTTTAAATCTTTTTATCCTCTTCGATTATATGTAGATATATTTCATGAGCACTTTTAAGCTCCATAAGTTTTTTTCTGAAAAGTGAATCCCGTAGTATCTTTGTTATCCTGGACAGTAGCTTCAGGTGTATGCTTACAGAATTTTCAGGGGCAATAAGAAGAAAAAAAAGGTGTACAGGCTTCTTGTCCACGGCATCAAAATCGATACCATCAGGAGATCTTCCGAAGGCACAGAGAAAGGTATCTATCCCTTTCATTTTTCCGTGGGGAATGGCAACGCCATCGCCAATACCGGTACTCCCAAATTTTTCGCGCTCTTCAATAACGCGGAGAGCATCCTGGGCACTGCTGATAAGGTTTGCTTCCTTTAATACACCAATGAGCTCATTGAGTACACCTTTTTTTGTTTTACTCTGGATCTCACTTATTACGCAATTCTCAAGTAAAATATCTTCTATTCTCATGCTATTTTTCCAGATGTTTCTATGATGCTGAAGTTGCCATCTTTTCTCTTATAGATGACACATACATTTCCTTTCTCCCTGTCCCTGAATATGATGAAGTGGTCACCAGAAGCTTCGAGCTGCATCACAGCTTCTTCGGGGTCCATAGGTTTTGCATCAATTGTTCTGGATATAATGATCTTTGAACTTTTTTCTCCAGAGGGTTGAGTAATACGTCTCGGTTTTGTTTCTCTGTGTGTTTTTAGCTTTTCTCTGTAACGAATCAGACGCCGTTCTAATTTATCCGTAATTTTATCGATGGCAGCATACATGTCATCCATCACCTCACGGGCATTGATGGGAACACCATTCAGCATAAAGCTTACATCTATCCGGTGCCTGTACTTTCTTTCAAGTGAAAGGACTGCATGGATTTCAAGAGGCATTTCGATATACCGTTGCAATCTTGCAATCTTTTCTTCAACATAGCCCTTAATGTTTTCATCTGGCTCAAGATGTCTGAAGCTGATGGTTATTTCCATAGTGCCTCCAATTGAATGGATATGCATGAAAGAAGAATTAGGTTACAAAATTAACAAATCTAATACATTATGTCAATTCAAATTAGTTGCCCCTTACACACCTAAGTTTTTGATTATCTTCTATTTTTTTGGGTGAACAGGATGAAAGAGAAGGTTTACGATGCAACCCTTCTGTCCTTTGAGGAGAGTATATTAAGAATTTCCCTGTATTTTGCCACTGTTCTTCTTGCAATTCGTATATTGTGTTCATCCCTCAATATCATGACAATCCTATCATCGGTAAGGGGTCTTGTTTTGTCTTCTTTGTGTATGATTTCAGAAATGAGTACCATGACCACATCTGTAGAAAGTACGTTTCCATCGTTTTTTTCTATACCGGTTGGAAAGAAGAACTTCATTTCAAAAATACCATGGGGCGTGCTTATATATTTATTGGTTGTAATCCTGCTTACCGTAGATTCATGTACCCCTATATCCTGGGCAACATCTCTCAATATCAGTGGTTTTAAGTGTTTAATGCCTCCTTCAAAAAA
>DHGO01000135.1:0-19629 GCA_002402795.1 Deltaproteobacteria bacterium UBA4796
ACGGCAGCGAACGCAGATGCTCCGCAGATTGCGGGTATACCCATGACCTTCGGGCTTGTTGAAACGATAGCCTTCGGTGACGGCGGAGTTGATAAGATTACAACCCTGGGTGGTAAAGACATTGTCCTGGGCGGACACAAGGGCGACATCATCAATGCGGGCAATGGCAACAACATCTTTATCGGCGATGACGGCAAGATCGACTATGTCCGTGCAGAGCGTGAGGCAGTGCCAGGTGCAGATACCAATCCTGCAGACATTGACCTCATCGAAAGCACCTCGACCACGGCTGCGGGAGGTGCTGATACCATCACCACGGGTACGGCCAATGACATCGTTATTGGCGGCAGGTACGGAGACACTATTAATGCAAATGCAGGCAACAACATCGTGATCGGCGACAGCGGACGGATTGTGGATAATTCTAATGGGACCCATCTGCTGAGCGGGCACGCCATGTCTATCGATCTGATCGATAGCACCGAACCTGACGATGGCGGCGCGGACATAATCACAACCCTGGGCGGCAATGACATTATTATCGGTGGAACGGCGGGCGATACGATCCATGCAGGGTCTGGTGTGGATGTAATCTTTGGCGACCAGGGCGAGGTCACCCGTTCTGGCGGTGCCAATTCTGTCGTGACCTACTGGAATGAAACAGCACCATGGTTCGAAGGTTACACTTACACAGCGACCGATATACGTGATGGTCTCGCGGGTGCAGGCGACCTGATCTACGGCGAGGCAGGCGGTGACTATATCCTCGGCCAGCAGGGTGCGGATGTGATCTTCGGTGGTAGCGGCGATGACGACATCTATGGCGGCCACAACCAGGCAACGGGATTCGATACAGGCGACATCATTGACGGTGGAGCAGGAAACGACGTAATTGCCGGCGACAACGCGAGCATCCAGCGCACAGATTTTGATGCAAGTCCACGATTCAGGGCGCTCATAGGGACGGCAATATACGGCGAAGCGGCAGGTAATGACGCTTTGGCTTTGGTGACAGCAGTATCTCAGACGGATCCTAACGGAGTGCATGCAAGGCAGGTAGCTCTTTTTGATTCTTCACATAACCCCGATACGACGACCTTCGGGAACGACCTGGTTGCGGGCGGCGCGGATGACGATGTGATCTTCGGTCAGCTTGGCAATGATACGCTTCACGGCGATGGTTGGATTTCTGACCCGGCTTATACGCTCAATACCCTGACAGTAACCGATGCTGGCAGCGATGTCGGTGGCGACGATTACATCGAGGGTAACGGTGGTAATGATACGATCTACGGCGGTCTTGGCCAGGACGACCTGATAGGCGGTAACTCCACTCTCTTTGGCCTGACAACATACGACCAGCGACCCGACGGCTCTGACCTGATCTACGGGGGCAACGGAGACATGATTTCCCGGAATAACCTCGGTGATGAGTCAGCGATTGGTCATGCCCGCGATGCAGACATGATCCTGGGCGATAACGGGAACATCTATCGCCTGGTGGGTATAAACGGTACAGACAGCGGTCAATACCTCGCATTCAATTATGACAATCCAGACTTCGGCTATAGCTCCACTCTTAAGATCATCCCACGGGCGGCAGAACTGCTTGATTACACACCGGGCGGATTGGACTACTCTCCGACCGCAGATCAGGCTGCAACCGATATCGGCGCGGCTGATGTCATCCACGGCGAAGCAGGTGATGACTTCATTTATGGCATGAAGGACGATGACGTCCTCTTCGGCGAGGGTCAGGATGACGACATTATCGGCGGCTACGGGAATGACTGGATCTCTGGCGGCACCGGGCAGGATGGTATCCTCGGCGACGACGGCAGGATATACACCAGCCGGAACAGCGTGACCTATGGTGAGCCGCTTTACGGTATTTCGGCCCTCTTTGCAACTGATCGGGATACAAGGACCAATAACGGCGATGTGCTCAATGAGGTTATCTACACCCCGGGCAAGATTCAGCAGTCGACGATCAATGTAGACGGTGAATTGAAGAAGACGGTCAACCTGACACCATTTAAGTTGGGCGATCCGGATTCCTTTGATTACGCGGATCAGGATCCTCAATATGCTGATGACATCATCTACGGCGGCTGGGGCGACGATTTTCTACACGGCGGCGCGGGCGACGATGCGATCTCCGGTGCGGAGGCACTTCCGATGTACTACGACGCACCTATTAATCCTGGTGACGTGCTCAAGTTTGGTGTCTACCGGGCTGGTGAATTCGGAGCGTACAATGAGTACGACCCGTGGTCAAAGGTTTACTGGGATCCCGCAACCGGTGAATTCGTTACTGACGGCACCGGATCAGAGTTCCTGCTTAACTTCGATCAAGGTGAGGGGCCTGCAGTTACAGATGCTACGTGGGGAACCGTCCATACTGACGGCGACGATGCGATCTTCGGCGATGTTGGCAATGATTGGATAGTGGGTGGAACAGGTAAGGATCATCTTTACGGCGGCTATGGCTCTGACCTGCTCAACGCGGACGATGACCAGACGACCAACGACAATGCCAATGATATGCCCGATACCCATCCATCCTATGAGGACCTTGCCTACGGTGGCGCGGGTAGGGATGTGTTGATCGCCAATACCGGCGGTGACCGTCTCATCGACTGGGCAGGCGAGTTCAATAGCTACATTGTGCCCTTTGCGCCATTCGGCATGGCCACGGTGAGCAGGACCCTGCAGCCGCAGCTTCCTGAGTATCTGTATGCCCTCTCAAAGAGCGATGGCGCTGATCCGACACGTGCAGCGGACACTGGCGCTGATGCGGCAAGAAACGGCGAGCCTGAAGGCGAACTTGGTCTTGTAAAACAGCAGGATTTTGCATGGCATGATCAGACCGGTGCCCCGGTGGATCCGCAGCCGGGCAACATTGCGGGCGGCAAGAGGGATGTGCTCCGTAGCGCGACATTCAACGACGGACAGATGCAGGGCATGTTCGTAGATTCCGGCGTCTGGAGTGTGCAGAATGGCTCTCTATCCATGACGGCAACTACGCCGGCCGGCGATGCGGTTGCAGTATACAATGTGGATGCAACGCTTCCGTCTTACTATGAGTTGCTCGCAAGCGTAAAGGTGGATAAGGCACTTGCTGGTTGGAAGGCCAATTCCTATATAATTTTTGATTACCAGTCGCCTACCGACTTCAAGTTCGCGGGCATCAACCTTGCCATCAATAAGATACAGTTGGGTCACCGGACAGCAGAAGGATGGATCGTCGATGCCCAGTCCAACATGAATTTGAAGGAAGGACAGTACTACAACTTCCTCGTGGCAGTAAACGGTGTGACTGTCACGGTTCAGGTAAACGGAAAGCAACAGTTCACCCATGCCTACGCCCCAAGGGTCATTGAAGGGGTGAGCTACAATCTCAATACCGGCATGGTTGGTATCGGCTCCGACAACTCCCGGGGAGTATTCGACAATGTCGGTGTCCAGATAATCGCCCCGGAAACTACTTTTAGCGACAGTGAGAACTTCTCCCAGGCTGCCGATCTTTTCTCTGGATCTGTAACTGGCGAATGGTCGGTGAGTAACAAGCGTTACAGCGGCACTCCGGACAGCGGATATGCCACAGCACTAATGGATTTAGGAACGCAACTCGATTATGAACCTGGAACGTTCCACCTCAATACATCGTCGCTGCTGGAGATTCAGACCGTCGTGAACACCTCGACCACGGCAGGCGTGGTATTTGATTACTATGATGCGAATAACTTCAAGTTCGCCGCGATAGATGCTGCGTCCGACCAGGCGATCATCGGACACCACACAGAGCGGGGTTGGTTCACTGACAAGGTTGTAAACAAGACCATTGACGCCGGCAAAGACTATACACTCTACGTGTCGCTCAAAGGTACGACAGTCAGTGTCTCCCTCGACGGCCAGGCTGTTGCGGGTTTTGTCTTTAACGCCTCCACGTTGGACGGTCTCTCCGGGTTGTTCACGAAAGGCGGCGTGTCCTTCTTTGATGACCTCAGCGTGAAGACAGATGATGCAGCCTTCCAGGCAACCCCCTCTCCTATGACGGCTGCCGCGGCCGGCGCAGGTGCCGCGTCACTAACTTACAGCGATCTTACGGCGATTGTGGATGAGGCCGTAGCCCGTTGGGAAAGCGTGATCGGGAGCGAAGCGGCTGCCGTGTTTAACAACGTTAACTTCTCGATCGGTGCGCTCTCCGGCCTTACCCTGGGTGGGACAATCGGAACAACGGTTGTTATTGATGCGGATGCCGCAGGCATCGGCTGGTTTGTGGATCCGACCCCGGCCAACGATCTTGAGTTTGTGAGGACAGGCAAGTATGTCATGACCGCATCCGATAATAGCCCCGTCTTTGGAAAGTACGACCTGCTTACGGTGGTTATGCATGAGATGGGGCATGTAATTGGGTATGAGGATGCAGCCGCTTCTGATGGCGTGCTCATGAGTGAGGAACTTTCGGCAGGTGTTCGCTATGTTCCTGCAAATCTTTCTGTTGCGACAATGCCGGCATCCCCGATATCAACCTTGCTGAACTTCCCGCCTCCGTCTAATGGTATTCCTACAGGCTGGATTTTCGAGAATGGCAGCATTGCGGACAGCACAAATACAGATGCCGAAAATTGGTGGACCCGTCTTAGACGTCGCATCATGGGTAATAACAATGGCCATGACGCCATACCCACGCTGCTCGATCTCAG
Source organism: Deltaproteobacteria bacterium UBA4796 (assembly GCA_002402795.1). GTDB lineage: Bacteria > Desulfobacterota > Syntrophorhabdia > Syntrophorhabdales > Syntrophorhabdaceae > UBA8905. The sequence continues at coordinate 4,710 of DHGO01000135.1, forward strand.
GGGAATGGCCTCTGGAGACGCCGTGGGAAGTAGCGGCGAAAGCGCCGGTGTAACAATCAGCCTCGTTGCTTCTGATAAGGGAGGAATATACGGTGCTGCAGGAGAATCTCTCGGGCAGGAACAGAAACCCTGGGTAAGTGAATTTCTATTTGACGGAACGGGCAAGGCTGATCCTAATAAAGGAATAAAAATATCCATTTGAGGAGAGGGTGCAATATTTAGGCAAATAAATTGATTAAAAAGGAGGATCCATGGCAGTTCGAGGCGGCAAAGAAAAAGAGGGAGAAGAGAAGGCAGGAGGAACGACTCAGCGGAAGATTCGTTGGGATGATTCCAACATGAGGAGTGTTTATGCCAATGTATGCAATGTTGCAGGAACCAGGGAGGAGGTTGTTCTCCTTTTCGGAATGAACCAGGCATGGCACTCTGCCCAGGAAGAGGTTACGATTCAACTTGCTGACAGGGTTGTTTTGAGCCCTTTTGTGGCCAAGCGTTTGTCGATTCTGCTCAACAACGTTATCAAGGATTACGAGACGAAATACGGATCCCTGGATGTGGGGCAACCCTGATAAACACAGGGAGAAAGGGGTTGGTTTTTTAAACAGTTGTCCTGTAAATATAATACCAGAGACCAGGTTGTTTTTTTTGCGTCTCTGGTATTTTTTATTGGAGTTCCCTGAAGGAGGAACCAAAGAAGTATTTAACCCGGATATGGCATTAGAACATTACAGATGCTCACCCTGAAGTTTATGTTTTGGGTAGTTCATTTAGAGATTGATCGGTAGCGCCATGGCAGATCATAAGGAAAAATTAAAAATCCGCTGGAACGAATCCACCACGAAAGATATCCATGCAAGTGTGTGCGCTGTAGTCGAGTCTCGGGAGGAGATTTCTCTTCTCTTTGGCACGGAACAACCAAATCATCCTGCCGATCAGGAAGAATCGATTCAACTTACGGACAGGGTCGTGCTCAGTCCCTTTACCACAAAGCAATTGGCCCTTGCCCTGGAAAGAGTTATAAGGGGTTATGAATCCGCATTTGGCGTTCTTAAGAAAGAACCCTTGCGGTCAACGGAATCAGACAGGAAGGAGAAATACACCGCCCTTTTCCGCCTGATCAAGGAGCTCAACGTAGAGATTGGGTTGGAATATTCTTTTAAAATCCTTGAAAAGTCACTGCTTAAAAATCGCTTCTTACTGGGTGTAAACAAGAGGCTGATTGAGGACCACGCAGAGGAGCGGATTATCCATATATGCAGGCAACTGGATATGCCGCAACCCCTCCTTGAAACTTTTAGGCAGTGCCTGTTTGACGCCAATTATGTTCACTTCGGATTCGAGGAGAATGAAAACACCTGTCTTTACAAGGCATATGTTGAGTTCTGGGAGAGTATCAGTGAAAAAATCAGGTTGAGTAAAAATTTTTCCCGACCATTTCTCCTGCATCTGGGCTTCAAGTGGGACGCATTCGACAACGACAGGAAGTCCGTGACGAGATATAATTGGTATCCCTGGCTTCCTTCACATGAGATTCTTGATAGAGTGTCGTATATTCTGGAGCCCGAGCGAGGCGCAGCCGCGAGGCAGGCTGCAGAACAACTCATCTCACTCGCCCTTGCAAGGATTCCCGACCGCGACATTCTTTATCTCGAAGTCACTGACGATGGTAACCCGAGGCGATCTTTCGATATCAACGTCTACAGGGCAAACCTCCAGGTAGCGGAAGTATATCCGATGTTGTCAATGCTTTGCCGACGCCATTCGCTTCCTTTTGACACATTTCATTCGCTCTATAATGAGATCAAAATGAAGAGATTTGGACACCTAGCCGCTGGAGTCGACAGAGATGGAGAAAGTTTTTTCACCGCCTATTACGGGGTTGAGGAAAAGTTTGGTGAGAGCTCGAGAGGAGCACTGTTGAGTATTGCAGGTGCGCCTGTCCCGTCAAAATACAGCCTGCCTGCAAGGAAAAAGCGGATCACGCGAGTTGAAGAAACAGACGATAAGGCCCGACATATTTTTGGTCTAGTGAAGGGTCTAAGGTTGAGAGGAGGCTTCGAGCATTCCTTCAAGTTCCTTCACAGAATTCTACTCGCAGAGCGCTTTTTATTCGGCTTCAAGAGATCGAAGGATAATATTGGAGAAGACGATGCGATAATGAGCATCTGTCAACAAATAGATATGCCCCAGGAGTACCAGGAGATGTTTCGGGCAAAACTTCATGAGGCTAACATCGTTTTATTTGGCTTTGAAAGGAATGAGAAAGATCGCGTGTACAAGGCATATCTGGAATTTAATGAAAGACTGGGGCAAGCGGTCGAGCAAGACCCGAGACCCGAGAGCATTGAGATCCATACCGGCTTCAAGTGGGACGTGTTGGACAATTCGCATAAAGTCGTAGCTAAGTACACCGCCTATCCCCTGTTTCGAGCCCAAGACATGACGGTTCGGGTAGCGAACTCGTTCTATGGGGGCACAAAAAATTACCCCTACCCAATCGTCGATGACATCCTGGATCTTGCAGGCAGCCGCACCCGTCCTGGCGAGCTCCTCTATGTCGAGGTAAGTGAGGAGGGTAATCCGAGAAGTTCTTTCGACATCAACACGTACTTGGCCAATCTCCAGATGGCTGAGATCTATCCGTTGCTCGTCAAAACCGCTCGCCACTATTCAATTGATCTCGAGCAGTTTGAAGAATTATACGAGGCAGTGAAGACAAAGAAGTTTGGCCATTTGTCAGGTGGTACGGACAGAGAAGGGAGAGACTTCCTGACAGTTTACTTCACTGAAAAAGGAAGTAGCAGACGGTAATTGAAGGAAGAAGAAACAATAAAGTATAGGTATCGCCGAGTTGACCTGAGCGCTTATTGTGTCATCTCAATCTGGTTCGGGTGCAATAACCACTGTACCATCTGTATGCTTGGTGACATGAAGAGGGAACTACCTGCCATTGGTTTCGACCGTTTCAGGAGTGTCCTATATCAAATCAGGAATGACGGCAGGTTTCGGAATCTAATCCTCTCCGGCGCAGAGGTGAGCACATTTGACGAGCTTCCTCGATATGTTCAATTTGCTGCCTCTCTGGGATGGTTCAAGAAAATCCAGATACAGACCAATGGGAGAAGGTTGAGGGACAAAGACTATGTCCGGCACCTCATCGATTGCGGAGTCAACGAGTTTTTTGTCAGCATCCAGGGGCTTGAAACTACCCATGATGCCACCACCCGTGTGGCAGGTTCCTTCTCAGATACAGTGACCGGTCTTCGGAATCTTGCGGAGTACAAAGTGAACTTGATCGGCAATACGGTGCTGACACGGAGGAACGTGGATGAGATTCTTCCCCTTTTCGCTTTTCTCGCAAAGCAACCCATAAGCGAAATGCAATTGTGGAACTTCTTCCCTATGGGGCAGACCGACACGGGAAATCAAATCGTTGATCTCAAAGCGTTCTCCGGTCTTCTTCCAAAGCTCGCTTCTCTTTCGGTGGAAACTGGAAAACCAATCGTCCTCAAGAGTTTTCCCCAGTGCATTTTTGCAGGAAGTCCTTTGTATTTCGACAGCATTTTTCCAGTAACCGTTCTTCCTGATCTCTTCTGGAGACAATTTGGGGAATGCGGGTTTGGCCAGTGTTTCTACCGAAATACAGGTCAATGCAAGTCGTGGCAATGCTGGGGCCTTTCCAGCGCTTACGTTCAGAAGTATGGGGACGAGAGGGAGCTTTTGAGGCCGATTGAGAGGGAGGGCGAGGAGTTATGAGTTGCAGGTACAGGTTGAGAGTGACAAATGGCGAATGATCGAATAGAACTGACTACGCCCGACGACATCTACTATGACTACTGTCTCTGGCAGTATGAGCCTGTTGCATCGCCTGAGAACAAGCTCAGATCCGTCAATCTCCTCTATCATAGTTTTGAGCTGACTTGCGCCCCTGACAGCGCTTACGGGTTGGTAGAGGCCATACGCCGTGAAATAGGCATGTTCAATACAGTATGGGGAATCAAGCAGATCGGGGACGAGCTGCGGCGGGAGTTCTATTTCTATGACTACCGGAGAAGGGCCCGCGAGCGGTCGATCACGCGTGTGCTCCGGGCGATAAGTCCCTTCATCCACTGCGCCGTGTCGGTAAATGAGAGTCTCAACTATTTCATGTTCTCCCTTGACGTAAACAACGACCTCCTCGGCAACACGAAGGACCTGAAAGAGGTCCATATGTACATTGGAAACCCGGGCAGCGCTGTCTCTTCAGGCATCTGCTACTCCGTGACCGCGGACCGGACAAGGCTCGAGAACTTCTATTTCTTCTTCGATGCGAAGAAACTGGATGAGATTGCCGGAAAGATCAATTCATCGGTATTCTTCGACACGACGGTTATGGATATCAATCACCTCCTCTGGCCCGAGATGATGGGGTGCAAGGTCATCGTCGTGGCAAATAAGCAGCGGAACGACGCCATTTATTTCTCACGCATCAATATCGATCAGCTCCTTTTTTTCCTCAATAAGATGAAATATCCAGCCCCGCTTATTGCCTTTGTAAAATCACACCGGGGCAGACTTGACCATTTGCTCTATGATGTGGGATTCGATTACAGGCTGGAAGGGCAGAACCTCATTGTACTGAAGAGCGGTTACTATGGAATCTTCTGACCCCGGGCGTGAATTCGAATACCTCTGTGTCGATACCTTTATCAGGACGTTTGTGGATGCTCGCGCTCTGGCCACGGCCTTTGAGATCGGCCTCATCGATTTCCTGGTTCGCAGTGGCACTGCCCCTTATGCTTCATTGGAAAGAGAGTTGGGAACAGATGCCGCAGGACTTCGGCTCCTCTTCAACCTTCTTGTTTCAAATGGTGTGGTCAGCGAACAGGCTGGCAGTGTTGTGTTGACAGACCCGTTTGTGCGTGCCCTGGCGTATCGGGATCTGATGCGCACGAAAATTGAACTGGGGAGTTTAGCAGCCTTGGATTTTATCGATAGCTTCCAGGACTTGATTTGCAACCCCGCCCATTTTTTTCGCGAATCCCGTTCAACGAGGCTATACGCCTATGGTAGATGTTTAGTTGACACGGAGGAAAATAGGATGCAGGCAAAGCGCTGGATGAAGGTCACGACATCCCTCACCAGATACGAGGCCGAGGTATGCATGAAATTCCACGATTTCTCTCACTACGGATGCATGCTGGACATAGGCGGTAACAGCGGGGAATTTGCCTTGCGTCTCTGCCGGAGGCATCATTCGCTGGTAGCGACCATATTTGATCTTCCAGTAGTTTGCGCAGTAGGAAGAGAGCATATCAATAATGCTCCTGAAAAAGAGCGAATTTCTTTCGTGCCCGGTGATGCACTCCGGGATCCTCTTCCCTCTGACTTTGACCTGGTTATCTTTAAGTCAATGCTTCATGATTGGCCCGATTCCTTAGCTCGGCGCCTTATCGAGAGGGGGTGTGTAGCTCTTAAGCCCGGAGGAACGATCCTTATCTTCGAGCGCAGCTCCTTTCCGGCGGACTGCCAATCCGTGACATTCTCAATACTCCCTTTCCTCCTTTTCTTTCGCTCCTTTCGGTCCCCCACGTTCTATGAAGAGTGCCTCAAGAGCCTGGGTTTTCAGGAGATAGGCATCCAAAAGATCGCCCTCGAGATGCCATTCAGCCTTGTTTGTGCCCGTAAGCCCGGTTGAGATAAACAAGCCTTATCGAGCCCCCAAAAAACACTACAATAAGCCTTTGGCAGCATTGTTGCTTCTCACATACTACTCATGTAAAATCATTTTATAAAAAATCTAATGAGGAGGATAAATTAGATTAAATAATTCATTAGCAAGTTTCGGGTCAAGATCTTTTAATATTTTATATTTATCTAATGCTGGTCCTATTTTATCAAAACCTATGTAAATGACACCAAGGCCATAATGAGCCTCTGCATAATCAGGCTTTGCCCTGATTGCCTGCTGAAACTCTTCCATTGCTTCTCTATGCTTCCCTAAATTGACATAGGTAGTACCAAGGCCATAATGAGCCTCTGCATAATCAGGCTTTGCCCTGATTGCCTGCTGAAAAGCATCTACTGCTTCTCTATATAAACCTTCTTCTCCGGAGGAATAACCAAGGATACACCAATATTCTGGTATCTTTTCACAGTCCTCAATCACAGCATCTTTTAAGGCAATGACTTCTTGAGCTGAAATCTTATCTTTTATAATATTTATAGGTATTGCAAAGTTAAAGTTGAGGTTTTGAGCTTCTTTTATGAGAAAGGTCGCGATCCCTATAACCTCGCCATTGTTATTAAACACAGGCCCTCCACTACAACCTTCTGAAACAGGGGCTGTTATCTGAATGATTTTTCTTTTTGGGCCAATCTCTCTTATTCCACTTAATATCCCATCAGATACTGTATTTTCATGACCCTGTGGACTGCCTATGACATAAACCTTTCTTCCAATGCTCAATCTTTGTATATCCCCAATCTTTACAGTTTGAAGCTTTTCACCTTTAACCTTAAGAATTACAACATCATTCTCTTTGTCTATGTGCAGGAACCCTTCAAACTTTAATCCCTTGTTTACTGACCACATCAACACCTTACTCACTGACCTTACTTTTATATCTTCGGCATCACTTATAACATGATAGTTTGTTACAATCGCTCCATCCTGTCTCACAATGAAACCACTTCCCTGTTTAAATGGTTTTCCATCTTTATCACGGGCCTCTATAACCACAACAGCGCTACTATTCTCCATGAAAACCCGATTAGCATCAGCAAGAGAAATGGCAGGGAAAAGGATTGATATGATTATAAGAGTTGTTAGATTTAAGAGATTAAGATTCTTTCTTAATGCAAGGAAAGACATTTAGGCACCCTTTAAGCTCGATAGATTATACAACAAGTCTTTCACAAATTGAAAATATTTTTATCAGCAATGAATATCATTTATCAGCATGTTGCCAGATTAGTTACCATTTGTCGTTATATGAAAATGTCTCAAACATATGTTTTTTGATGTTTGCCATTCACCATCATAATCAGCTCGATATATATTTAGGTATTACTTAATTTTTACGGTATTATTTACGGTATTTTCAACAAGCCTATTCAATAACATAGTGTAATAAAAAGAGAACGAACATGATTTCAAATCCTACTCCCTGCATTCTCTTATTTCTCAAAGGTTAAGCTATCCAGTGGTGTCGCTTAGCCATCCACGCATTTAAGGTTTCTTCAAGCCAATCCTCAATTTCGCGAACCATATAAAAGGCAGGTTTCAGGAGACTATCGTCAGGCGAGATTAATCCTTCACTTATAGCGATTTTAGCCAGTGTTGTATAAGGATAGATGCGGATTCCCTGCGATATTTTCAGACTGTCTAAAGGGAGCGAATCAGCGAAATTGAGGCTCTCCAATACTGATTCCCTTGTCTCTCCGGGTCCGCCCAGCATTAAAAAACCCATCTGCTGAATCCCATATTTTTTTAGCATAAGAGACGTTGTTCTGATTTCTTCCGGGTCAAACCTTTTATTCATATTCTTGAGTATCCTCTCACAGCCACTTTCAAAGCCCAGGCTCACTTCCCTGCAGCCTGCCTCTGCCATAAGCCTTATAAGATCTTCATCGACCTTTCCGGGGTAAAGGATACTCTGCCAGGTAATATTCAAATTTTGATGGATTATCATCCGGCACATTTCTTTAGCGTAGGAGGGAGGTAAATTAAAGGTATTGTCAACGAAAAAGAACCTGTGGAATCCTTGTTCTACAAAGACTTTCAGTTCTTCAATCGCAATATAGGGAGGTCTCTTTCTAATTGTGCGTCCTTCGATTGTGGCGGTTGAGCAATAACTGCAATTCATAGGACAGCCGCGGCGTGTCTGAAAGGGAACCCATAAATTCCGGTTGTAGGCTGAAGAAAGGCTCTGAACACCGGAAATGTTCAGTGCATTCAGGTCATGAATGAAGGTGCGCTTGCCCTGAAAACCGATACCTTTCACATATAAGCCGGGCAATCCACCAAGCCCCATACCTTTCTCCAGCCTTTCCAGCAACTCCGGAAAAATATATTCACCTTCGCCCTGAATGCCTATGTCTGCCTCCAGATAGGCAAGAACGGCATCGGGGAAGATACTGTAGCCGGCACCGCCTAAAATAATGGGGGCATCCGAAAGACTGCGACAATAATGGATAGTGTTTTTAACCTCTTCGAGCAGAAATTTCGGACTATGCATATTCTGATCGTCTATATTTCTTACGGAGATACCAATAACATGGGGATGAAACAGTTCTATTATTTCCTTGATTGGATGCCATGATTCCTCATGAGTCATTAAATCAAGCACTCTTACATCATGTCCCTTATTTATGGTAGCAGCGGCAACGTAAAGCAAACCCAGAGGCATAGGCAGGATATTTATCTTTTCAGTGTTGGCTGAGATTAAAAGGACTCGCATTAATCGTTTTATTATAATAGTATAAACATTCTGTAATGTATTTTGTTGTTTTATTTCCATGAAACGAGACAACAAGGAAAAACATTTCAATAATGAAATGAAAAAACTATATTCCATGGGCAAAAGAGTTTAATAAAAAATTGTGCTGGCATCTTTTCATTAATGGTTATACTATGTAAAAAAGGTTAAATTATATGCCTGAAGAAGAGTCGTTAAATAATAAAAAGAAAGTCAGGGCAAGGTCACTAAAGATATTAAAAATAACCGGTATACTATTATTTGTGGTTATTATTTTAAGCGCCATCTGGATAAAATATAACGTTTATGCAAACCCTTTTATTCCGACAAAGTTGAACGAAAAAGAACAAAAGATTTTTGAGGCAAAGCTTTATCGCCTGAGACATTACTCTCAAAAGGATGAGATAAAGGAAGGACGTCTTGTCCCTGAGCCATACCCGGATGAAGCTGCGAGTCGTGAGATATATATCACCGAGAAAGAGCTCAACGCAGCCATTGCAACAAACGAAGAGACGGCACGACGGGTTGCGATTAAACTTTCAGAGGATCTGATAAGTGTGAAGGTACTGGTCCCTTTTGATGTTGATGTTCCTTTAATAGGAGGAAAGACATTGCGGTTGAACTGTGGCATAACTTTAAGTTACAAAGCAGGCAAACCTATTGTCGCGCTCCGCGGTATAAGTGTGGGCGGGATACCAATTCCCAATGCCTGGCTGGGAAATATTAAGGATGTTGATCTTGTACACAAGTTCGCAGACGAGGGGGGATTCTGGGATATCGTTTCAAAAGGAGTGGAAGATATAAAGATATTGGATGGGTCCTTGTATATCAAGCTTAAGGAATAGCATTTACATACTATGTTGTCTGCATGGTGGCATGATAAAGATCTCAAAAATGGTAAAGAATATAATTTAGCCAGTATCAGGAGCCAGACTTTATTGTCATTATATGAGCGTTGTGAAAGGAGGGTATAAAGAATGAAAAGAATACTGCTGATGATGCTTTTGATTATTGTAATAGCCGGCTGCACACGTTACTATAGCCAGCCGGGTAAGAGTACTGCCGATTTTAATCGTGATAAGCAATACTGTCAGGCTATTGCAGAAAAGGAAGCAGCCCGCAAGGGCACAAGGGTCTGTGACGAGCTTGACCTGTGCCTTGTGAAACTGAAAGGCTGGACAAGGGATTGATAGGGTCAATTGAAACCTCTTTTGATTTTTGTCTTTTTTCCTTTTATGTTTTGTTCGCACGGCAATTCCTTTTAACACTCACAATGGAGGATGCCTTGAGGGTAGAGAGAAGTGAGGTTTGAGTGAAACATTAACTTGCGTTTTATATGAAAAGATAATACCTTTCTCAAAAGATACGATATGGATGGAAAGAGCAGAAATGATGTGAGAGAGTGGATTGAGAGGAGCATAAAGGAGCTTGTAGAATCGCCTCAGAACTCTCTCCAGACCGGAAATGATGAAAAGGCGTGGGACGAACCACTTATAGGTTTTTCAAGGGGCGACGATCCGCTTTATGCGCAAATAAAGTCGATGATAGGCGATTTCCACTGGTTGCCAGAAGAAATATTCAACTCTCGGCAAAGCTGTACGATTCGGGTCGGTTGTAGCCCGTATTTCTATTCCTCCTACGCCCAGACCTTATGCTGACCACCATGCCTACTGTCTATTTTATAGCGAAGGGAGTTGCGGTGCATGTATCAAGCGCTGCCCTGTGGGGGCGATAAGCAAAGAGGGGCACGACAAGAAAAAATGCCACGATTATCTGAGGGGGCCAATCGTCAGTCACGCAAGGGATGCATATGTCATAGAAGCTTATGGATGCGGTCTATGCCAGACGAAAGTGCCCTGCGAATCAGGGATACCTGTCAGGAAAAAGAAATAAAAAGACAGGGTCACAGGGTCATCATTGAATCTATTACATCGATTCTCAAGGGTTCATAAATCACTTAACAAAAAGACACCAATAGAGTATATAATTGACAAAGAGAAAGTATCGCAAAAGCCTTTATCTTATATAACATAAAGAAAGGGACGTAATAAGAGGTCAAAGATGGCAGGAACAAATTCAAAGCGCATTCTTGGATTGGTGGGTTCACCAAGAAAACTTGGCAACTGTGAAGTATTCATAAAAGAACTATCCACTTACATTAGCAATAAACACACATTGAACCTTATAAGGATGCCGTTACTTAATATTGTGCCATGTCATGCGTGTTACAAATGCATTATGGACAAGCCATGCCTGATTAAGGATAATATGGGGTTTTTATTAGACCAAATCCTGCAATGTGATGCCCTGATTATTGCCTCACCTGTTTATTTTCTTGGAACACACAGCATATTCAAAAGGGTTCTTGACAGGGGGTTTATGTTCTACAAGTACATTGAAAGAACAAACAATAAACCATGCGTTCTTGTAAATTTTTATGGTATGGAGGAAAAAATAGGTGTTGCTCCTCAGACATTGATGACCCTTGCTATATCCCTTGGCATGAACATAAGAGCAAATCTTAGCCTGAAAGCTGCACTTCCCGGCGAGGTGCTTATGAATGAGGGATATAAAAAACTTGCAGAAAAAATTGGGCAAACACTCTTCTCAGATGAGATTATAGTGAATTCACATGGCTGTCCTTTTTGCGGCTGTGAAATTGTCAGAATTGGGGAGAGAGGTTTTATATGTACAGTTTGTCATGGCCATTTCTCAATTGATTGCAATGGAAACAAAGTAAAAATAAAAAGAGGTGATATACTGGGTTCATCGCAACATGTATTACTTCATAAAGAATGGCTTAAAAGTATGAAGAATAAATTCTTAGAGGAGCGGGAGGAAATTCTCAGGAGAGTAGACAAATATAAAAATATCGGCGAATGGATTAAGCCTTGAAAAGAAAGATATTGAGATGATGGCAGAAAGTGACAAAGGCAATAAAGGCAAGGCACAGAGGCACAAAGGCAGAAGATGGATGGATGGGAGAATTCTGACCCTCGACCCCTTGAATCCTCGAATCCTGCTCTATTAAAAAATCCAATGAAAAATAAAAACCCCTCGATAAATCTGAATGAAGAATATCTTTTAAAAATTCTTGAACAGAAAAAAAGACCCCTCAAATTAAAAGACCTTGAGGAGAGCCTCCATCTTTCAAGTCAGGAGAGAAAGAGACTTAAGTCGATTGTTAAAGGGCTATTAAGAAAGGGCTCGCTCTTCAAACTTAAAAACAGAATGGTCGGGCTCAGGCAGGAAATGAATCTCGAAACAGGTACCCTGTGGTGCACACGGAAGGGAAATGGCTATGTGATACCGGATAATGAAAATACACAGGATATTTATATTCCCCAGCGGTTCATAAAGGATGCGCTCCACGGTGATAGGGTAGTTGTGAGGCTGGACCATAGGGGCAAGCATATACGAGAGGGTAAAATCTTAAAGGTTCTTGAAAGAAGAACCCATACGGTAACGGGTTTTATAAAGAGACACAAAAACCTCTTGTATCTCTATCCTGACGATGAAAGAATGCCCCACCACTTCGTTATAAAAGACTCACCAGAGGCAAAAGGTTTAAGCGATGATATGCTTGTTGCTTGCAGAATCACTCAATTTCCCGAAGACTACAAAGAGCCTGTATGTAAGGTTGTAAAGGTTTTCAAAACCCTAACGGATGTGAAGGCAATCTCTCTTTTTATAACATACAAATACGGACTCCCTATGAAATTCAAAAATACAACGCAACGATACCTGAAAGACAAACGTCTCAGCATCAATGGTCAGGAGGGAGAGGACTTACGCTCAAAACCATTTGTTACCATTGATGGAGAACAGGCAAAGGATTTTGATGATGCTGTATATGTGGAGAAGACACGAAGAGGTTTTACGCTTTATGTTTCTATTGCTGATGTTTCCCGCTATGTACCCGTTGATTCACCTCTTGACCATGAAGCCTATGAAAGAGGCACAAGCGTATACTTTTTAGGTAGTGTTATACCCATGCTACCAAAAGTCTTATCCAATGACATCTGCAGCCTCAATCCCGATGAAGATAGATGTACGGTTACAGTGGAATTAAAGTATGATACACAGGGCAACCTCACAGGGTATCTCTTTTATCCATCTCTTATAAAGAGCGGTATGAGGCTTACCTATACAAAAGTAGAAGATATTCTTGTCAATAAAAAAAGACCCTTCAAAAAAGGTATGGAGCATATTTATGGTCAGATTGAACATATGGCTGAACTTGCTTCAATTTTGAAAGACAAAAGAGAGAAAAGAGGAAATATCGACTTTGATCTTCCTGAGCCTGAAATAGTGCTGGATACAGAGGGAGGTTTGAAGGCCATTATAAAGGCTCCAAGACTCTTTTCACACAGGATTATAGAGGAATTCATGATTGCTGCCAATGAGGCAGTGGCTGAATTTATAACACGCCGCCATCAGCCCCTTATATACAGGATTCATGAACCACCGGATAAGGAGAAATTAATTACCATAGAAAGGCTTTTGCATACACTTGATATGGGTTATGGAAAATACGCAACCCAGCAGCTTTACCTCCAGTCTCTTCTTAAAAAGGTCAGGGGTACTGTATATGAGTATTTTATAAATCGCATTATTTTAAGGTCCATGAAACAGGCAAAGTACTCTGCCTTCAATAAGGGTCATTTTGGTCTGGCATCAAAGATATATACCCATTTTACCTCTCCTATCAGAAGGTATCCTGACCTCGTGAACCACAGAATTCTAAAAGGCATCATCAACGGAGGTTATCTATACAACGAGGAGGAACTGGAGAGAATGGCACTCCATCTCTCAGATAGGGAACGAATAGCCATGGAAGCAGAGAGAGAGGCGGAAGACAGGGTCAGGGTACTTTTTATGAAGGATAAAATAGGGGAAGTATTCGAGGGTATTATCTCCCACATTACTTCCTATGGTTTCTTTGTAGAACTCATAGATTTATTTATAGAAGGATTGGTGCTTCTTTCTGATATACCTGATGATTATTATATCTTTGAGGAAGAGAAGTTTAGACTCACAGGCAGGCGCACGAAAAAGACATATCGTATCGGTGATAGGGCAAGAGTAAGGGTAATAAAGGCAGATGTAGAAAGGAATCAGCTTCACTTCATCATTGCTACGAACTGATATATCACTAATCGTTCATCACTATTTAAATGGCGGAGAGACAGGGATTTGAACCCTGGGTACGGGTTTTAGCCCGTACACTCGCTTAGCAGGCGAGCACCTTCGGCCATCTCGGTCATCTCTCCATTTGACAAAGTATACGTTTTTAAACTATAAAAAGCAACAATCAGAGAGAAGAGGAATTCTAAGAGTTCAAAGGGTCAACAAGTGCAGGGTTCAAGGATTCGAGGGTTCCAGGGGGGGGCAAGGGGAAGAATTCAGAAAATAGAAGACAGGAGTCAGAAGCAAGAATTCAAAAACCAGAGTCAGAAGTCAGGAGACAGAAGACAGAATTCAGTGGTAAGAGATCATAAAAGCAATGGATATTCTAAAAGTCAGGCATAATTTTTTAAAGACCATACGGGAATTTTTTTATAACCGTAGTTATCTGGAAGTGGAAACAAGTCACATTATGGCAACATCACCCCCTGACCCATTTATTGACCCTTTGAAAGTATTTATTGGCGAAAAAGGTCCTTATTATCTCCATACTTCACCTGAATTGAACATGAAGAAGTTCCTGCAGTTTGACAAAGAAAGAATTTTTCAGATATGCAAGGTCTTCAGGGTCGAGGAGCTTGAGGAAATCCATAGCATAGAATTCACCATGCTTGAATGGTATATGAAGGGTACTTATAAAGACGCCATGAATGAGGCAAAAGAACTTATCCAGTTCATCGTGGACAGACTTTTTTATGAGGAACATGAACGTTATTTTAAGGACTGGCCTGTCTATGATTTAGAAACACTCTTTGTAGAAAAGACCGGTGTCAACCCATTTGCACTTGACAGGGAAGGTCTTTTCTCAGCACTCACCCAAAAAGGGTTTAAAGGTATAAACGTACAGGATGATTGGAACGACCTCTTTTTCAAGCTTTTCATACAGGAAGTGGAAGGAGGTATCCACAGTGATGTTCCCTATTTTATTAAAGACTGGCCCCTGTCAATATCAACAATGGCGAAGAGAAATGGTACAAAGAAGGTGGAGCGCTTTGAACTGTATATAGATGGATGTGAAATAGCAAATGGCTATACAGAACTTCTCAATGCAGCAGAACAGAGAAAAAGATTTGAAGAGGATAACGCCACAAGAAGAAGGTTGGGGAAGGAAACATTTCCCATTGATGAGCAATTTCTTTATGCCCTTTCAAAAGCGAGCGGTCCATATACAGGGGTATCCCTTGGAGTGGACAGACTTCTTATGGTATTACTCCATAAAAAGACCATAGATGAAGTAATGGTTAATCGATTTAACCCAGATTTTCCATCAGGAT
>DHGO01000135.1:19666-25286 GCA_002402795.1 Deltaproteobacteria bacterium UBA4796
TCCTTGCCTCACGATGGTTTGCTTGGGAAAACCCGACACCATGCTCCAATGACATATCTGGGATTAAAGTATGATTTTGTAGAAGAGAATGCCGAGATATTCTTTTAATGCAAGAGACGTATTCAGAAGGTTAGACCCTTCAGGCAGATAGCTTAGAAAATCATATGGTATTCGGGATGTTTTATATCCTGAAGGGAAAGGGATGATGGAGGTAAAAGATTTTTTAAAAAGAATCATGGAACGTTTCATGTGAAATGCACTTGTGATAAGTACAATACTCTTTATCCCTTGCTTCTCACACAATTGTTTTACATAACGTGCGTTTTCCGCAGTATCCCTGCTTTCCTCTTCAGTGATAATATGTTCGGATTTAACACCAAGTGATAAAAGAAATCTTTTTGCAATGTGTGCCTCTGCCCCTCTATTCAGAATNNTATCGTGGCAATGCCTCACTGCAAAGAGTTCCTTTTCCATCAAGGTCAGGTGCATTGTCATTTATGCCACCTCCTAAGACAACATAGGCATCACAGGACTTAATTTCATCAATACCAGGAATGGGATATGCATCTTCAAGGGGTATCATCAAAAATTCCTGTACAGGCTGTATGGATGATAGGTAAATAAGGAGAGAGAGGAACAAAAGCAGTAATTTCTCCTTCTTTCTGACGAAGAACATAAAGAAAAGGGATATGGTGATAAAGATACCTGGCGTGGTTATGAAATGTGTCAAAAACTTCTTTATTATGAGACTATCTGTTATGGAAATCCTCCTTTATTTGAACTGTTCGATTAATAGTTTAATCCGTGGGATTGCATTTTTTGTCGCCCTTATACCTTCTTCCATAAGACGTTTTTTCTGGGAGAAGTCAAACATGGAAACATCCTTTGTGTCAGGTTCTATTACAACATCAGCATATTTGAGTTTGGTCTTACTCAATTCATGCATGCCAATATTGACAGATTGGCCAATAATATCTATGAGCGAATTTATTTCATATTCTCTGATGTATTTGGAGATATTAACAGCAATAACGATGTCAGCACCTTTCTGTCGGGCAATATCACATGGTATGTTGTTTGTAACACCTCCATCAATGAGCAATCTGTTACCAAAAGTAACAGGCACAAAAATTCCAGGTATTGCTGACGATGCCCTTATAGCTTTTGCAAGAGAACCCTTTTCAAGAATGACGGTCTCGCCTGTATTGAGGTCTGTGGCTATTGGATAGAAAGGTATCTTTGTATCCTCAATCTTTTTTGTTGCTATGGTTTGCTCGACAAAGGATTCAAGGCGCGCTCCCTGGGCAAGACCCAACTTCGAGTAGATAATGGATAAATCGAGAATATCATTCTTCTCAATTTTAAATGCTGCCCATTCAAGCTGGAAACTATCAGGGTTAGCCGCATAAAGGCCTCCTATCAGGCTTCCCACACTGGTACCTACAATCATGTGAATGGGAATCTTTTCCTGTTCAAGCACCCTGATGACACCTACATGGGCAAATCCTTTTGCAGAGCCACCACCGAGCACAAGGGCAATCTTAGGTTCCCTTTCGGGAATAACTTCAGGTACGGTTTGACAGCTCCATGTAAAAAGGAGAATGCCTGTAAAGAGTAGAAAATATTTTCTAATAGCCAGGCTTAAGCCCCACATACGGGTTATAGACCTTTTCCTTCCCGATTGTACTCTTTGGTGCATCGCCATAGTTGTGACCAGGGGCTACTATTGTTTCATCAGGGAGGGTAAAGAGTTTTTTGTGAATAGAGGATACGAGGGTTTCCCACGAGCCGCCATCAAGGTCTGTTCTGCCCACACCACCTACAAAGAGTGTATCTCCTGTAAAGACCATGCCTTTACGATAGAGAGAGATACTTCCAGGTGAATGACCCGGTGTATGAAGTACTTTTAACGATACATCTCCTATATGGATGAAATCACCATCCCGTACTGTTATATCAGCAGGAGGTGATGGTTCTGCTCCGAACATTTGCATCATATAGGGAGACTGGTGCAGAAGGCTTGAAGCTTCTCTTTCATGAATAATAATGTCAGCATTGGTCAGTTCTTTCATACGTCTATTGCCCATTATGTGGTCTACATGGGAATGAGTATTAACAATGTATTTTATGCGATATTCCCTGCTTTGTGCCTCTTCTAATATCCGCTCACATTCTGCTGCAGGGTCAATGACGAGCGCCTCTTTGGTGACCTTGCATGCCACGATATATGCAAAGACAGCAAAACCACCTACTTCCATCTGTTTGACAAACATCATTATACCTCCGGATGGGTAATCATAATACTTTTTAGTGCTGTTTTTCAATTTTTTTGATAAAATGAAGAACAATGACACCTGTTTACATTGAAGCAAGAGATTTGCCTGATGCGTGGTTTCAGTGCATCTACAAAATATTTGAAGACCATGGTGTTCATGAGTATGTGATTGACAGGGGATCCTTTGAGGGTAATAAAAGAAGAGAGTTCGATGTGGTGATGGTTCACATAAGACATCCCCACACACGCCCCCTGATACCTGATATACCGGCAGAATTGGGCATACCATCACCAACGAGTATGGAATATGTGGAAGAGTATTTGCAATATCTTATGACGGATAAAAAGGCAGAGAATGAACTCTATACATATGGTGAGCGGTTAATCAATCCCAAAATATGGTTAGAGGGAAAAGAGTATGCCCTGGAGGTAAATCCCCTTGCTGAGGTTATTAAAATATACAAAAATAAAAAGTATGGAACAAATCAGGCTATTATGGAAGTGGGAATGCCTCAGGATATTATGATAGATGATCCACCCTGTCTGCGATTGATTGATACACGCCTGATGGACAATAGACTCCATTTTGTCCTTTACTTTAGAAGCTGGGACCTTTGGGCTGGCTTTCCATCAAATCTTGCTGCAATACAGCTCATGAAGGAATATATGTGCCACGAAATAGGTGTTGAGGATGGTACGATTACTGCAATCAGCAAGGGTCTCCATCTCTATGAGTATTCCTTTGGTCTTGCTCTCAAACGTTTGAGAAGATAATCTTTGATTATATCCAATTAAAATTCGCCTTCTAAATTATATATGCTGAGAAGCAGCGTTTTTGCTTTCATCCATAAAGATTCAGGTTTTGTAGAGAAGGGCGAAGATTCGATGACCTCTGAAAGGTATTTCTTTGCTTTTTCGGTATCACCCTGTTTTGTATAGATAAAACCTATATGGTAAGCAGATTTTTCTTTTATGGAGTTATAGCGGGGTATGAGTTGACCAATTCTTTTAAGTTTTATGAAAAGATCCTCTTTTTCATTCTGTGATATTGCAGGGTCGTTGATTAATTTCTCATACTCCTTTTTAATAAAATGCACAGTCTGTAAAACTTCTTTTGTATAGTCGTAGATTTTAAGAAAGTTCCTTAGAGATCCATCAAGATCACCTTTTTCCATCTGCTCTTCTGTTTTTTTCAAAAGACTATCAACTGTAGAATCATTGATCGTTACGATTTTAAGGGAAGTTGGTTTTTTTATCTTTTTCTCGAGCCCCCATGATGTCTGTGGATAAAGAGAAAAAAACGAGAGCACAAGGGCAAGGCCTACAAAGAACCATTGTTTCTTGATAGTTGTTAGTGTATTGATTTTTTGCATGGGATTCCAAAGCCCTCCTTGATAATCACAGGTACTGAATATGGCGGTGCAGGGATTTGAACCCCGGACACTNNCGCATGCTCTGACCATCTGAGCTACACCGCCCACATTTCATATATGATATAATCCCTTGTATTGTCAACAGGAAATTGGCTATCATGGCGATTTCTATTTTAATGAATTTGTGCTATAAAGGTTTATTCTTTTCATGGAGGTTCTATGAAAATTTTAGTGACTGGCGGGTGTGGATTTATAGGTTCTCATGTTGTAGATGCTTATGCTGAGAAGGGTTATGAGGTTACCGTGGTTGATAACCTTTCAACCGGCAAAAAAGAGAATCTTAACCAGAAGGCAAGGTTATACATCACTGATATAGGTAGTGAGGAGATGAAGGAGATTTTTTATAAAGAGAAGCCTGATGTGGTGAATCACCATGCTGCCCAGATATCCGTTCCCCTTTCTGTGAAGGATGCCCTGTATGACGCTGAGATTAACATAAAAGGGACAATCAGACTTCTTGAATTATCGCGTGAATATGCCATTCAGAGGTTTATATTTTCCTCTACAGGAGGGGCTATCTATGGAGAAGCAACCGAGATACCAACAGAGGAGACTTATTATCCCCGGCCAGCATCACCCTATGCAATATCAAAATTTGCCGCCGAGAAATACATACTCTTTTACCATGACTATTATCGCATACCCTGTGTAATATTACGGTACAGCAATGTTTATGGACCACGACAGATACCCCACGGTGAAGCAGGGGTGGTAGCAATCTTTACCGAAAAACTTCTTCAGGAAGAACATGCAATGCTTTACCATTTTCCTGAAGAACCTCTCGGCATGATAAGGGATTACTGTTTTGTCACTGATGTGGCACAGGCGAATCTTATGGCAGCAGAAAAAAAATTAACAGGTATTTTCAATATCGGTACCGGCAGTGGAACTTGCACATACGACCTTTATAAAACAATCCTGAATATTCTGAGGGAGAAGGGGAAAGCGCTCAACGAATCCTTTGATGAACCCCTTCGGGGTATTGCGAGACCTGGAGATATTCATACGAGCACCCTGAATGTAAGGAAAGCCCGGGACGTACTCGGATGGAAAGCACTCAAGAACCTTAAGGCAGGGATTTCAGAGACTATTATGTGGTATATGAAAAATGAAACTTAGATGTCTCGGTAGTGGCACATCGGTACCTTCCTTAGAGAGGTCTTCGTCATCGTACATTGTGACTCTGAAAAGGCATAGGATTCTCATAGATATAGGACCATCAGTGGTACGGAGGCTGCTCGAATACGGTTATAAACTGAATGATATTGACACCATTATACTTACCCATTTTCATGTTGACCATACTGCAGACCTTTCAACATTTTTATTTGCATGTAATTATGGCATTGAACCGAGGATGGAACCACTTCTCATTATTGGTGGTCCCGGTATGCATACCTTTTACAGGAGACTTACAAGGGTCTATCCCTGGATTACACCAAACAACTATGAGCTGGATATAAAAAGCATGTCTCGAGATTCAATATATTTTGATGACCTCTGTATCACAACAGAACGGATGCGCCACAATCGCGAAAGCATAGGTATACGCATGGAAGAAAAAAAGAGCATTACGTTCAGTGGTGATACTGATTATACAACAAGACTGGAACGCCTTGCTCAGGGAACAGACCTTCTTGTAGTCGAATGTTCTTTTCCCGAAAGAAAGGTAAAGGGGCATCTCAATTTACCCTTTCTTGAGAGACTTGTTGGAAAGACGAATCCGAAAAAGGTTCTCATCTCCCACCTCTATCCGGAATGGCAGTTATTCAGAGGTGTTCTTAAGTCACCTTATCTCCTTGCTGAAGATGGAATAGAAATTGTTGTTTAAGATACCCGTTGATACAGATAGGTTTTGATTACATCCTCTTTTTGAGGATGATTGAACCCTCAGCAAGAGCCATCTCGTACC
>DHGO01000112.1 GCA_002402795.1 Deltaproteobacteria bacterium UBA4796
TCTATAATTTCTGGCAGGAGGAAACAAAAGAAAATAAAAGATTCACACAATCTCGAGGAGGAAGACCGATACAACATATTCGTGAGAGCATAGCACAGGATGCACAATCCCTCCTCCATTACCTAACAGCAACAAAGGGCATAGAAGCAAACAAAAGGTTCATCAACGCCCTTGAAAACTTGCTGTCACTACAGGGATTCGATTTTAAAGGAAGCAGCTACTTTAAGAAAGAAAATCTTCAGACGCTGCTGAACAAAAAGAGTGGACAGGCAGACGGAGCATATGAAATCCTGTGGCAGAGAATACAAACATCCCTTGCCCGATTTGTCAATATTGTTGCAGCATCAAGGTTCTCTTCCTATATAGAGATTTATAACTTATTCAAAAAAATGCTTAAGGATGAGATTACTTTCCGCAAAAGACTCATTCTTATTGAAGAACTCAATGCTTTACTCCAGACGATTGTTGACAGGAAAGAATTTGTCCCCGAAATATACTATGCCCTTTCAGAGCAGTATTCCCATTTTCTCATTGACGAATTCCAGGATACAAATCACCTTCAGTGGAAGAACATGGAAATTTTAGTGGAAGAAGCATTGAGTCGGGGTGGCACGCTTTTTCTTGTGGGTGATAAGAAACAGGCAATCTATCGCTGGCGTGGAGGCCATCCTGAACTAATCGATGACATTACCACCCGTTACGCTTCGTACCCCATATCTGTTATCAAGCTTGACACCAACTACAGAAGTGGTGAACATATTGTCCGCTTTAATAATACGGTATTTTATGAAGGAAACCTTACTGACCTCGTAAGGCGTGCAATTAAAGAAGCGACCCAGGAGGAGATTAAAGATGTTACCGGGGTCTTTAGCGAAGCTGAACAGAAGCACAGGGATCTTAGAGCAGGTGAAGGCTATGTATATGTTGAAAATATTACCCCTGTGGAAGAGGAGGATGAAAGAAAAGAAAGCCTTCTCAAAGACGAACAGTACGAGGTAACGAAAAAAAGGTTTGTAAACCTTATTCAGGAGATACGGAAGAGGAATGTCTTTGACGATAGAGAGATTGCCGTACTTGTAAGAAGGCGTGAAGAGGCTGACTTTATTGTCAAAGCCCTGCTGGAAATTGGCGCAGGCGTAGAATCAGAATTTACAGTCAATATAAAAAACCATCCCTCAGTTCAGGAGGCGATTAGCTTTCTTCAATTTATCAATGACCCTGATGATGACCTTTCCTTTGCAGCATTTATAACAGGTAAAATCTTCACGAGACACACAGGGCTTTCGATACAGGAAATTAACGAATGGATAACCAATAGTCGAATAGACAGCCCTTATTTAAGGCTTTACAAGCTCTTTGAAGTAACCTATCCCGACCTGTGGAAGAAATATTTTGAATTCTTTTTCAAAACCGCAGGATACCTCCCATTGTACGAGTATATTGTGCTCTTCCTTAAGCAATGGAATGTCTTTCAACACTTCCCTGAGAATGGACCTTATTTTCTTCATCTCTGCGAACTGATAGCAACAAGAGAGACTTCAGGGGAAAACAACCTCAGTAGCTTTCTGTATTTCTGGAACGAAACGAAACAAACCCCTCTTGAAACAACAGAAAGGGAAAAGCCATTCTTATTGAAAACCACAGAGGGTGCAAATGCCATTAAGGTTCTCACCATTCACAAAGCAAAAGGTCTTGAATTTCCAGTTGTCATACTACCTTTTCTGAAATTTACTCCCTTCGGTACTGCTGATATAAGGGATAGAACCAGGTTTTTTGTCCATGAAAGAGAGTGGCTCAAACTTTTCTATATAAAAAAGGATTTCTGCGATTATTCTGAAAGGCTTGATACTCTTTACCGTGAGAGGGAGCGGCAATATGTTATCGATGAATTGAACATCCTCTACGTTGCCTGTACAAGGCCTGAAAAAGAACTCTATCTATTGCTCGGCGATTCAAAAAGACAGAAGAATCTTCTTGCAGACTATCTCTTCAACCTCGATAACCTTAAGGGCTTCATACATGATAACACAATAGTCATAGGGCAAAAAACAAAGGAAAGAGAGAGGTATAGTGTAGCAGGGGTGGATAATGTATGCGATTTCCCTGTAACAGATATGGGAAAAGAAATCATATGGATGGAAAAGATTAAGACAAAGCTGCAAAATCCGGAAGCCTCTTCGCATAGCCATATCATGGCAAGAAAAGAGGGAAACCTTATCCATTATATTCTCTCATCGATTATACGATTACCCATTGATTATGAATCTGTAATAAAACAAAGGACTCAAGAAGCAGTAAGAAGGCATGGACTGTATGCTTTCGAGATACCTGTCCAGTCAAAGCTATTAAGATTTTTTGAAACGCAGGAGTGCAGAAAATTCTTTCAGCCTGAAGAAGATGCCATAATCTATACTGAAAAAGAAATTATCGATACACACGGAAACCTCTTTAAAGTAGATAGAATCATCATCCACCATGACCACATCGATGTTATCGATTTCAAAACAGGTGAGAAACATGAGGGCTCCCATGTGGAACAGATTGTCCGGTACGGAAATCTCGTGGAAAGGATTCATCAGGGTAAAACTGTAAGGCGGTACCTTGTATACATAGAGCCGGATAGCATAGAGGAAGTATGAAAAAGGTATACGCAATCCCAACAGGTGCAGATTTTATCACAGAACTCAAGAAATTCATCTCTTCCTATAACAGCAATCTCTCAAATGTTGGAATAGTCTTTCCAGGGAAAAGGCCTTCACTCTATATGAGAAAAAAATATTCTGAACATACACAAACGCCCCTCTATGCTCCCCGCTTTTTCTCAATGGAGGAATTTATCGACTACATAATAACAAAACATTATTCAGGGTGGTCAGACCTTCACTATACAGATGCCCTCTGGTTGCTCTACATTTCAATCAGGTCCCTTGATGTATTTAAAGACCATCCGTTCAGAAAAAAGCATTTTGGAGATTTTTTCCCGTGGGGAAAATACCTCCTCGATTTCATTAATCAGCTCGATATGGAAAATGTCCAGGATGCCAATCTTCGCTCTGTGGAAAAGAATGCTGACATAGGGTATGATGTTCCACCGGACATCAATGATTTGCTCAAAAACATAGCTACCCTGAGAACTACATTCCATAACCTTCTTGAAAACAACAGATCCTTTACCCGTGGCTATAAACACCTTTCGGTATTGAAGCGTATTGAATCCACCCCGCTTACAGAGTTTGAACACATCTATTTTGCGGGATTTTTTGCCCTGACCAATACAGAAAAGGAAATGGTAAGGCATTTATGGGATAAAGGAAGTGCGGATATCATCTTTCAGGGAGCCCCGCGAGATTGGGACATTTTGAAAAATCTTGTAGTCTATCTCGGTGCACAGGTAGAGCAAATTTCATGCGAAACAGTAATACCACAATCCGTGGAGATACATTCAGGCTTTGATACCCATTCCGGGATAATCAAGGTATATGAGGTTCTGAGAAAAAACAATGCCACGAAAACAGCTATTATCCTGCCATCGTCTGATACCCTTGTACCGCTTCTAACCTATGGGATAGATAGATGCGATACTGCCTATAACATTTCACTGGGCTATCCTTTTGAACGAACCTCTGTGTATGACCTTACAGCACATATCCTTCATGCCCAGAGCACAAGAAGGAAGAAGGGGCTTTACAATGTGAGAAACTACCTTGATGTAATGCTCCACCCGTTTGTAAAAAACTTAAGCGGCGAAACTGAAATACGGAGGCTTCTCCTCGATATAGAAAAATTGTTAACCGGAGAATATACGGATAGCCCTTTCGCCAGTAAACCTCTTATCACCCTCGAAGAGATAGAAGAAGAAATAAAGGCCAGATACAGCGACGAAAATAGAGAGGCAATTATCAGAACGCTTATGTTGCTCCATACACTATTTTTTATAAACCTTGAGAACTCCGGGACCTTAAGTGATGTTGCTAAAAACCTTGAGAATATACTTGATTATATTCACACCAATACGCCTGTTCGTTCCTATATCCTCTCTGGCGAAATATTCAATGCCCTCTTCGAGTTACTGGATAGTATCCAGTGGACACAGTCAGGTTCTGTAAGGTTTCACAGGAACAAAGATGATAACATACGGATTATCTGTGACATCCTTCTTGACTATTTGAAAACATTAACTATTCCCTTTGCTACCCAGCCAATAGAACCAATTGAAATCATAGGCGTTCTTGAATCAAGAAATATCTCATTTGATACAATTCTTATTCTTGATTTGAATGAAGGTGTCTTTCCAGGACCAAAGAGTATTGATCCTCTTGTGCCCCTTGGCATTTATGAAAAGCTCGGACTTCCCTCTCCTTCGTATAATGAAGAAATATTCAGGTACTATTTCTACACCCTCATGCAATCTGCAAAAAGGTGCCATCTCTTTTACATTGATACAGAAGAGAAGCCCAGAAGTAGGTACATCGAGCAGGTTATCTGGGGTGCAGAAAAACAAACAAAAAATATAGATATAATGAAAATTGATAGGTCTCTGTTCAGAATAAATTTAATAACTCAGGAGGCACTGCCTGTTATCACAAAAACAGAAAAGATTCATGCCTTACTCTCCACAAGGGCATATTCTGCAACAGAGATTGATGATTATCTTGCCTGCCCGGTGCTATTTTACTATAAAAACATACTTAATTTTGAACAAAAAAGGATGATCACCAGTAATGATATCGACCATATGGAGAGGGGAGAAATCATCCACCATATTTTGAGGGATACATTTGAGGAATTTCAGGGAAGGGAACTTCATTCATCCGATTATAAACTGGTAAGGTCAATAATGCTTAAGGAAATAGAACGGCATTTCAGACCGCGGTTGGTTACAGGTGATTACTACCTTTTTAAGAAACTTACCCAGTATAAGCTTGAAGCATTTCTCAAAAAATATATGTACGAAAACTATACCCCCTTTACCATTATTCATATTGAAAATGCAATTGAAGATACTATGGCAATAAATGGCATATCAGTACATTTCAGGGGCAGGATTGACAGAGTCGATTATGATTTATCATCAGACCAGTATATGGTTATAGACTACAAAACAGGAGGAACAAAACAATATTCACAGCATAAGTTAAAAAAGGTCAACTTCAATTCAACAGAAGATATACACCGCTATGTAAAAACCATTCAACTACCCATCTATATTCAGCTTTTCCACAGTAGATATAAAATTCCTCTGAAAGACATAAATGGGAAACTTATTTTACTTAGAAATAATGAAGAAGAAATATTACTGAAAGGTACTCCTGAAGAAAGGGTATTGCTTCACGAATTATATATGAAGGCATTTACAAGAATCCTTATGGATATTATGGATATCTTCACTCCCTTTGCACCCTATAGTGACGACTTTTGTCCTGAGTGTACATTTGTCAACCTGTGCCACAGGTAGATATTGCTTGACAGAAATGTGTAGTTATACAATAAATAATAAGAAGATTTTTAATTATTACAAGTTGAAATTTTTAAAAATTGATTGGGCAGTTTTAATCTGAAATCTATGATTAAGAAATGGGAGCTTATAGAATCTAAGTTCGATAAGGATTACAGGGTATTCAGAATAAATATCGAAAAAGCCATCTCGCCTCGAACTAAAAAACCAAATGAATTTTATATTATCGACACAAGCGACTGGGTCAACGTTATACCTATCACTGAGGGCAAAAGGGTTGTCATGATACAACAATACAGACATGGATCACGGGAAATAAGCCTTGAGATCCCGGGGGGTCTTGTAGATAATGAATCTCCCAAGGACGCTGCGGTGAGAGAACTTCTTGAGGAGACAGGTTATACAGGCAATCCTGTCTCGTTTCTCGGTTCTACCAGCCCGAATCCTGCTATCTTCAATAATCTCTGTCATACATTCCTTGTAGAGGATGTAAAAAAGACTGCAAATACCAATCTCGACCCCAATGAGGATATAGAAACAGTACTTATACCCGTAAAAGAGATCCCTTCCCTCATCAATAATGGCACCATTAACCACTCTCTGGTAATCGTTGCCTTCCACTTCTATTTCCAGAAGATGAATCACCATAAAACCTAATGGCGAAAAAGGCTATACCTGTCATTGCAATTGTAGGAAGGTCAAAGGTGGGCAAAACAACCCTGATTGAAAAACTGATTCCCCTCTTTACCAGGAAGGGGTTTAAGGTTGCTACAATTAAACATCACCTTCATGACTTTGATATTGACTACCCTGGAAAAGATTCCTTCAGGCATAAACAGGCAGGCGCTAAGCTGACCATGATTGTCTCACCCCGCAAGATTGGTTTCGTTGAGAATCTTGAAGAGGAAATAGGTATTGAGGAAATCTGTAATAGATACCTGTACAATATTGACATTGTCATTGCCGAGGGTTTCAAGAGAGCATCCATACCAAAGATTGAAGTCTTTCAAAAAAGGGCGGGTAATTTACCTGTATGCAATAATGATAAACAACTGATTGCCATAGTAACTGATGACACAATCGATATGCCCGTTCCACTCTTCAAGACCCGGGATATTGATGGTATTGCAGAGTTTATTATGGAAAAGTTTTTTTGAAAGAAGAGTTGCTAACGAAAAAAACGCTTCTTTAATTCCTTCACAAGGGCGATATTTTCAAGATGCCCTGTTTGTTTTGCAATAATTTTTCCTATAATCGGCCTGTTGAGGAGATATATATCACCGATGAGGTCCAGTATTTTGTGTCTCACGAATTCATCTTCAAACCTCAATGTGGTGTTGATTGCTTCCTCATCACTGAGTATGATGACATTATCAATCCTTCCTCCTGAACCAAGACCCATCTTTGCAAGCCTTTCAAAATCCTTTATAAAACCAAACGTCCGTGCAGGTGCGATATCCCTTACGAAGACATCCTTATCACCTTCAAAATGATAATGCTGTATGCCAATGGGCTTTGGATGTTCCAGAAGATAATCGATTTCCAGATGATCAGATGGTTCGATAGAGAGATACTGACCATTACTCAATGGTGCAAGCTGAACCTTTTCAGCTATGCGCAGGGGTTCTATACCTCCCTGCTGCTCCACAATGCCTGCTTCGTCCATTTTTTGACATATCTCCATGGCAGAACCATCACCTATGGGTATTTCTTCACTCACCTTCACAAGGAGATTGGTAATTCCATACATATGGCAGGCGGCAAGGAGATGCTCGATGGTTCTTACAATGCAGTTCCTGCCCTTTACAGACGAGGCATATCCCACTGAATAGACATAATCAATAAATGCGGGTATCCTTTCCCCATCGGGAACATGCTCAAAGACGATACCAGTATAATCTGGCATGGGAAGCAGTATCATACCGGTCTTTACTCCGGAATGAAGACCCACACCGTATACAACAGTGCTCTTTCCTATTGTTTTTTGCTGTATGATATGGGGCCCCTTTGATTTTCCAATAGTAACACCACCTACTTCTGCTCTATGGTGTGGCTCACCCGCAATCGCCCTCGTAATGACCTCGATGACTTTATCAAAAAAGAGGGGTTTTTCAAGAAAATCATAGGCACCCATCTTCACTGCCTCAACTGCAGTGGATATTGTTCCATGACCTGAAATAACAATGATTATTGAATGCTCATCAAATCTTTTGATTTCCCGTAAGACCTCCAGCCCATCCATTTCAGGCATCCATATATCAAGAAGAACAATATCAGGCTTTTCCTGTTTAAAAATCGAAAGGCCGTTTTTACCATCCATCGCCTTAAAGACAGAAAAACCCTCGTCAACAAGAAGGGACGAGAGGCTATCGAGTATATCCTTCTCGTCATCAATAATCAGTATTTTCTTCATGAGGGATAGTCTACTCAAAAGAGAAGGAATTTACAAGGCTTTCCATATAAGGTCGATTGGATATTCAGAAAAATATTATTTTATGGTATAGTATGTATGTTTTTAAAGGAGGTTACAGAACTTTATTGGAAGAACACGCTGACGAAGGATTTCTAAGATTATCCTTCAATGATATTAATATAGCGCGTAACCTGTTCGGTCCCCACGATGAAAATATAAAATATTTGAGAAAATATTTTAATGTGAGGGCAAGTGTGAGGGGAAATAATCTTACCATTGTGGGAAATAAAAAGGATATTGAAAATACCAATAAGGTCATCAATGAACTTCAGGGGGTTATCAAAAAAGGTTTTATCATAAGTCCTTCGGATATTGACCAGGCTGTACGCTACATTTCCCATACGAATAATGGTATAGAGGAACTCTATAAGGACCAGATTTACCTTTACCCCTCCAGAAAGACTATTACCCCTAAATCAAAAAATCAGAAAGCCTACATTGAGGCTATCAAAAAATATGATATCGTCATCGGCATAGGTCCTGCAGGCACAGGTAAGACATACCTTGCCATGGCAATGGCACTTTCCAGTTTTTATAAAAAAGAGGTTTCGAGAATCATCCTTACGAGACCTGCCATTGAGGCAGGTGAAAAGCTCGGATATTTACCTGGAACCATGTACGAGAAAGTAAATCCCTATCTCAGGCCTCTCTATGATGCACTCTATGACATGGTGGATATGGAAAGGGCTACACGACTTATAGAGAAAGGGATTATTGAAATCGCTCCCCTCGCTTTCATGCGAGGCAGGACACTCAATGATGCCTTTGTCATACTCGACGAAGCACAGAATACCGCATCAGAGCAGATGAAAATGTTTCTTACAAGGCTTGGATTCTCATCAAAAACAGTGGTGACCGGTGATATTACGCAGATTGACCTCCCTGATAAAAAGGCAAGTGGTCTTGTAGAGAGCCAGAGTATATTGAAGGGGATTAAAGGTATAAGGTTTGTATATTTTACTGAAAGAGATGTTGTTCGCCATCCCCTGGTTCAAAAAATCATCAGGGCCTACGAAACGAGAAAATCAGAATAGCAGGATATGAACATGCAGAATGGAAACGGGAAACCTCCCTCGCATGGTACCTTAAAAAGATACATAATTTTTTTTATCCTTTCTATACTCCTTGCTGTCACTATAAGCATCCGGTATCCCTTCTACCCAAAAGATTATCAACTCGGCGACATTGCACGGTCCAACATTAAATCGCCTGTAGACCTTTTTATCCCCAGCACTGATAGTACTATTAAGAAAGGGGAAATTATTGTACGGGAGGGCGAAAGGATAGACAATGAAGCGCTCAATAAACTCTCAACTCTCAAGTTACTCCATGATGAAGAAGGATTCACCCTGAAGAAGTTTCTTTCCCTTTTGGTAATACTTTTTATGTCAATTGTTCTGCTCTACGAGTATGCTGCACGGACAATAAAAAAGTTTGTTCTCACTCACAAGGATATCATCTTCTGCGCCCTTTTCTTGATATTCATGACCCTCCTCATAAAGGTTTTACAGTTATTTTTTAACTATATTTACATTGATACAGCACATTTTGTCTATATCATACCCATTCTTTTGTTTGGAATCATCCTCAGAACCGTATTCTTCTCTGAAGCAGCCATCATCTTTTCCATATTCTTTTCAATCACTGTATCCCTGACATTCAACAATAGCTTCCCGATTCTTCTCTATACCCTCATTGGAAGCATTCTCGCCTCATTCTTCTCGGGAAGATGTGAAACCAGAAACGCCATTGTCAAAGCAGGTCTCTATTCTGCATTTTTCCTTGGTATCTTCGTGGTTTTTCTGGGCTTTGTCACAGGAGATTCTATAGCCGATGCTCCTCCCAAGGTTGCTTTTATATTGCTGAATGGTATAGGAAGCAGCTTCATTGCCCTCGGTCTTCTGCCGGTTATTGAGAATCTCTTCGGGTATACAACTGATATTAAACTCCTCGAACTTGCAAATCTTGAACACCCCTTACTCAAGGAGATGATGGTTGATGCACCCGGTACATATCATCACAGTATTATTATAGGAAACCTTTCAGAGGCTGCGGCAGAAAGTATTGGTGCCCACCCCCTTCTCACCAGGGTATCGGCATATTACCATGATATAGGAAAACTCAAAATGCCCCATTACTTTATTGAGAATAAAACAGATTTCGAGGATGCCCATAAATCATTGACACCAAGCATGAGTGCCCTTATTATTCTCTCCCATGTAAAAGAAGGTGTTGAGCTTGCAGAAAAGTATAAATTAGGAAGGAAAATAACAGAGATTATCGCACAACATCACGGAACGCGCCTGGTGAGCTTTTTTTATAATAGAGCCAAGGAGCAGGAGGATCCAAAGCTCCATATTGTTGAAGAGAAGGATTTCAGATACGCTGGTCCTAAACCCCAAACAAAAGAGGCAGGTATTGTTATGCTGGCAGATGCGGTTGAAGCAGCTTCAAGACTCTTGGAGGATCCAACGCCAAAAAGGATTGAGAGTCATGTACAACAGATTATAGAAAATATCTTCCTTGATGGTCAGCTGGATGAGTGCGAACTCACCCTGAAAGACCTCCATGCAATTCAGAACAGTTTTATTAAAATATTACTCGGCATCTTTCATCACAGGGTAGAATATCCTGAAAGGGTACCCCATGACGGTAATGGTAAAAAACTCTCAAAGAATACTAAAAATGGATACGGGGAGTCTGCGAAGGATCATAGAAGATTTGCTAAACTATTCAGGACTGCAAGATAAGGACATAAGCATCCTCTTTGTAGACAATCACCGGATACAGATTCTTAATAAAAGGTTTTTTAAAAAAGATAATCCCACAAATGTAATATCCTTCTCATATATGAATGGTCTACCCTGTGAAGTTGTGGGAGACATTGCCATTTCCCTTGAAAAGGCAAAAGAAGAAGCCCGCATCTCTTCAACCCCTCTCACCGAAAGGGTGTTCACCCTGATCATACATGGCATATTGCATATCATAGGCTTTGACCATGAAAAAGGTAAGAGAGAAGAGAGAAAAATGAAATACAGAGAAAAGAGGCTTCTCACCTTTGTAAAATCTCATAGATTGTATAATGAAAATCTTATAAGGTGAATGATGAAGGGCCACAGCATATCACGCATCATAAGCCTTTCTCTTATTTCGGGGGCTCTCCTTATCCTGATACAACCACCTCTGTCCCTTTTTTTTCTCGCCTATTTTGCCCTTGTACCCCTTTTCTTTTTGTTGAAAAAGGGTAACCTTTTTATTTCCTTTATGGCAGGCATGATTACTGGAATCGTTTCATATACTGGACTTCTCTACTGGGTAGTCGTTGCCATGAATAGATATGGTGGTATTGATATTACTTTAAGTTTTGCAATCCTTCTCCTTCTTGTTTTCTATCTTTCTCTCTATACTGCATGCTTTACTGTATGTGTAACCTACCTTTACGAGAGGTTCTCCATTCCTTTATTCCTCTCGGCACCATGCGTATGGGTCCTCTTAGAGTATTTACGGGGTTTTGCGCTTACAGGTTTTCCCTGGAGCCTCTTAGCCTACTCACAACATAACAACTTGCCCTTTATCCAGGTGGCATCTGTTGCAGGTCCTTATTTTATCTCATACATGATAGTTGCCTTTAATACAATCATCTTTGCCGTTATTGAAATGCACTTTTACAAAAAAGCATCCCGGGTATATTTTCCTGCATATCTTTATATAATAGTTATAACAATATGCTTCATTGCATCACTTATCTTTGGTATTACCAATCTCCACAAGAAGGATGAGGGTACTTTGAATGCAACAATCATCCAGGGAAATATCGCCCAGGATATTAAGTGGGATGAAGCATCAAAAATAAAGACTGTAAGAACCTATTATATGAAAACCCTTGAAACTGGACGCAATACGGATCTCGTTATATGGCCTGAAACAGCCATGCCCTTTGTTTTTGAGGATGAACCTTATGTAAAGAACTATGTAACGGCTCTTCCTGCCCTCCTCAATACAAGGCTTCTCTTCGGCACTCTATCAAAGGGCAGTGGAAAAAGATTCTACAACGCCACATATGTATATGAAAGGGATGGCTCTCTCGCCGGTATATACAGGAAAGTCCACCTTGTCCCTTTCGGGGAGTATACACCTCTCATTGAATATTTCCCGTTCCTTCAAACGCTTACTGCTGCAGGTGGTGATTTTATATCAGGAGAAGAAGGGCACGCCCCTGTTACAACAGGAATTGGCCCTATTGGTATCCTTATCTGCTATGAAGGGATATTCCCCTATATTACAAATGAAACTGTAAAAAAGGGCGCCCGGGTCCTCATCAACATCACCAATGATGCATGGTTTGGTAAAACATCTGCACCATTCCAGCACCTTGCATTCTATGTTTTCAGGGCAGTAGAAACAGATCGCTTTATCTTAAGGGCAGCCAATACAGGGATAAGCGCAATCATTGACCCAAAAGGACGTATTCAGGCGCATACAGATATATTTAAGGATGCAGTATTAAAGGGTAAGTTTACTATGAAGGATACGACAACATTCTATGTGAGATATGGAGACTATTTTATTTTACTTATCGGAATAATGTTGGTCCTCGTAATTCTTGTAAGATTATCCCGGATATATCATTAGAGCATAGTGTCGGGTTTTCCCAAGCAAACCGCCGTGAGGCAAGGAAGCTTGGTCTTTTGCTGTCAAGCAAAAGTTCTTAAAGCCGAANNAGCCCGACACAGATACTCATCCTATGAGCTTATGGTACGTATCAGGATTGGGCGCTGACAGAAAATCGAAATGGTATTGGCATGATACCACTATAACATCTGTATGGTACCATCAGGCACAACTGCTACATCCACCTTTTTGCCCTTATAATAATTCTTCAAACTACTCAAGATTTCTTCTATGCTCTCGCACCATAGTACATCATCCCGTTTTCCAAACCAGAACTCATTTGCGAGGTCTTTACAGGATGAAAAGATAAAAGCCTTCTTCAGGTTTTGTGCCTTCTTGCGTTCACCAGGGGCAAGTCTCCCCCATACATGCTTACCAAATCTTCCTAAAAGATAATGGACTACCTGACCTCCTTCAATATCACAGAATACAACCACAAAACCGCCTTCGTCTTTGAGGAGTAACTCTCCAAAGGAGAGGGCAATGACTGCCTCATTCGCCTTACCATAGGCATTAGAAAGGACAATATGAGCCTTTCGTTTAAAAGGTGTCCTGTAATGAGAAAGTGCTTTCTGTTGAAAGAGACCGTAAACCCCCTGAGGTTTACCAGTATATATATCCACATTTTTTGCCTCAGAATTGACAAGGACATTTATAATGCCATGAAGCTGTGCCATCCTTCCGCATGCCTTTATATCATCAAGGAGAGGATTCCCCTTATATTTTCCTATACCATATGCCTTATCCCGGTACTTTCGTAAAAGCGTTCCATGGTGATATGTAATGGTATCAACATGACAGATGCCCGGCATAACAATCTTATACCCACCACTAAAACCGCAAAAAGCATGGGGCACAAAGGCGCTTATTCCAATCCTTACATCACAGACAAGATATTCCTTATTCACCATAACAGGGGTGCCCTTTTCTGTCTTTCCTATATACTCACAATTTTCATAGGGGTTGTGATTATAGACAGGAAACCTCTCAAGCACTTCGTAACCCAATTTCTTCCTTAAGGAGACATTATCAAGAGGCGCATGGGTCCCGAGGGCACAGATAAACCGCACCTGTTCGTCCTTTATTTTGTGTTTTTCAAATAATTCGATAAGATAGGGGATGATTTCATATGTTCCTGTAGGTCTGGAAAGGTCATCAAAAAGGATACATATCTCTTTTGCCTTCTTCAATAAAGGTGATAGGACGCCTATTGCCTTTCGGTAATGGTCAGGACTGAGCACCTTTTCCCCATCTCCTGCCATATGGAGGATTTTTGTATTCCATGTTTCAGGTATTCGAAAGGCGATTTGGTGCTGTCTACCCCACAGGTCTTGTTTAAACTTTATCTTCAAG
Organism: Deltaproteobacteria bacterium UBA4796; assembly: GCA_002402795.1. Classification (GTDB taxonomy): domain Bacteria; phylum Desulfobacterota; class Syntrophorhabdia; order Syntrophorhabdales; family Syntrophorhabdaceae; genus UBA8905. The sequence goes on from DHGO01000112.1 coordinate 13,953, forward strand.
CTACCTTCTTATAAGAAGTTCAGGAAGGATTAGCGAAAGCTTGGGTATATACGTAATACAGAGGAGGCATCCAAAAAATAATAAAATAAAAGGCAATATCGCCCTGCCTACCTCAATGAGTGAACGTTTTACAATTGCCATGGAGACAAAGAGGTTGAGCCCGAAGGGCGGGGTGAGAAATCCACATTCAACATTTATAATCATAATAATACCAAAATGGATAAAATCAATATTATACCTGGTGAGGGTTTCAATGAGAATGGGGGATATGATAACAACTGCGGTTACAATGTCCATAAGGCATCCAATTATAAGGAGCACACCATTAATAGCAAGAAGGAATAGCCATTTGTTGTCAATGTTTTTAATGATTATATCTGCAAGTTTTAATGGTACCTGTTCCACAGTAAGAAGCCAGATAAAAGTCATGGCACAGGAGAGAACGAATAGAAGACATCCTGAGAGAATTGCAGATTCCCTGCATATGGCAAAAAGTTTATACCACTTCAGCTCTTTATATATAAAAAGCTCTACCACAAGGGCATATACAACTGAAACAGCCGCTGCCTCAGTAGGCGTGAATATACCACCATAGATACCACCGAGAACTAAGAAGGGAAGAAAAAGGGCCCACAAACCCTCTTTGATAATCCTCACAGCATCCTTTAGCGTATATCGTTCTTCAGATCTCCATCTATATTTGCGAGACATGAGGTACGAATAACCCATGAGACAGCACCCGATAAAGATACCCGGTAAGAAGCCAGCCATGAAAATCTCTGCCACAGAAACATTCATGACAAGGGCATAAAGAATCATGGGAATACTTGGAGGGATGAGTATGCCAAGAGAACCTGAAGAAGTGAGAAGACCTATGGAGAAGCGTTCACCATAGCCTTCTTTAATCAGAGCAGGCATCATAATACTCCCTATGGCAATCACAGTAGCTGGCGAAGAGCCTGAAATAGCTGCAAAGAACATACAGGCCATGACACCTGCCATGGCAAGTCCTCCTGCAAGTCTACCAACACAGAGCTTCATGACATTGATGAGCCTGTCCGAGATTGCCCCTTCTGCCATTATGTTTCCTGCAAGGATGAAGAATGGAACACCAAGAAGAACAAAATTATCAAGTCCATTAAAAAGTTGCTGAATGAGCGAGGTAAGGGGCGTACTCGCTATAAAGAAAAGATACATGGCAGTTGTCGCTGCAAGCACAATGGCAATAGGGGTGCTTAATGTCATAAGGGCAAAAAAGCATATGAATACTATGGTCAGCATCATAGGCTTTTCCTTAATACTTTATCAAAGGGCTCTCTTTTTATAAAACCCTTCAAGTGTTTGAAAGAGAGAGCGAGGAAACGAAATGCCATGGTAATGGAGAATAGAGGTATGGGGATGTAGGGTATGTACATGGGTATCTGCATGGCGGAACTTTTCACACCAAAAGATTTCAGAAATATAAGATGCTTTATGCCGAAATACACAAAAAGGATACACAAAAAACCTGAGATAAAGTATCCAGCCATCTTTAAAAGATGACTTATCCTGTCAGGTGCGGTCTGGGGTAATGCTTCCATTGAAAAGTGGGTGCCGTATTTTACACCTATGGATGCAGCAAGAAAGGTTATAAATATCGAGGTATAATTTGCAAGCTCCATGAACCAGGGGAATGTATAGGATATGGTGTAACGCAGTGCGGTTTCAATAAAGGTAATTATTGCAATACCCATAAGAGAGAAGGCAAGACATGCCTCCTCTATAGTATTGAGCCTTTTGATAAGGTTTTTCATGCGTTACGATAATACATGATACAGGATGCGTGCAAGAACTTTATTTATTCAGTCCCCCATCGTGCATCCCGTATCATATATCAAATGATTCTTTTACTTTTTCTTAGAGTAAAAATCTATCTTCTTCATATAGAAATCAAACCACTCTGAACCGTAAACACCTCTGTATTTATCAAGAACGGGTTTTACTGCCTTTTTAAAGACTTCCCTCTCCTTTGCTGTGAGTATTACCACATCTACCTTCTGTGCCTTTGCCTTCTCGAATGCTTCTACCCTGTTTTTCGCATTCCCTTCCCTGTTTACCTTAATCTGCACCTCTGCAGCCTCTTTGAAAATCTTTTGCTGCTCCGGTGTAAGAGAGTCCCAGAATTTCTTATTGACCACAGTGGGACATTCAGTAAGGATGTGGTTTGTTACGGTTGCAAATTTGTTGACCTCGGTATACTTCATCAGAATGGATGTATAAATAGGATTATCCTGGCCATCAATAACCTTTTGCTGAAGGGCATTATAGATTTCAGGAAATGGAAGGGGAACAGGGTTTGCTCCAAAGGCTTTAAATGTATCAATAAAAATCGGGCTTTCTATTACCCTTATCTTCAAGCCCTTTAAATCTTCGGGTTTGTGTATGGGCCTTTTTGAATTTGTTAAATCTCTGAATTCGTTCTCTGTGTATCCTATAAAGATAAATCCCTTGGCATCACAGTATTTGTAAAATCTTTCCTTCACTTCTCTGTCATCGAGGACATTATAGGCAACCTCTCGATTAGGGTATATAAAGGGTAACTCAATAATACCTATTTCAGGGACAAAATTTGCAAGAACACCTGAGGTGAGTGCTGTCATGTGAAGAGTACCTGCCTGTACCTGCTCTGCCATTGAACGTTCTCCACCGAGTTGCCCGAGAGGAAATACCTGAACCTCAATCTCTCCATTCGTATGCTCATTTACATACTTTGCAAAGGCAACCGCTCCATGATGCTGAGGATGGACAGGTGGTCCCACATGACCATACTTTACAATAATCTTTGCTTCTCCTGTGGCAAATAATCCAAGGAGAAAAAGAGTGACGAAAAAAATACAAAACATTATTCTTTTCATTGTACATAACCCCCTTTCGATGAAATTATTATAGGACTTTAAAATTTTTATATAATAATCCAGCCATTGTCAAATAAATTTTATGTTGACAAACATATTTTTACTTTCTATCATAAATACATATATAAAAAATATTTTTATAAGGGGGAGTTAACCATGAAAAGAATACTGTTATTGTCAATGCTTTTTATCGGTTGTATGTGCTTTTTACCTGTTATTCCTTCATCTACTTTTGCTGCCAGTACAATCAAAATAGGTATTATAGACACATACACTGGACCTGCTACAACATACACCCTGGATGTCTTGGATGGATTCAAGATGGCAATTGAAAAGATTAATGCCAAGGGTGGGGTTCTTGGAAAAAAGATTGAGTACACCACAAGGGACGAAAAGTTTAAACCTGACATTGGACTCGCCATGGCAAAGGAACTTGTATTGAAAGAAAAGGTTGATATCCTCATGGGAACCATAAACAGTGCTACCGCCCTTGCAGTATCTGACTTTGTGAAAAAAGAGAAGGTACCATTCTTTGTCACCTATTCCAAGAGTAGCAAAATCAATATGGAAAAAGGACACCGCTATGTATTTATGATGAATGAACATACAGAGATGGCTGGAAGGGCTGCTGCCATTGTCCTTGCAAAGAAACCATATGTGAAATACTGGATTGCCGGTGATGACTATGAATACGGACATGCCATTGCAGACGGTGTATGGAACACTCTAAAAAAACTGAAACCTCAGGTTCAGCTACTTGGACAGACATGGTGGAAGCTTGGAGAGGCTGACCTTACACCTTATATTACACAGATTGTCGCAGCAAAGCCTGACTTCATAATTGCTGCAACCGGTGGCTCAGGTATGGTAAATTTCCAGAAGGCAGCCAAAGCAAC
>DHGO01000133.1:0-1174 GCA_002402795.1 Deltaproteobacteria bacterium UBA4796
CATGAATATCCCTATGAAGGCACCAACAGAGCGATCCTCATTGATAGGGCAGATACGATGACCCAGGAGGCATCAAATGCCCTTTTAAAAACCCTTGAAGAGCCACCAACATTCAATCATTTTTTTCTTATTACATCATCGGAGCAGAAAATACCGTTGACTATCCGTTCACGCTGTACAAGGGTGAGATTTACGTCACTCATACAGGGGGATCTCCAGCAGTATTTCGTCGAGGTGCAGGGGATGGACGATGAAAAGGCGAATTTTTTTTCAACAATATCCTGTGGGAGTATAGGTACAGGCTTATTCTGGCTTGAGGAAGAAAACTTTTCCATGCGAAAGAAACTTGCTGCATTAGTGGTAGGTAAAGATAGAAGTTTTTTGCATACAACCCTTGTTTCTGAGATGGTTTCACAGAGCGACCTCCAGATGTCAATGTACCTTAATTTTCTCATCTCTCTTTTCAGGGATTTGTACATGGTACATTATGGTCAGGATCCATCCCGCATTATCAACAGAGATGTTAAGGAAATTCTAAAATGCGAGAACGTTGATACAGAATGGATTATTTCATCTATCGAAAGAATTCAGGAAGGGATCCATCTCATGAGATATAATGTAAATAGATGGCTACTCTTTGAAAATACAATGCTGCATATTATGAGGTTATAATGAAAGCATGTTATGTGAGAATAGATAATGTTACAGGTATTGTGGAAATGGAAGTTCCTGACGGCGTCACAATTGGCGACTATGTCACAGGGGAACTTGATAAAGGTTTATGCCTCGGCGTGGTACTTACAGAGCCTTATGATACAGATAAGGAAGGATTGAAAAAGGTTACAAGAAAGGCACTCGAAGAGGAAGTATCTGAATATTTTGCATTGAAGGAAAAGGAACAATACGCTTTCGATTTTTGCAAGCAAAAGATTGCCTCTATGATGTTACCCATGAAACTTCTCTCTGCCGAATATTTATTTGGCGGATCGAAACTTCTCTTTAATTTTGTCTCTGAGAGCAGGGTTGATTTCCGGGAGCTGGTGAAAGAGCTTGCAAAAGAATTCAAAGTGAGAATAGAGCTCAGGCAGATAGGGGTAAGAGATGAAGCGAAGCTGGTTGGAGGTCTCGGCAATTGTGGTAATATAGTCTGCTGTAAAAGGTTTTTGAATAATTT
>DHGO01000133.1:1196-9801 GCA_002402795.1 Deltaproteobacteria bacterium UBA4796
CTTATGTGCTGTCTTGCCTATGAATATAATATGTACATGGATTATAAAAAGGACTTTCCAAGAGTTGGGAAAAAGGTAAGCCTTCCCCAGGGCGAAGGTAAAATTATAAAACACAATACGTTGAATTCCACAGTGACTGTAGCGCTGGATGATGGAAAGGAAGTTACCCTTCCCATAAGAGATTTAATCCAGTCCAAGCAGGAATCATGAGTCCTACAGGAGATAAATGATGCAACCCCATTTTTATGTTACCACGCCTATTTACTATATCAATGACGTCCCTCACATAGGCCATGCTTATACTACCATTGCCGCTGATATTATGGCTCGTTATAAAAGGATGAATGGATACAGGGTCTTCCTTTTAACGGGGACTGACGAACATGGACAGAAGGCAGAAAAGGCTGCCCAGCAACAGGGTATTCATCCACAGGAATTGGCCGATACCATGGTGCACCGATTTACGAGCTTATGGAAGATTCTTAACATATCATATGACGGTTTTATCAGAACCACAGAAGAAAGGCACAAAAAGGTTGTTCAATATATTTTTCAAAAGGTATATGAAAGAGGAGATATATATCTCGGAACATACGAAGACTGGTATTGCGTTCCCTGTGAGAGTTATTTTACAGAGATGCAATTGAAGGATGGGAATTGCCCTGATTGTGGAAGAAAGCCAGAACGATTGAAAGAGGAAAGCTTCTTTTTCAAACTTTCCCGCTATCAGAAAAGATTACTGTATTATTTAAGAGAATATAAAGATTTTGTCTTGCCTGAGGTTCGTTATAACGAAGTGGAAAGCTTTGTTAAGGGGGGATTGAGAGACTTAAGTGTAAGCAGAACGAGCTTTACGTGGGGTATCCCTGTACCTGTTGCCGCTCATCATGTTGTCTACGTGTGGTTTGATGCCCTTACAAACTATCTCACAGGCATTGGTTTTCTGGAAGATGATGAAATGTTTAAAACGTTCTGGCCCTGTGATGCGCACCTCATAGGGAAGGATATACTCAGATTTCATGCAATATACTGGCCAAGCTTTTTAATGTCCCTTGAAATGGAACCACCGAAAAGGATTTTCGCCCATGGATGGTGGACAATTGAAGGGCAGAAGATGTCAAAATCCCTTGGAAACGTGATAGACCCCCATGAAATTGTAAACACTTATGGTGTAGACCAGTTCAGGTTTTTTCTTTTTAGAGAGGTTCCTTTTGGTATGGACGGAGATTTTTCAAGGAGTGCAATAGTTCACAGAATCAATGGCGATCTCGCAAACGACTTTGGCAATCTCGTAAGCAGAAGCGTAACCATGATAAATAAATTTCTTAATGGAAAGATTAAGCGTCCTGATAAAAAGGGAGGAATGGACGAATATGTTGAAGACCATGTAAAAAGACTGATACAGGAATACGAAAAGGCAATGGAGGTCTTTTCCTACCATAAAGCCCTTGCTGTTGCCTTTGAAGTTATCTCTCTGCTGAATAAATATATTGATACTGAGGCACCATGGAAACTGTCCAAAGAAGGCAACGCACGCCTGCCAACGGTACTCTATAACATCTGGAATAGCCTTAGAATACTGGCATGTATCCTTTATCCATTTATGCCGCAAAAATCCAAAGAGTTGTGGAGTGCATTAGGAATACAAAAACCTATGGAGAAAATTCTTTTTGAAGATGAGAAAGCATTTTACTATAGCGACAATTTATCCCTCATCGAGAGGATTACACCGCTTTTTCCAAGAGTAGAAATCTGAGTATGCCTTTTTTTACAGTTAAAAAAGTTATGGCACAGGTCTTGAAGGAATATAACCTTGCAGATGATGTGGAGACCTGCAGGATTTTTTCTAAATGGAAAGAGATTGTGGGTGAACGGATAGCGGAACATACAAACCCTGTAAGGGTCAGGGAACGCATTCTGTATGTTGAGGTTGATGACCCTTTATGGCTTGCCCAGATGAAGTATATGAAAGAGGAGATTCTCCTAAAAATTGAAGGTATGGTGAAGGGTGGCGTGATACGGGACATCCGTTTTTTTCTTCACCATGCCTGATTTTACCTTACGCTGTTTTTCTCTGAAACCTATCCAGTGTTTCAAAATATGCTTCTATGCGTGTCCTGATCTGGGCTTCAGAATAGAATCGCTGATCTCCCATATCGCTCTCAAATACAAGGGCAGGTATACCTGTCTTTTTAGTAAGTATATCCTTTAACGATGGAACAGCAAATGAAACAGCTTTACAACTTCTGTTCATAAACATGATCATTCCATTCATATCGTATCTTTTAAAAAGATCCAGCGCCATATTAGCCCTGTCCTCTATGGTAGAATTGGAGAAGCGAGAGACATAATTTTCAGCAAGTGTTACCAGCGGATCCTTGGAGAGGTCGAACTCAAAGCTCCATGCATGAACATAGAGAGATGTAAGGATTACACCTCCGTAGGATCCAAGAAGTTTTGCGTGATCGCTGAATTTAAACCACACTGGAAGGTTTTCCCAGTAGAGTCTGTATTTCTCATTTTGCAGAACACCAATACCTTTGTTGACCTTATTCTCCATTATTTCTTCACAGAGGGTCTTATAATATTCAATAGCTTCCGGAGTACCCCTGCGATAGACAGTGATAGCCATCCCTATGAGGCAGTCGAAGATACTGATTGGTGATGGTTTATATTGTGCCATATCAAGAAATTTTTTGTACAGGATGCTCGCCTCGGCAGAATATTTCATGACCTCTCTGAGTCTGTCGTAATCAAATTTCTTTTTAGTAATGCCCTCAAGCCATTCTATCAATTCTTTAAGCTGCACTACACAATATTTTATAATCTCTTCTCTTGCTTTTTTGTCCATAATAAATTCAGGAGTATCAAATATAAAGATCGGGAGATTTCCTCTCCGTGCAAGAACCTGAAACCACTTTGTTAAGGTAAAACACTGGGCATTGCATGCCATGAAAATATCAGGTTTCGGGATACCCCTTGTAACGGTCATACCTGTTTCCCTGTACCCCAGATCACTTCTTGCATAGGCGCAGAGATGACTTGTATACCCCATGCTTTCAGTTACGGAACATAGTTCAGCGCCCTTTTTTGCAGTGAGATTTGCCACAGCGTGGTTTTCAGGATATATAGGAATGACATCATGGGCTACAAATAATTCAACAGGTGAAATTGCGGTTGTATAACCAACAAGTTTCCCTTTCTCATGGGCATTGAATGCCTCATCAAGGTAATCGTTTGTTATCTTCTTTGACAATTCTTTGGAGTTTAGTTTTTCGCTCATAGGGAGCCCCCTTTCAAGGATTCGAAGAATGCCTGTAATCTTGTTCTCAAATGAGAAAGAGAGAGGGTCTGATATTCAGTGTCCATTACATGTATTGGCATTCCTTCCTGTTTAATCATCTTTTTTAGATCAGGTAGGTCGTATTCCTGTGATTCGCAGAATTCAATGTGTACGTAAATTATTGCCTTTGCACCTGTCTTTTGGTACAGGGTTTTTATCTCTTCAAAGTTTTTGTAAACATTATCGTGTATTGGTGAAAAGAACCCGCGCTTGAAGTGGCGTCCTGTAAGAGCCTCAAGAGGATTACCATTTTCATCAACAACACCCTGGAGGTAGCGTGTTCCTGTAACGAGGGTATCTCCAACAACGTTGAGATTTATCTCATCAAAGAGGTCATATACCTCAGGCGGGTCACAGGTAATACCAACAAGTATTACATCTGTATATCCATCCTTTTTCTCAGGTTTTAATCCTTTTTTTATTTTTTCAAGAGACCTGTTGAATTCAGTCTTATCAAGCTGCATGGAAAGCTTGAATAAAGAAAAGAGTTCTTTGTTAGTAATTGCTGAAGGGGTTTTTCTTTTAATTTTATATATATCTTTCAGGAGTGCCTTATTTTCATTATGAATTCTGATGGATTTTTTTAAATCTTCGTCAGTGATTGATTTTCCACACCATCTGCTGAGAGATGCAATAAGTCGTTCAATCTCTTCCCTTACCCAGTATCTGGCGCTTGGTCTAGTAACCTGGCGCGGGGCAAGATAGCTTTCCACATATCTGTCGGGTAATACAATTCTCCAGATGTCAGAGAGGTGCTGTGTGGTATCGCAGACCTGGGGAAGTACAAAACCATCAAAGAGGTCACCTTCATAACTCATGACAAGTTCAAGATTACTGCGGGCTAAAGAACATGCATTATCCGGGAGACGACTTGGAGCTTTTTTTAAAGGCTTATTGGTGCCAAGTATAGTAACAGGCAATAAGCCAAAGGCATAAATGACCTCTTCTGGCACATCTGCTATGGTACTTCCCACTGCTTTTATTCCTTTTTCCTTAACCCATTTTCTTATGGAAGGATAGGGATCCTGAGCATATTTTGCTACCTGTTTTAGACTTAAATTATCCCACATAAATCCTCCATTACAAATTATGAAAAATTTTACGTAGTATAAGAAGTCCGCACTTTCTTTGTCAAGGGAAGAAAATTGTAGGTAATGTATCATTTCTTGTGTCACATAAGAATGGGATACCCTCATAATAGATCTAACTAAATCACACTATGAGAAGGAGGTACCCCATATGCAAAGAATCGTATGAGAATGAATCAGAAGGGGTGTATCCTGTCTTCATGGTGTGACACAAAATACTTAACGTTACCTACTCGTCCATTTTTCGGAAGCTGGTCGATTATGGATAATTCCCATCGTTACGATTCTTTAGTGTTGACTTTACTTTTCTTGCAAGTTAAAAAAGTTACATGGAGGCGTTATGCATATCTCAGTAATTGGTACAGGCTATGTGGGGCTGGTGACCGGTGCTTGTTTTGCTGAAACAGGAAATGATGTGATATGTATGGATGTGGATAAAGAAAAAATAGAAAGATTACAAAAGGGTATAGTCCCTATTTATGAACCACAACTTGAAGAGCTTGTAAAAAATAATCTGGGTGAAGGACGATTACGTTTTACTGATGATATAAAAGAGGCAGTTGACCACGGTCTTATTATATTCATCTGTGTCAATACCCCACAGGATGAAGATGGATCTGCAGATTTACAATATGTAATGAATGTTGCTTCCCATATCGGTAAGGTAATTGAGAAATACAGAGTCATTGTAATTAAATCCACCGTTCCTGTAGGAACCTGTGAGAAGGTTAAAGATGTTATTACCGATGAACTGACGAAAAGGGGATATGAGATTTCCTTTGATATTGCCTCCAATCCCGAATTTTTAAAAGAGGGTGTTGCCGTTGATGACTGTATGAAGCCAGAACGGGTCATTGTTGGTGTGGAGCATAGCCGTGTTGAAGAAATTTTGCGAGAACTCTATGCCCCTTTTATACGGACAGGAGCACCCTTTATTGTAATGGATGTAAGGTCAAGTGAAATGACAAAATATACTGCAAACGCAATGCTTGCAACGAGAATATCATTTATGAACCAGATAGCCAGCATATGTGAAGTAACAGGAGCAGACGTTATGATGGTAATGAGAGGTATAGGAAGCGATTCACGGATAGGTCCTAAATTTCTATTTCCCGGCGTTGGTTTTGGTGGTTCTTGTTTTCCAAAGGATATCAGGGCACTCATTAAAACTTCTCAAAGCCATGGAGTTACCCCTTCTATCCTTGAAAAGGTAATGGAGGTGAATGAGTTACAGAAACGTACCTTTGTAGAAAAGATTAAAAATTTTTATAACGGCAGGATAAAAGACAGAACCTTTGCTATCTGGGGGCTTGCCTTTAAACCAAATACAGATGACATGCGGGAGGCACCCGCGATTAATATTGTAAATGAACTTACAGCTAACGGGGCTTTCTGTAATCTTTTTGACCCAAAGGCAATGGATACTGCCCGCACCCTTTTCAATAAAAATCCTTTAATACGGTTTGGAAAGAGTCAGTATGAGGTTCTGAACGGCGTGGACGGACTGGTGCTCGTTACAGAATGGCTCTCGTTCAGAGAGCCAGACTATGAAAGGATGAAAACCCTTATGAAGACACCTGTGATATTCGATGGAAGAAATCAGTATAATCCACTGACAATGGCAAAGCTTGGCTTTCAGTACATCTGTATAGGCCGACCTTCTCCACGAAAGAAGGTGTAAGAGAATGTATGTTTATGGAACATACCGGCAACCAAAACGTATTTTAGTTACTGGCGGTGCCGGGTTTATTGGGTCTCATCTTTGCGAGAGACTCTTGATGGATGGCCATGATGTTATCTGTCTCGACAACTATTTTACTGGCATGAAAAGGAATATATCCCATTTGATCCATAACTCACGGTTCGAACTTTTACGCCATGACGTGACAGAACCCATTCTTCTTGAGGTAGACTGGATATTTAATCTTGCCTGTCCCGCAAGTCCAATCCATTACCAGTATAATCCAGTGAAGACCATAAAGGTAAATGTACTTGGTGCCTTACACATGCTTGGACTTGCAAAAAGGGTAAGGGCAAGAATTATGCAGGCATCGACAAGTGAAATCTACGGTGATCCTGAAATACATCCACAGAAAGAAGAATACTGGGGTAATGTAAACCCCATAGGAAAAAGAAGCTGTTACGATGAGGGGAAAAGAGTGGCAGAGACGCTCTTTTTTGATTATATGAGGCAGAACAAAGTAGACATAAAGGTTGTTCGCATTTTCAATACCTTTGGACCCCGTATGAGACATGACGATGGAAGGGTAATAAGTAATTTTATAATACAGGCACTCATGAACAAGCCAATAACCATTTACGGCAAAGGAACGCAAACAAGGTCTTTCTGTTATATCGACGATATGATAGAAGGTATGATACGTGTAATGGATTACGAGACAGGGGAATATAAAAAAGAGAGTGATTATACAAAGCCATATCTTTCAGGATTTCCAGGTCCCATTAATCTCGGGAACCCTGAGGAGGTCACCATTCTGAGCATTGCAAAAAAAATAGTAGATATCTGTGGCTCAAAATCAAAGATTATATTCAAGGGGTTGCCTGAAGATGATCCGAAAAGAAGATGTCCAGATATTTCCATGGCGAAACGTTACCTGAAATGGCAACCATACGTTTCACTCGATGAAGGGCTGAAAAGAACGATCGAATATTTTAAAAAGACAATACAGACATCATGACAGAAAAGGAAAAAACGCTCATCGAGAAAGGATGGGAAAGACGATTCATTGCATGCGAACAAAGACTGTCAGAAGTGATTGAGATGTATAGAGAGATCGGGTTTGAGATTCATCTTGAGCCATTACCTTCAAAGGAAGAGATGGATAGTGAAATGTGCGAGCAAACTGAATGCACAGCATGTTTTGATTTAGACAGGGAGCGATACAGAATTATTTTTACAAGACCGAAAAATGAACCGATAGACGACGGACAATAAAAAAAACCGTTTACCAATCACGGCTTCTTAAAAAGTTTTTCCCATAGCGCCTCTGCTTCGTCTTTACCTGATTTTTGTTTTTCCCCTTCCCTGAGTCTGAAGTATTCACAATAGTTTGCTCTGTCTTTTTCCCTCACATAGTCTGCCTGGGACTCACGGCATCTGTTCGCTTTACCTTCATCATAAAAATAGCAGTTCAGACATACATGGATGTCTGCTCCACACTTAGCGCACTCCCCTCTCATTGACCTATCATAGATGGCTATGGGTGAATGGCATTTGTAACATTTGCTCATATCTTGGTGAGAAGTTCTTTCAAATTTCGTATTGTATGCCTTTCAAGGAATTCTTGATTGGAAGAAAGAATGGGTGGGATGTCCTTTCCGTCGCTCATGATGAAATACGATTCGATGCCAAACCTTGAGGGTACATAAAAATCATAAATGGGATGATCGCCAATATGAATAATCTGATGGGGCTGTATATCCAGTGTTTTGCAGAGCCTTTGATAGAATGTCTCTTGTTTTTTCACGAGATTATAATCGGTTGTTGCTGAGATAATATGGGTAAAGTAGCGGGCGATACCTGTATGAAGTATCTCTTTTTCCACAAAGATACGCGCCGCATTGGAGGCGATAATAAGTGTGAATCTCTCCTTTAATCTTCCAAGAACTTCTTCTGTATCAGGAAAAAGTTCTATATAGTCCACATACCGTTCAAGGAGCATATCAGATGACACGGGAATATCAAATCTTTTTAGCCAGTAATCGATAGTATACCAGAGTATATTTTCGTCACCTATAGTATTATACTCACTGATGATGAATTGTTTTGCTTCATCGAAAGAAAGGGGGTAGCGTTTTGCATATTCTTCAGGAATACCAACGTTCCACACCATATCACCAAAAACACCATTTACCAGAGTACCATCAAGGTCAAAGGAGACAATCTTTTTCATGGGTTTTTATTATATCACCACTTTTAAGAATGAAACAAGGATACCCCTGTGGGAGATTTATGTTTTTGAATTTTTAAAATCGTTGTATAATGTGCAGACCTTACACCAAAGAATTCAAAGAGACAAGGAGGAATAAGAAATGAAAATCGTTTTATTGGGTGCACCCGGTGCAGGAAAAGGTACAGTGGCTAAACAACTTACTGCATACGATGGATCAGTGCAGATTTCCACAGGTGATATCCTGAGAAATGCAGTGAAGG
>DHGO01000043.1 GCA_002402795.1 Deltaproteobacteria bacterium UBA4796
ATTTGAACCCTCGGTACGCGTTTTAGCACGTACACACGATTTCCAATCGTGCTCCTTAAGCCTCTCGGACATCTCTCCCGTTCATTTTTATATCATACCCATGATGACCTATACAAGGCAATTCAGTTAATACAAAAAGGTAGAAGAAATAAATTTGTTACCCTATAATGTATAATCAGTGAATAGGAAGATGCTTTATTATTTTATTTCATCCCTTCTTGTTGTGGGCTTAGGCGGGATTGTTGCCCAGACAATACTGCTTCGTGAATTGCTCATTATCTTTTCAGGCAATGAATTTTCCATAGGCGTTATCATAGGCTCCTGGGTCATCTGGGAGGCTATAGGTGCCTATACTGGAGGAAGATGGGGAAGGAAGATAGAAAAAAACATTGGAATGTTTGTATTCTTAATAATCCTCTTTTCAATATTCTTTCCCATAAGTATCTATTTTACACGAATCATCAAAATCCTTACAGGAATACCTTCGGAGATAGGGGTAGGCATAATACCGATTCTATATTCCTCTTTCCTCGTCCTTTTGCCCACAGGATTTCTTCATGGTTTTCTTTTCACACTCGCATGTTCTATTCACAATCAAATAACAAAAGAAGGTTCGTCCTCCATAGGCAAGGTATATTTTTATGAGATACTTGGAACAATCATTGGCGGAATACTTGTAAACCTTTTATTTATCCCCTATTTCAATTCTTTTCAAATAGCTATAGGTATAATGCTTTTGAGTGCAATTTCCTGTCTTTTTTTAATTTCATCTTTTCGCACTTTTAGAGGGCGACTTTCATTAATATCCATTCTTCTGGTCCTTGCACTTTCTTTCATTTTCCTTGCAGGAAAAGGGGCAGAAAATATTCATCTTCTTTCAATAAAAAAACAATGGCAGGACAAAAATGTGATCTCCTATGAAAACTCCTTTTACCAGAACATCGTTGTCATCCAAAGCGAAAACCAGTATACATTTTTTTCTGACGGAATTCCTATAATTACAACACCTATCCCGGATATCACATTTGTTGAAGAATTTGCCCACTTTCCATTGCTTTCCTACCAGTCTCCAGAAACAGTCCTTGTATTAAGTGGAGGAGCAGGTGGCTTAATCAATGAAATTCTCAAATATCCCAATGTAAAAAGGATAGATTATATTGAAATCGATGCCCTGATGTTAAAGACAATCAAAAAATTTTCAACACCACTTACTGAAAAAGAACTAAGTGACCCCCGTGTTCATCTTCATTATCTGGATGGTAGAGTCTTCATAAAAGAGACTCCTGTAAAATACGATGTTATACTTCTCGGTCTTTCTCCTCCCCAAACCCTTCAGACAAACAGATTTTTTACTGAAGAATTTTTCAAAAGCATAAAGAATATATTGAAAGAGAAGGGAATATTAGCAATCACTTTGACAGGCTCTCTCGCTTATTACAGTAGAGAATTGAAAAAGCTCAATACCTGCATCCTTCAAACCCTCGGGAAGGTTTTTCCTTACAAATTTGTTGTCCCTGGCGATATTAATATTTTTATGGTTTCGGATTCAGAGGATATTTCTCGCATATCCCCTTCTCTCCTCAATTACAGATTAAAGACAAACAAAATCAGGACAAACCTTATTACCCTTACCCATCTCAAGTATCGCATGCATGAGAGATGGCAGAACTGGTTCTTTAATTCAATGAAAGATGCAGAGACATCTCTCAACAGGGATTTCACTCCTAAGGGTCTATTTTACAATATTGCCTACAGCAATCTCCTCTTTTCACCTTCATTAAAGACAATTTTTGACCATGCTGAAAGAATAAAGCTTTCATCGATCGTTTTTTTCATAATCGTCATCTTCGGTTTTTTTCTTTTACTTCAAAAAAAATATAGAAAGGTCAGTATCCCATATGCAATTGCAACCACAGGCTTTACTGCCATGATTTTTGAATTAATCCTTATCTTCAGTTTCCAGATATTCTATGGCTATATCTTTTATGAAATCGGGCTTCTCATTACTACATTTATGGGTGGTATGGCGGCAGGGGGTATGGCAATTACATCTCGTTTCGGGCGTATACATAAAGAAGTCAGGCTGTTCAAAGCCTTAGAGATAGCAATAATCGTATTCTCTCTTTCTCTTTTTCTGCTCTTTTATTACCTGGACTTTATATTTTCTTTCAGTTCCATATATATCCATATTCTTTTTTTATTTCTGCTTCTCCTATCCGGCTTTCTGACAGGAATAGAATTTCCCCTTGCAAACAGGATTTATCTCAGAGGAGGTAGCAGTTTAAATTCTGAAGTTACATCCATAGAATGGAGTGTTGGCCTTTTATACAGTCTTGACCTTGTCGGCGGATGTATTGGTGGTATTATTGGAGGTCTTATACTCCTGCCGATACTTGGCTTACTTGCAGGCTCTATCATGCTTGCAGTCTTAAAATTTAGCAGCCTTTTGTTATTGATGACTTTTCCTGAAAGATAGTATAATTCTTTTCAAATAATTAAGGTGGGTTCTGATGATAAGCAGAAGAAATTTTATAAAGATAGCCTGCCTGACACCCTTAGCTTTAAGGCTTGAAGCAAAAGAAATACCTTTAAAAGATAGTTCATCCTCAAAAGAAGCCCTTTACTATCAAAGGCTGGATGAGAAGAAGAATACAACATGGTGTCTTCTGTGCCCGAGGGGATGTACTCTTTCAGATGGTGAAACAGGTTTCTGCCGTGCAAGGAAGAATATAAAAGGAAGACTCTATTCTCTTGGTTATGCTTCTCCATGTGCAATACATGTTGACCCTATAGAAAAAAAACCATTTTTCAATGTCCTGCCTGAGACACTCAGCTTTTCAATTGCCAGTGCAGGCTGCAACCTGAGATGCAAATTCTGTCAGAACTGGCAGATTTCTCAAGCGTCTCCTCTTGAAACAATAAACAGC
>DHGO01000073.1:0-9694 GCA_002402795.1 Deltaproteobacteria bacterium UBA4796
ACCCATTTGAGTCCACAATAAAGGTGAGTTCCCGCAACAAATGAGAGCCACATAGACCATGTCCGCAATGATCATAAGAGAGATAGGACTGCCAGCAATCGTGAATCACTACGCCTCCGTAACGGGGAATAATGCCGATATCCTCAATCGCCTCTTGACCTCGCTTAGGGTGCAGAAATTTCAGCGTGATGTCGCCTGCCGAGTATACATGTATCCACTGATTCTTTCGATCCACCCGCAATGATGTCTCATCCACGTGCATAATGGGCATTTGCAGTAGTTGATTAATGGATAATTGTTCCCATTCCTCCAACACCTGGTACAGTTGAATAACGTATTTCAGGATGGTCGCCTCAGCAATTACCTGACCGATCATCGTCTGGATCAATTGCTGCAGCCGCTTCAGCGATATCATCTGGGCAAATAACAAATTCATCATATACCCTTTAATCCCTTGACCATACTGCATAGGACCTGCCATATCTTCCGGAAAACGTCCCTTGTTTTCCATCTTGCATCTGGGACAGATCTTGATCTCGGCATCTATATGGCTGACCACCTTCTCAAAGATGATATCAATCTTGGTGCGTCGTTCATAGCCGATAGAGGGGATGTCCTCCAAAGGTTCACTGCAAAATTGACAATCTTTAATTTCGGCAACCTGGATTGTTTCTACAGTGCGCATATTTTCGGATATCTCACCATTATGTTTTCCACCTTTACTGTGGGCACCGGTAAAGGTCCTGTCTTTGTCGGTTTGTGACGAAGGAATACTGGAGTTGCGGTTATCCTTTCGAGTCTTTTTCTCCATGAACACAGCTATCAGCAGTTCAAACAGCATGATCATAGATTGAAACAAGGCGGTTGTTTCATGTGCGATTGTGCCCTCATTCGAGAGGGTTTCGAATCTCTCCTTGATCTGTTCAAACTCTTCTCTAAAGAGATTGCTTATTGACGCTTGGCATGGCAGCTTATGTCTCTATCTGGGCTTCGACAGCCATTATCGAGGAAAGTATGGCCAGCCGTTCTGCATAAGGAAGCGCCTGATAACGTCTTCCCCAATTTTCTGCCTTACGTTTGATGCGTTGTCGATCTGTAAAGTTTTTGCCTGCATATCTCGACCAGTACACTCGGTCAGGTGTAAAGTTAAACCAGATCTTTTCGGTTCTTACACCAGCATGATTCATTACCTGCAGTTCAATACTCTTCCAACCCGTTAATAGCTCATCGTAAAGACGGGATGGATAACCTGAGAGCATAACCGAACAGGGAAGCCTTTTGAGCAACTTAAGCAGATCAATATGATCCTGCTTGTTATATTCAAAACGATAACGACGGCTTGAGGTGCGTGTATATTGAAGATATGGGGGATCGCAATACACCAGTTCACGTCCACTAAAGATATACGTGGAGAGAAATTTATGGGCGCAACCATGTATCTTTCTAACCGGGTATTCACACTTGAAGGCTCTAAGGGCATTTATATCAAGGTCAATGGCGATATTATGTAATGCAGCTGGCTTGCGCCGCATTATCGCTCCCCCTCCCAGGTGTGTTTCAATATAGGTGTCATGCGGCGGCATCATGGCGATAATGGCCTGATATAATCCTGATGTTCCCTTTGATCCAAAGTAATTCTTCATTGCTGTTGACCCTTTCATAATGCGTTCGATCAACAGCATAGACTCAATTTACTATGTTGTCAAGAAAATAATCCACAGATCTATTTACATTACATGGGCTTTATATTATTTTTTACTGGAAACAATATACCTTGCGGTTAGAAGGGGTGAGTAGTTACGTCAAGGGGGACTCATAATGGCGGTGATGGGTATAGAAACATTACAAACACTTATCAACGCTAACCCTGAAGCAATACTTATAATAGATACAGACGGGATAGTCCTTGCAGCAAATAAATCAGTAGCTGAGAGACTCAATACAACTGTCGACAGGTCAGTTGGCACCTGTCAATATGATTATTTTCCTCCTGATATAGCAAAAAAGAAAAGAAAAGGCAGATGAAGCGGCTTCTTCAGGTAAGCCTGCCTATTTTGAAGATACCCGTGCAGGCAGGCATTACATGAACTACTACTGCCCTATATTTGATATAACTGGCAAGGTAACACAGATTGGAATTTTTGTAATGGATATCACAGACTACAAAAAAACAGAATTGGCAAGGATGGACAGTGAGGTAAGATATAAGGCTATTTTCGACCATGCAAATGATGCAATATTCCTTATGAAAGATGATAGATTCATTGAATGTAATAATCGCACACTGGATATATTCAAATGTACCCGCGAACAGATAATAAATCAACCACCGTATAAGTTCTCTCCCCCATACCAGCCTGATGGACGTGATTCCAGAGAGAAAGCTCTTGAAAAGATCAATAAAGCCTTATCAGGGGAACCACAGTTTTTCGAGTGGTTGCACTGTACGTACGACGGAACACCTTTTGATGCAGAGGTAAGTCTAAATAGTATTAGACAGGGTAGCGAATTATTTTTACAGGCTATCGTTAGAGATATAACCGAACGAAAAGAGTCAGAGAAGTCTTTAAAGATGCTGCAAGAACTCGAGTCATCTATTCTAAGTGCCATACCCCACGCAGTCATTGGTTTAAGGGAACGTAAAATTATATTTGCCAATAATGCAGTTGAGGCTGTCTTTGGCTGGAAAGCAGAAGAGGTGCTTGGCAGAAGTACAAGAATCTTATACAGAACCGATGAAGATTATGAGAAGATAGGCGGAGATTTTTATCCTGTCCTTGAGAAACAGCAATCCTATTCTGAAGAATTTCCATGTCGAAGGAAGGATGGCAGAGATATTATGTGCAGGGTAAGCGCTTCAAGAATAGGTGAAACCTTAAGAGAAAAAGGCATTGTAGGCATTTTTGAAGATATAACTGAAAGAAAACAAACAGAGATTGCCTTTCTGGAAAGTGAAAGAAAATTTCGTTCCCTTTTTGAGGAGTCAAGGGATGCAATATACATTACCGCAAAAGATGGCAGGTTTGTTGAGGTAAACCAATCCTTTTTAGACCTCTTCGGCGACACAAGGGAAGGAGTTATGAAGCGCAATGCAAAGGACACATATGCAACCATAGAAGACCGTGAAAAGTTTAAGAAGGAGATAAAGAAAAAGGGAGCTGTGAGAGATTTTGAACTTAAACTTCGCAAAAAGGATGGTAGTTTAAGAGATTGTCTTCTTACTGTAACTCCCAAGCGAAATGAAGAAGGGGGTATTGTGGGGTATCAGGGAATTGTTCGCGACATTACCGAGCGTAAAAGAATAGAAGATTTAATCAGACATTTAGCCTACCATGACTATCTTACCGGGCTCCCAAACAGGCTATTATTCAATGACCGCCTTTCCATTGAAGTTGCCCGCGCAAAACGTCATCAGAAAAGGCTTGCAGTGATGATGCTCGATTTAGACAGATTCAAGGATGTGAATGATTCACTGGGCCATGATACAGGGGATAAGCTTCTTAAGGCTGTTGCTGAACGTCTTACTGAGCTATTACGAAAAACTGATACAGTTGCCCGCCTGGGCGGTGATGAATTCATTTTGATATTGACTGAACTCAATCAGATAGAGGATGCATTTGTAATTGCCCAGAATATTATCGAACTTTTCCAGAAAGCCTTTCAGATTAATGGCCATACAATCTCGATTACAACCAGTATCGGGATAGCAATTTACCCTGATGATGGGGATCCAGATAATCTTGTTAGAAATGCAGATTCTGCTATGTATCTGGCAAAGCAGAAAGGAAGAAATAATTTTCAGTGGTACTCAAAACAATAAAATCTGTTGAAAAATTAGATAAGAATAATTCTCCCCTTTGGTTCCTCTATAAATCTGCCTATGACCCAGGAGGATAACCCAACCCCTTGGGTAGCTCTTTCAAATCTCTCAACCCCTTGTGGGGGAATGGCAAACATTAGACCACCCGATGTCTGGGGATCAAAGATAATATCGTATAGAAAGCCTTCTCGTTTGCCCTCAACAAAGTTTTTATAAAAGTCTCTGTTTCTGTAAAGGCCACCTGGTATAAAACCAGACTGTGCAAGATAAGGGGCTTCTTCAAAGTAAGGAAGCTTATCGAGATAGAGTTCAACACCTATGTTCTCTTTAATCATCTCTTTCAGATGCCCCGCAAGACCAAAACCTGTCACATCTGTTGCAGCATGGGTTTCAACAGAGAGCATAGCCTCAGATGCCCTTCTATTGAGCTCAGCCATAACAGAAATGAGCTTCTCAATGGCATCATGGCGAACCATGTTTCCTTTGATACCTGTATTTAAAATACCTGTGCCGAGAGGTTTCGTAAGAATGAGAATATCACCAGGACATGCCCCTTCGTTTCTTATAATCCTATCCGGATGAACAATACCTGTAACTGCAAGACCATATTTTACCTCTTCATCATCCACACTGTGTCCGCCTAAAAGACTTGCACCTGACTCCCGTATCTTATCAATGCCACCCCTCAATATCTCCTTCAGCACAGAAATATCGTATTGTTTTGGCGAGAAGCACACAATATTTAAAGCTGTTTTAGGTATTGCACCCATAGCATAGATATCACTCATGGCATTTGCCGCTGCTATCTGTCCAAACCAGTAAGGGTCGTCCACAACAGGGGTGAAAAAATCTACAGTCTGTACGATAGCAATATCGTTGGTGATTTTATAGACTCCTGCATCCTCGAATCCCTCGATTCCCACAAGAACATTCGTATCTTCTGGTATCTCAATGCCGCAGAGTATGCTGGCAAGGTCGCCCGGACCTATCTTTGATGCTCAGCCAGCTCCCCGGACATGCTTTGTAAGTTCAATGTCCTTTTTATCCATTTCTTATTCTTCGTTTTTTTCCTTTAACATCCGATAGATTTTCTGTATGAGAATACGTCTTTCTTCTTTATCCAGTGAAATTGTCCTTTTCTGTCTACCCTCTTTGATAATTCTCTTTTTTTCTTTTTCTCCTAACTTTTCCAACCCTTTATAATAACAGCAATTTTCGCTCCTGAAGTTATTATCAAATACCCGCATCTTTCCGTCCTGGAACACGATACGCGCATAGCAGAAACCACCCGGTACTTCTGATCTCCGTTCCTCTGTCACAACACCCACACCCCATCGAGTATTATGCTTATGAAATACATGGTCACCCACTTTAAGGTACAGGGAGTAATCGTTCATTTCTCAATCTTATAACATATCTTAAAAGCAGTGAATAGTTAAAAGTGAATAGATCAGGTAAAGATATTCAAGAGTTCGAGTGGATTAAAAGCACTCGAACTCTTGAACCCTTAGTTTTTGAATTCTTTAGTTTTTATTATACGTGGTCACTCCACTTTCCGTATTTCTCACGTAAAATCCGATGGAGGATTTTACCTGCGCCACTTCTTGGCATCTCTTCATCCTTGATAAAGATAATATTTTTCGGGACCTTGAAGCCTGCGATCTTACCCTTGCAGTGGTTTACTATCTCCTCGGGGGTGGCTGTTTGCTTCTCATGAAGTACAATAACCGCTGTTACTGCTTCACCCCACTTCTCATGAGGCACACCTATCACTGCTGCATCCTTTACCTTTGGATGGCTACCTACCACGTTCTCCACCTCTGACGGGTATACGTTCTCACCACCCGTAATGATCATATTGGCCTTCCTGTCTACAAGGTAAACATACCCGTCCTCATCTCTATATCCCATATCTCCTGCAGTAAAAAAACCATCTCTCATCGACTCTGCAGTCTTCTGAGGGTCTTTCCAGTAGCCGTCGAATATCTGAGGGCTTCTTGAGTATAGTTCACCTATCTTGTTCGGCTCTGTAATCAATTTACCCTCTTCATCATAGAACCTTATGATATCAGAGCCTATTACCTCCCTGCCACAGGAACCTAATTTTGTGAGCTGCTCATGAGGTTTAAGAACCGTAACTATACCTGCCTCTGTTGAACCATAGGCCTCATAGAGTTCAGAATTGGGAAACATCTTGAGGATCCCTAACTTAGTATCCCTCCTTGCAGGTGCAGAAGATATAAGCAGCTTCTTTATAGAAGAGAGATCGTATTTTGCCTTGACCTCGTCAGGAAGGGCAAGCATCATGATATAGTGGGTAGGTACAAGGGATGTGAAGGTGACCCTGTGGTCTGAAAATGTCTTGAGCAGGTCTTCAGCGTCAAAGCTTACCATGTTATAGGCCATAACAGTACCGCCTATCCAGGTAACCACAAATGAATAGAAGATGGAGTTTATATGACAGCATGGCATAACAAGAAGATTTATATCATCAAAGTTGAACAGGTGGTCATAGATCATGATAAAGTACTGAGCAAAGAGGTTTGCGTGGCTCTTCAAAACCCCCTTTGGTTTCCCTGTAGTACCTCCTGTATACATGTTGACCCATATGTCATCTGCATCCACAGCGACTGCTGGTTCTGAAGGAGATGCAGATGCTATGACGTCCTCATAAGAGGTATACCCATCGTAATGGGGGTTGTCTACTGCAAAGGATATATAGTTTTTTACTGTGGGCAGATTCTTCTTCATGCCATTTACCATCTCTATCCAGGGGTATTCCTTATTGTTTCTCGGATCCTTGCCTGCCTGGACGATGAATGCCTTACATTCGCTATGGTTTATGTTGTATTCCATCTCAGCAGGTGCGAGCCTGAACATAATGGGGACACAGATAAATCCACCCTTTGCAGCAGCCCCATATATCTCCATCCACTCCACACAGTTATAAGCAAGGACAGCAAACCTGTCGCCCTTTTTAAGGCCCATACCAGATAATACATTAGCAAGTCTACAAGCCCTTTCATTCCACTGTTTGAAGGTATATGCCTTATACAAATCCTTGGCGCCTATTTTATCAGGCCATTTAAATGCATTTACTTTTAATACATCTTTTGCTGTTAACCAGTGGCCGTATTTCATAGTTTTACCTCCTGTAAAATGTTTATATTTAAATAACCGCTATGAATAATGTTTCTTATTTAAACTCTCTTCTACTCAACAAGCTCCAGCAGATGGTATACCTTCTGAGGCATCTTGTTCCTCAATACGTTGTCAATGAGGTTTATCATACATCCAGGGCATGCAGTAACCACAATATCTGCATTGGTTGCTTTAATGCCATCCATCTTCTTATCTGCAATCTTTTTTGTAATATCGTAGTGGTATATACTGAATGAACCACCCATACCACAGCACAGGTCAGCATTCGGCATCTCAACATATTTCAGACCTTTCAGCCCCTTTAATATCTCCCTTGGTTGGTCCTTGATATCCTGGTAGCGTATAAGATGACATGGGTCGTGCCATGTTGCTACCTTACCTTCAAATTCTTTTTTGAGCTTAAAATCTTCAGGCTTCATCTTCAGCACATCAATAATGAACTCTGTTAAATCTTTTACCTTTTTTGCAAAGGCTTCATATGCCTTTTGTTGTTCTTCGTTATCCGGCAGATACTTGGCATAATCTTTGAGGGTGGAACTGCAGGTAGCGCAACCAGTAACAATATAATCAACATTATCAAAGGCTTTTATATTTGCTGCAGCCAGTTGCCTCCCTGTTTCAAAATCTCCGCTGAAATAAATAGCAGCACCGCAGCAGTTCTGCCCCTGAGGCACAATAACCTCAATCCCGTGTTTGGTAAGAAAATCGATGATCTTCAATCCAAGGTCAGGATAGATAAAGTCTGTTGCGCATCCCATAAAAAAACCAACCCTCATCTTCGGCTCCTTGCCGTCTTGAGGCTTATTAACTTCTTTTACTTGATCCCTTAAAAATGTATCAGCAAGCTCAGGGATATTCCTCCCCTGTCCAAGGGCTTTTAAAAAATCTGGAAGGTGCCTTATCTTACCTTCTGTTTTTGGAAGGAGCCATTGAAAAGCCCGTGCAAGCTTTACATATTTGCCAAAGGCTTTTCTATTATTCATCACCTTTCTGAAGGCGAAATTCTTTATAAACCCCAAGCCTTTATTTTTTACCATCTCTGCACGGGCAGCAACAACGACCCTGTCAATCTGCGCCTTAGCAGGACAGTTTGCCACGCACCTTTTACAGAGAAGGCATTTCCCGATAATCTCACCCAGTTCATCAGTAAATTCCTGTTCACCCTTCAGAACAAGTTTGGCAAGATAGTTTTTACCCCGAGCAACAGATGTCTCCTCCCTTTCCTCCTGGTATACAGGACAGAAGAAGCTACAAAAACCACATTTCATGCACTGATTTACGTATTTCTCTACCTTTTTCAGTTCTTTTATCTCTCTCATGTATGCCTCTATTCCCAGATCTTTCCAGGGTTCATTATATTGTTCGGGTCGAGAATACCCTTTATCTTCTTCATAATGTCAATTACCACAGGGTCCATCGTCCTCCTCAAAAACCTTGCCTTCTCAAGACCTATGCCATGTTCACCTGAAAGGACACCACCTAATTCCACAGCAGCCTCTATGACCTCTTCTAAGGCCTTTACTGACCTTTCGTAATGCTCTTTATTATTTATGTCTGTCAGGATGGAGGGGTGGAGGTTACCATCTCCTGCATGACCCAGTACATTGTACTCAACGTCATACTTTTTTGCAATCTCTCTTACCTTCCTTATGAAATCAGGTATCTTACCCCTGGGAACCGTCACATCCTCTGCAAAAACAGTCGGGGCTTTACCGAATACTGCCGCAAAACCTGCACTCCTTGCCTTCCAGTACCTCATTGCCTCATCCATATCCTTTGCTACTCTTGTTTCTTTTGCACCATACTTCTTTGCAACCTCCAATATTTTCTCTGTCTCCTTCTCCACTGCCTCAGGGATACCGTCGCATTCAAAGAGTAGGACTGCCTCCGCATCCTTTGGCAGACCAAGGGGCATCATCTCCTCTATTCTATTTATCACCCAGTTATCAATAAGTTCTATCTTGGCAGGGATCACACCGTTTTCTAAGACACGGAAAACTGTCTCCCCTGCCATGACAATGTCTCCGTATACAGCCATGATCGTCTTTTTTGAAGGGGGCAGGGGGTTTACCTTCAGTTCTGCCCTTGTTATCACTCCGAGGGTACCTTCAGAGCCTACAAAGAGCAAGGGAAGGTCATAACCAACTACGTTCTTTATTGTCCTGCCACCCACATTTATTATTTCCCCTGTGGGCAGAACCACCTCAAGGCCAAGGACATACTGTTTTGTAACGCCATATTTAACGCATGCAGGACCACCTCCGTTTTCTGCAAGGACACCACCTAAGGTTGCACCTAAAAAGCTCTGGGGGTCAGGGGGGAAGAAAAGTCCTTCTTTGGCAAGCCTTAAGTTTAAATCCTGAAGTACCACGCCTGGTTCCACAGTGACGGAGAGGTTCTCCTTATCTATGTTAAGTATCCTGTTCATCTTTGTGGTACACAGTACAATGCCACCCTTGATGGGTATAGAGCCTCCACTTACATTTGTACCTCCACCCCTCGGTGTTACTGGAATTTTCTCGCGATTGGCAAGCTTCATAATTTCTGATATTTCTCTCGAGCTTGTTGGAAAGACTACCACATCAGGTTCATGTATCCAGCTTGTAGTGCCATCGTAGGAATATACCTTGAGTGCTTCTTGTGAAGTCAGCACATTATCCTTTCCCACAATTTTTTGTAACTCTACAATTATATTATCTTTTAACATTAATA
>DHGO01000073.1:9710-13402 GCA_002402795.1 Deltaproteobacteria bacterium UBA4796
TGTCAAGTAGTTATTATAAAATGAACTAATTTACTTGAAACAATTTTTCTTACCATGGTAAAAAGTTTTCATGCTTATCGTAATTAGCGATTTACACTTCAATGACGAAACAACATCACTCAATGTTTCTCATCGTGCCTTTTCTCATTTTTTCGATTACATAAAGGGAAGCATGAGAAATGAATATAAAGAACTGGTTATTGTCTTTGCAGGGGATACCTTTGACCTTCTGAGAAGTGACTACTGGATAAACGTGGATGAGAAAGAAAAACCGTGGAACGGCCCAGGCATGGAGCAAGGAGCATGGAGCAAGGAGAATAAATCACATTACCAGAAGCATTTAAAGCAGATACTTAACAACATCATAAAAACAAACCGAACAAGTCTGAACACAATAAAACAGGCAGAAGAACTCTTTTCAGTACCTGTAACAAAAATCATGGTGCCTGGCAACCATGACAGGATGTTAAAAGAAATAGAAGATTATCAAACCATGCTCTCTGATACCGTTGGTCACGTAATGATTGTTGATGGAGCCTATGAAAATCAAGACTATGGTGTTACCATAAGGCATGGCCATGAATTCGATGCCTATAATTTTGAAAACGGTGGTATTCCGATCGGTGATGTAAATACAGTAGAGCTTTTTGTGAGGTTACCCTTTTTTATAAAAGAGCAACTTCCTGAGCTTGCAGATGAACTTAAAAGCATCGAGGATATTAGACCCCAGTGGCGCATTTTTGATTATCTGCATACCACATACACAGACTACGAAGTAAAATATGTCATAGAAAAATCAATAGGAACAACAATTGATTATTTCTTTTCCCTCCCTTATGTGAAACAATGGATTGCAAAACATGATATATACCATCCTTTTGATGAGGCTGATAAGCTCCAGTATTTGCTCCATCTTTCAAAGTTTCTCTCTGTAAGCTGGATAGAAAAGCTTTTAAAGGTTTTCTCCTATTTTGAGATGAAAGAATCGCACTATGAAGAAATGGCTGAAAAGGAGGCATCCCTTTATGTCGTCTATGGACATACACACAAGGAGCATGTTGCGTTTTTAGGTTTTCATAATAATCTCCATAGATACTACATTAATTCAGGTACCTGGAGAGAAAGGGTGCTTGCTTCCAATAAGGGTTTTTTCACACGCTACAAGACAATGACCTATGTTATATTTTACAAAAAAGAGGAACGGCTAACAGAATTTCCAGCCTTCGAAATATGGAATGGGGCATTGAGAGAATGAGTACACATATATGGCTGTTATCGAAACCATAATCCCAATTTTTATTATTATCCTTTTCGGCTTACTCATTCAGAAAAAGGGATTTCTCACAACCCTTTTTATTCAGGAAGCAAATAAATTTATATTTATTATTAGCCTGCCCTTCCTTATCTTCACGGGCATTGTAAAGGCAAATATTACTGATGTTGCCCTCTGTCCTATACTATGTGTAATCCTTCCGACGATTATGATGATAGCTCTTTCTCTCTTCCTTGGATTCGTTACCGGTTTAAAAAAGGGAAGGCTTGGTAGTTTCGTACAAACCACTTTCCATGGAAACGTATCCTATATAGGCCTTGCAGTTCTTTTTTACCTGCTCGGTGAAGAAGGGTTTAAAAGGGGGAGTATTCTGGTTGGTTTCCTGATACTGGTCAACAATATTATGGCTATTGTTATAATTTCCTGGGCTTCTCAAAAACACGAGAGTACAGTGAAGGCCTTACTTTCCATCATTAAAACACCGGTGATTATTGCAACCTTTTTAGGGCTTTTGGTCCTCTATATCAATTTACAAATTCCGCAGGTTCTTTTTAAAAGCATGGTAATTATAGCTAATATTGCCCTGCCCATGGCACTTATTATCATTGGGGCCTCCATGTCATTCAGCGGGCTCAAAAGCGCTTTACGATTCTCTCTTTTAGTCTCTTTTCTGAAACTTCTGGTACTTCCCTTCTTTTCCCTCGTCCTGTGCAAAATATTTTCTATCTCTCCAAAAGATGGGTTGCCGGGTGTTTTGCTTCTTGCAACGCCCACAGCAGTTACCTCCTATGTTCTGGCTCATGAATTGGGTGGCGATAAAGACCTTGCTTCCAGTGCGGTTACCTTATCCACACTCCTTGCACCGTTAACCTATATCTTCTGGGTCTCTGTTATAAGATGAGCTAAATAGAAATACAACAACCCTGCTTTCAAAAATTAGAACTATAAATGTATGGTGGCTATATTTTTCCGTGACAGGGTGCAATACTTTTAAGTTTTTCAATGATCCTGTCTATGCCATGCTCTTCCATATCATAACTCTCTATGATGACCTTACCATTGTAACCCCTCTCTGATAACCCTTGCAGAATCCTTCTCAAGTCAATCTGGCCTGTGAGAAAAAGATGGTCATCTCTTAACCCATTATTGTTGTGAATATGGACATGAATAATATTGTCTATCCCTATTTCATCTATATCGTTCAACATGGCGCCTTCAGGGTCTTGCTCACCCTTTAATCGTTTTGTGAGAAATGCATGCCCTATATCAAGGGTACAGTGAACACCAGGTATCAGGCTATGAAATTGTTTGAATTGAGTGGGGGAAGAAAAAAAGAAATGGGGTATATACACATTTTCGAGACCAATTCGTAAATCTCTCTCAGTACCATAGTGTACAATCTCATGTAAATCCTCTATAAAATAATCATATGTAGTAAGCCATATATCTTCAATTTTATACATGAATGTATAACCAGGGTGAAGAACAATCGGGTCGCACCCGATTCGGCAAGCTACATCAATGGCTTTTTTAATTCGTTTCAGGGAAAAATCCCGTATCTCTTTAAAAAAACTTCCTAAATTGACTTCCAGGAAAGGGGCATGCATAGAAAATACAACGCCCTGCTCCTTATAGGCACACATGGTATCGATGAAACTGCTATCCATCTGACCTGCCTGGGGAAGGTCATACATGAGTTCTATTGCGGTTATACCTGCTGATAGTGCCTCACGTATGACCTCGCGAACTGGTTTGCGCGTATAAAAGAATGTTGAAATTCCAAACTGCATGCTATGGCTACTTTACCGATGCTATAATCTGCGATACAATCTCCTCGCTGCTTAATGAGTTGATGGTTTTGAGAAGCCCTTCCTTCTTATAAAAATCAATGAGAGGGGCTGTCTTTTCATTGTATGTTTCGAGGCGTTTCGTGATTGCTTCCACAGTCTCATCAGCGCGTTGCACAACAGGAAAGCCGCATTTAAGGCACTTACCGTCCGGTGAAGGTGGTTTGCTCTTGATATTGTAAATTTCCTGACACTCTGGGTTTGAACAGGTTCTCCTTGTCGCTAATCTGTCAAGAATGACATCTCTGGGAACATCAAGGTTAATCACCGCATCGAGTTTCAAATTCAATCGACCAAGTAATTTCTTCAATGCTTCTGCCTGCGGTATGGTTCGTGGAAATCCATCGAGTAGAAATCCTTTTTTGCAATCAGGCTCCTGGAGTCTTGCCTCCATTATATCCATAATGAGTTTGTCTGGCACAAGTTCTCCCCGCTCCATATAGCCCTCTGCTTCCATGCCTAACTTTGTTTTTGCCTTCACTGCATTTCTCAGAATATCACCTGTGGAAATCTGTACCGATCCATCGTATGCAGTAAGTTGTTTAGCCACTGTGCCCTTTCCTGCACCGGGT
>DHGO01000136.1 GCA_002402795.1 Deltaproteobacteria bacterium UBA4796
GTCTAAATGAGAAAAAACTGGACATTTATGTTCTTCTCTTTCAGGAGTTTGATTGCCAGTGATATATTGTCATCAGGGCTTACTGTAAAAACCTTTGTGTTCATCCAGTCAGATACAAACATGGGTACCTCCTATAGCTAATAGCCCACATATATCTCTCTCTTTCATTTCTGAACTGTGGGCAAAATCTTTTCAAAGTAATCAAGGGACTGGGGATTTACCAGTGCATCTCTATTCGTAACAGCTCTACCGTTGACTATATTGGTAATGGCGCTTTCCACCTTTTTCATGTTAAAGGTATAAGGTATATCAGGTATATCAATAATCATGGCTGGTACATGACGGGGCGATGCTTTGTCCCGGAGAGCTATTTTTATTTTATTCTTCAATTCATCGGTCAGGGTTGCTCCAGGGGCAAGTTTCACGAAAAGGAGTACCCGCTGGTCGCCTTCCCAATTCTGACCTATAGCAACACTATCAGCTATCTCAGGAAATTTCTCCACTATATTATAGATTTCAGCCGTGCCTATCCTGACACCTGATGGTTTTAATATGGCATCGGAACGGCCAAAGAATGTTATGCCCTTTGTATCACTGTAGAATTCTATGTAATCTCCATGGCGCCATACATTCGGATATACGGCAAAATACGCATCTTTATACTTCTTCATATCAGGGTCATTCCAGAAATAGAGAGGCATGGATGGTGCTGGTGCTTCACAGACAAGTTCGCCCTGCTTATCATAAATAGGAGTACCCTTCTCATCATATGCCTTAACCTTCATACCCAGGGCTGGTGACTGAAGCTCTCCTGCATATACCGGCAGAACGGGCGAGCCAATAACAAAACAACCATTAATATCAGTTCCCCCTGACAGGGAGTTGAAATGGACATCACTTTTTATGTGCTGGTATACGAATTCGAATCCATCTGGAGAGAGGGCAGAACCAGTCTGACCTATAGACTTCAATGAACCGAGGTTATACTTCTCTTTTGGTTTGAATCCCTGACTCTTCAATAAATTAATATAGGTGGCGCTTGTGCCAAAAAAGGTTATCTTTTCATCATCGATGAGCTTCCACATGGTTCCTAAATCAGGATACCCGGGGTTTCCATCAAAAAGCACAACCCGTGAGCCAACTGCAAGGGTACTCACAAGCCAGTTCCACATCATCCAGCTCGGGGCAGTCATATAGATGATGGTATCATCTCTCTTTAAGTCTGCATGAATGATAAGCTCTTTCAAATGATTCAGGAGGATTCCGCCCACACCCTGAACCATGCACTTTGGTTTTCCTGTTGTCCCTGAAGAGAACATGATACAGACAGGGTGATTGAAGGGAACCTGTTCAAAGGTAATCTCTTCTGTTGTCCCCTCACCAAGAAAGTCTTTATAAAGGACTCCACCTGTTATGGTACTTACATCAGGCTTTTCACCGACATAAGGAACCACAACGACCTTTTCCAGGGAGGGTACTGATTCCACAACCTCTTTTACATCACCGAGCATTTGAAAGGGTTTGTTCTTATAGAGATACCCATCTACAGTGAAGAGCACTTTGGGCTCTATCTGACTGAAGCGGTCAATCACTGCCTGGACACCAAGCTCTGAACCGCAGGATGCCCATGTAGCACCAATACTTGTGGCAGCGAGCATGGCTATAGCTGTCTCAGGCATATTGGGCATATATGCAACAACTCTGTCACCCTTTTTTACACCTGTTTTTTTTAGTGCACTGGCAAGGCGACCCACAATTCTATAAAGTTCTTCATAAGTGATATAGACTGATGGTTTTGTCTCGCATTTGAAGATAAAGGCAACCTTATTGTCCCGGTACCTTAGAAGATTTTCTGCAAAGTTCAACTCTGCGCCAGGGAACCATTTTGTACCCGGAAATACACTTAAATCCTCTACAACCCTGTCGTATTGTTTCGATGCCTTAATACCAACAAAATTCCATACTGCTGCCCAGAAATCAGCAATATCGGTTATAGACCAGTCGTAGAGTTCAAAATAGCCATTAAACTTTTTGTTATATCGCTTATTGACGAACTCAATGAATCGTGTCATATTTGCGTTTTTTATTCTCTCTTCAGATGGTTTCCAGATGGGCTGTTTCATAATGCTCCTCCAAAAGATACTTTCAAATTTCTTTATATCAAATCATCAGATAGTTCCGTTTCACATCTTCGTTTTTCCTCAATTCTTCAATCGTACCATGGTATCTGATGCGTCCCTTGTCTATTACGTAAGCCCTATCTGCAATGGAAAGTGAAAACTTTACATTCTGTTCTGAAAAGAGTATGGTTACTCCAATTTCCTTTAACTTGAGTAAACGTTCTGCAAAGTCCTTTACAACAAGTGGTGCAAGTCCCTCTACAGGCTCATCAAGAATTATGAGGTCTGGATTGCCCATGAGCGTCCTTCCGATTGTAAGCATCTGTTGCTCGCCACCACTCAGATAGCCGCCGAAGTGTTTTTCGAGTATTTTCAGTTTGGGAAATATTTCAAAAATCTTTTCGATTGTCCATGGTTCTCCATTAAAATGCTCTGATTTTTTAATTCCTATCCGGAGATTTTCTCTTACTGTCAGGTCAGGAAAGATTAACCTGTTGTCAGGCACATATCCCATGCCTTTCTGCGCTATTGCATATGGTGGCATGCCGGTTACATTCTCACCATAAAACTTTACTGCTCCTGTCTTTGGAGGTGTAAGCCCCATTATACTCCTCATTGTTGTGGTCTTTCCTGCGCCATTTCTTCCGAGAAGGCATACAAGCTCACCCCGTGAAACCTGTAAGGATACATCAAACAGGATATGGCTTGTACCGTAAAATGTATTCATATTATCGACTTCGAGAATCATATCTCCTCACCAAGATAACATGCTTGTGCTTCTTTGTTCTGCCTTACCTCCTCGGGCGTGCCTTCTGCAACGAGAATGCCCTGATGGAGGACTGAAAGTTTCTCTGCATAGCCAAAGATAACCGAAATATCGTGTTCAGTAAATAGTATTGTTAAACCAACCTCCTTGTTAAGCCGTTTTACAAGTTCCATAGTCTCATGGGTTTCCTCTGATGACATACCAGCTGTTGGTTCATCAAGAAGTAAAAGAGCAGGTTTGCAGGCAAGGGCAAGGGCGAGCTCAAGCTTTTTCTTATCCCCCTGTGAAAGTATGCCTGCTTCAGTATCTTTGAGATTGGCAAGTCCTGTCACTTCTAAAAGTTCAAGAGTCTCTTGTTTTGCCATTTTTTCTGCAGGGGTGAGGAGGTTGAGCGTACGTTTCTGCTGGGCAAGAATTGACTGCCTTACGTTCTCATAGGTTGTTAGTTTTGGATAAATGTTACTTATCTGGAATGCCCTGGTAATGCCAATCCTGGCAATTTTATGGCGTTGCCAGTTAGTAATCTCCTGCCCGCGGAAAAATACATGTCCACCACTTACCGTGTGGTAGCCGGTAATAAGGTTGAAAAATGTTGTCTTTCCTGCACCATTGGGACCGATGATTGCAGCAATTTCACCCTTTTTAAGCTCGTAATTCACATCAGTCAAAACCTGATATTTAAAAAAAGATTTACTCAAATGTTCTGTCTTCAGAATAACACTATTGTTCATCTTCAATCTCTCCCTTTATCCACGGGATTTGTGCCATTCGAAACAGGTTCTTTTGCTTTAAAATAACCCTTTTCCTTGATAACACCAAAGACACCTCCGGGCATGAGCATCACAACGAAAATAATCACGATTCCACTTACGAGGGGCCAGTATTCAGTAAAACCTGTTACAAAGGCATTGAGAAATGTGAAGATGACAGAACCAATCATGGGTCCGAGGAAGTGATGAGGACCGCCCATCACTGCCATGAATACAGGAGTACCTGAATGTTGCCAGCCGCACAGGTCAGGGGCAACACTCCTGTTAAAGGGTCCCCATAATGCACCGGCAAGTCCACAGAACATACCTGAGATTATAAAATTTATGAGCATGTATCTTTGGACATTGATACCGATAAATTCTGTCCTTTCTGTATTATCCCTGATCGCCCTCATTGTATAACCAAAGGGAGATTCGGTAATAAAATAAATGATAATACTTGCTATGGTAACGACAATCAATGTGAAGTAATAGTATGGCACTGCGCTGAAAAGCCAATCCGGAGGATTGATACCCTGAAGGCCATTGTCTCCTCCTGTAAATGAGTACCACTGGAATATTATAAAAAATACGAGCTGGCCAAAGGCTATTGTAAGAATGGAAAAGTAAACACCCCTTAACCTCACGCAGAAAAATCCGAGGATTAATGCACCAATTCCTGCTGTTATCATGGAAACAGGTAGTGTCGCTATTAATGGCCAATTTGCTTTTACCATGAGAAGTCCTGTGGTATAAGCGCCAATGCCGTAATACGCTGCCTGACCGAAGCTCAACTGTCCCATATAACCAAAAATCAGGTTAAAGGCAATTGCAAAGAGACCGAGTATGAGTATCTCTGTGAAAACGTGTACCCAGAAAGAAGGTATTAGGGCAGGGAGAAGCAAAGCTATTATAAAAAGCACCAGGGGAAGCCAGTAACGTTTAATAAAACTCTTTTTCCTTTCCATGTTATGCCCTCAAAGGTGTTCCGAAGAGTCCCCATGGTCTTATGACAAGAATAGCTGCAGTAATAGCGAAGATGAGCACCATGGCGCCATCAGGCCAGTAGAGAATTGCAAAAGAGAATACCTCACCTACAATCAGAGAACCCACAAGTGTTCCCGTAAGGCTTCCGAAGCCACCTATGACAACAACACAGAAGGCCTGGATGATGGTGGACATATCCATACCAAGGGTAATGGAACCGATTGCAGATTGAATACCACCTGCCAGTCCTGCAATGAAGATACCGAGAGTAAATACCCAGGTATAAATCCTTGGAATTGGAATGCCGAGGGCATTGACCATCTCCCTGCTGAAAACAGCTGCTTTAACAATGTGACCATATTTTGTAAACTTCAAAAACCACCATAACCCTACTGCAACTGCAAAACCGATAAATATAACAAAGATAAAATAAGAATCAATTGGCGCACCGAATAAATGGACGGGTTTTTGAATAATGGGGGGACGGACAATGAGCTTGTCAGTCGGCCCCCATGTAATCTTGATTAAATCGCCAAAAATCAACGCCATGGCATAGGTGATAAGTAACTGTTCATGGAGTTCTCTTTTGTAGAGCCTTTTGATAAGCACAACCTCGCAAATCCAGCCTATTGCCCCTGTTGTCACTGCAGCAAGCGGTATGCTCAGCCACAGGGCAATGTCATAACTCTGCATGAGTGACCAGAAGGTAAAACAGAGATAGGCACCGATGAGCCAGAGCGTTGCATGGGCAAAGTTGAGGATATTCATTACACCAAATATGAGTGAAAATCC
The DNA here is from genome assembly GCA_002402795.1 of Deltaproteobacteria bacterium UBA4796. Lineage (GTDB taxonomy): Bacteria > Desulfobacterota > Syntrophorhabdia > Syntrophorhabdales > Syntrophorhabdaceae > UBA8905. Next base: position 5,415 of record DHGO01000136.1, read on the forward strand.
TGAGGCAACAAGGAAGAGCATCATCCCATAGGTCAATCCACTCATGAATTGTGAAAAGAAGAATGTAAATTCCATAGCTATACCTTTCGATATTTAGTTATTTCTTTTCCGCCTTCCTTGCTTCAATAATTTCAGCTTCAGGTCTTTCACAGTCAGACGCTTTGATCTCTATGAGGTCTTTCAGGATGGGGAATGGGTATTTAGGGTCATCACCCACCACACCCACATAGGAGGAGCAGCGAAGCTGATTATCGATAGGTCTGAATTGAAGCTTTCCTCTCGTGAGGTCTACGGTTAAGCCTTTCATTACATCCTTTACTTTATCTGTATCTATTGTTCCTGCCTTTTCAACACCCTGTTTTAATGCATAGACTGCATCATATCCCATTACAGCCCAGTCACTGGGATATTTACCATTAAATTTTGCCCTGTAGTTTTTCACAAAGCTCGCCATCATAGGGACATCCATGTGGGCGAAGAAAGGAGCCCTTGATATTGCTACAAGACCTCTCGGGAGCGTTTTTGCCTCGGTGATTAACTCAGTAACGCTCTGCATGCTTCCAACATAGGGTATCTTGTCAAAAAATCCGTAGGGTTTTGCCTGCTCTGTAAAAGTGACGTTGTCCTTCGATGCAAGGCATGCATAGACAAAATCAGGTTTCATTCCCATCATGCTTGTAATAAAAGATGTAAATTGTGTCTCACCGAGTTTTGGCCATAATTCCTTCTTTACCTTCAGGAAAGGGGCAACCCTTTTAAGGTCAGCTACAACCTCTTCCTGTGTGGCTCTTCCCCACTCATAATCAGAAGCGAGGGTAACATATTCCTTCCATCCTTTTTTCTGTGCCATTTGGGCAACTGCATAGGATGCTGCCTTTGCCTGCATGTAGGTGTTTGGAACTACCTGGAATGTATAGGGGCTATAATTAACCTTTGTGATATTTTCAGAATTGCTGATGGCTGCGATATGGAGCACCTTATACTCCCTGCATATGGGTTTCACTGCCACTGCGACAGCACTCGAATAATCATTGATAACAGCCCTTACCTTATCCCTCAATATCAGGTCTTTTACTGTCCTTACACCAACATCAGGTTTTGTCTGCGTATCCTGCTGGAAGATTTTAATAGGGTGTTTTCCTAAAAAGCCACCCTTTGCATTGATTTCTTCCACAGCAAGCTGAATGCCCTCTAACTGGTCTTTGCTATAAAGAGTCCCGGTACCTGTAAAACCAAGGGCAACTCCGAGATGATAGGGTTCTGCTGCAGCTACATTGCCTGAGATAATAAATCCAAGCAAAAGAGCGACTGCAACAACGATGCCTAAAAACTTTGATTTCATACAATTACCCCCTTAATTTAATTTCTGTTCTTCTGCCCCTTTATAAAGAGCAGAGAATCAGTTCTACGCCTTTTCTTTTTTCTTAATAGGTTAATACTACACCTCCATCAAAGAGAAGGTCTCCGCCATTGAGATAGGTTGCAAAACGGGAAAATCCGAAAATAAAGAGGTTTGCTACCTCAATGGGTGACATCATCTCCTTGATGCGGGATTTACCCATCATCACATCTTTTACTACCTCTTCAGGTGTGATGCCACGCTGCTCGGCCTGAGAAGGTATTTGGTTTAAGGCAAGGGCAGTTTTTACAAAACCCGTACTTACTGAAAAGGAGCGAATCTCGCCATCCCCTTCAGCTGCGATAGACTGTGAAAGAGCCCTCATGGCAAATTTTGTAATATTATACACAGGTTTGTTGAGGGTTGAGATATGGGCATGAATTGACCCCATGTTACCTATTGCGCCTGTACCTTCATGACTCTTTTTCATGCACGGGATTGTGAGCTTTGATAGGTAAAATGGTGCCCTTACCATAAGACTCATCATGAGGTCGTATTTTTCCATGGGGAAATTCTCTATAGAATCGATATGCTGGATACCTGCTATATTTGCCAGATACTTAATGCTTCCTAACTTGGCTGCCTCTTTAACCGATAACTCAATGTCACTATCCTTTGTGAGGTCAGACCTTATGAAAATCATCTGCCCGCCCATCTTTCGTGCCATGTCCTGGGTCTGTATCCCGCCCTTTTCATCAATATCGAGACCTACAACCATGAGCTTATTAACAGCAGTAGCTATACATGTTGCCCGTCCGATACCACTTCCTGCGCCTGTGACTATACATACATTATTGATATTGAAATTTGGGTCAGGTACATTAAGGATATCGTCAAACTTTATTTCTGGTTCTCTTATATCGAAAGACATAGTAATAACCTCAAAATAATATCTGGTGTTAGAAAAATATAGCAAGTTCCATGCCATAATAAAAATATTGGGGTTCCGGTGTATATTCATACGGTCAAGATGATTATCAGTTAATGGTCTACATGGAGGCATAAATTTCTTGTTGCAATCAGAATATATTTTGGTTATTATGGAACACTGTAGAAAATTATCTACACTTTTATATACTTCTGTAGCAAAGTATATATAGGGGGGACCATGAATGGTAAATCCGATAATATAGAAAGTACAGATAACAAATTTGCACCTGCTAAAAACATTGCTCTTCTCAATTCTAAAAATATAGAACAACAGCTTGAACTGTATAAGCTCGTCCTTGACAATATCTACAATGGTGTCGTTGTTGTAGATGCCAATGGTTATGTCATCTATTTCAATAAACCCTATGGCCAGTTCTTGAATGTTGACCCCGAAGCACAGATTGGCAAGCATGTGACCGATGTTATTGAGAATACGAGGATGCATATTGTGGTGAAGACAGGAAAGCCTGAAATCAATGTGACACAGCGAATTATGGGACAGGATATGGTTGTCCAGAGAATCCCCATAAGGAAGAATGACAAAATCATAGCTGCCTTGGGGCAGGTAATGTTCAAGGATGTGAGCGATGTAAGGAAACTGGCAAAAAAACTCTGTCTCCTTGAATCCAAGGTCAAGCTCTATGAGCAGGAGCTAATCTCATTAAGGTCAACGCGATATACCTTTGACAGTATTGTAGGTGCAAGTACGACCCTTATAAATCTGAAACAGGTGGCGCAGAAGGCTGCTACTACAAATTTTCCCATTCTTATTACAGGTGAATCAGGCACAGGAAAAGAGATGTTTGCCCAGGCAATCCATAACGAAAGTGGGAGAAGAATACAACCATTCGTGAGGATAAATTGTGCTGCCATTCCAAGGGAATTACTCGAATCAGAACTCTTTGGTTATGAAAAAGGTGCATTCACCGGTGCGAGATCTGATGGAAAACTGGGTAAGCTCGAGCTTGCCAATAATGGCACTCTATTTCTTGATGAGATAGGAGACTTACCCCTTGAGATGCAACCCAAGCTTCTACGCGTGCTTGAGGAGAAAGAATTTGAAAGAGTAGGTGGTAACACACCTGTTCGGTCTGAATTCCGTATAATTGCTGCAAGTAACCAGAATCTCGAGGAAATGATTCATGAAGGAAGGTTCAGAAAAGACCTCTTTTATAGATTGAATGTGATTCGAATACACATTCCATCCTTAAGGGACAGGCGAGAGGATATTATTCCTATTGCAGAATATTTGTTAAAACGTATTGCCAGCGACCTTTCCCTCCCAGAAATAAGGCTGGAAGAAGAAGCGAAAGAAGCCATTGTCGAATATGATTGGCCCGGAAATGTGAGGGAACTATCAAATGTGCTTGAAAGGGTTGTCTCTTCATACATAGAGGGGAATACCATTAAGCTCGATGATTTACCTCCCCATATATCGAGCAGGCAAAATAAGACTTTTAACAATATTCATAATGGGATACTCAAGGATATTCATGCGAATGCAGAGATGGAAGCAATAAAGAATGCCCTCATAGGAGCCCGTTATAATAAAAGTGAGGCAGCAAGAATCCTCGGTATCCATAGGACCCTTCTTTATAAGAAGATGAAGAGGTATAATATTTCCATGCCCCAGGCGATTTAATCTCCATGTAGATATTTTGATACACCATTTTTAAGGCTGTAGAAAAAAGGTGTCATACAGGTTGCCTCCTTCATTAACCATACATATATTTTTCTTGATAGGGGTTGATGGAGATGGATTTTGAAGAGAAGATTGAGGATTTTGCAAAGCTCCTGTTTAAATGCCGATACCTTGTGTGTTTTACAGGCGCAGGGATAAGCACAGAGTCAGGATTACCTGATTTTCGTGGACCTGATGGGCTATGGACACGAAGGGACAAAGGACTTCCGCCACCACAAACAAATAAGCCGTGGCATCTTTTTGAGCCCAATCAGGGACATTATGCAATTGTGGAACTTCAGAATATAGGTAAACTAAAGTTTCTCATATCCCAGAATGTTGACAATCTTCATCTGAAATCCGGAATAAAGTCAGAACTCCTTGCTGAACTCCACGGTAATATAACGAAACTTAGATGCTCCGGTTGTGGTATGGTATATGACCGTTCGTGGGGTTTTACCACATGTAAATGCGGGGGAAAGCTTCTTTCAAGCACTGTGGATTTTGGCCAGCCCCTGCCTGAAAGAGACCTCATGCTTGCATACGAACATTCTCGAAAGGCTGACCTCTTTGTGGCTGTAGGTTCGAGTCTTGTTGTAACACCAGCAGCTGATATGCCAAAAGAAGCAATAGAACATGGGACAAAACTTGTGATTATAAACCAGGGTCCCACACCCTTTGACCCTTATGCCCATTTAAGATTTTTTGAGAAGATCGGGGATGTCCTTCCAAAGGCAGTCAGGCGCCTTAAGATTCTTATGGGGCTTGAGTAAAAATACAGGCACAGAGCCAAACTTATATGCCCCACTGAGACTGTGACTGTTGTGCCTGTGATGTAAGAGGCATCGTCTGAGGCAAGGAATGCTACAACCTTTGCCACTTCCTCTGGTTCACCCATCCTGCCAAGAAGAGTCTGGGCTATGATAGGTTCCTTGTACTTATCAGGCATCTTTATCATTGGAGGTGTGCGAATAAGACCCGGAACTACTGCATTTACCGTTACCCCGTCCTTCCCTGCTTCCCTTGCTATGGTTTTTGTGAGCCCGATAACTGCAGCCTTTGCAGTGGAGTAAGCTACCTCTCCTTTTGCACCGGAGATACCATAGACAGAACTGATATTTATGATTCTACCCCAATGGTGGCTTCGCATATCGGGAAGGAGAAGTTTGATGAGAAAAAAAGGTACACCTACATGGATACCCAATACATCATTCAGGTGTCTCTTATTTATTTTCGATGTAACACCTGGCTTATCAAAACCCGCATTGTTCACAAGTATATCGATATTCACATCTTTTTTTAATGTTTCGATAAGGCGTTCAAGGGATCTCGTATGGGTAAGGTCAATGATATGGGCAATGACTTTACATCCCCGTGAATGAATCTCATGAGCTACATGGGGAAGGGTCTTCCTGTTTTTATCAAGAAGGATGAGGCTGGCACCGCGTTCTGCAAAAACCTCTGTACATGCCTTCCCTATACCCTGTCCTGCACCTGTAATGAGAGCTGCGTGACCCTGGAGATTCATACAATCGCCTCTTTATCAATGGAATAATTGCCGCTATTCCATCTGTTCTTTTATGATAAGCTTAACGGAACTTCTTTGTTTTTGTCTTTAAGACCACACATGTCTCGTCAGTCAATGCGCACACATACTCACAGGGCTCTATATGTACCATGATATCCATCCCCTTTATCTCCTTTTTGATATTCTCTTCCAGGGTGTCTACGAGTGAATGGGCTTCATCTATACTTGTCTTTCTGCATATGAGGAAGTGGAAATCAATATATTTTGAACTGCCCGAGGAACGGCTTCTGAGTTTATGGAACCCTGCATAGGGAAAGGGCATTCTTCCTATTATCTCTTCCACCTGGTCTTCTATCTTTCTTGTAATGCTTGTATCCATGAGCGCCCTTACCCCATCCTTGAATATTTTCAGAGTAGAATAAATGATAATGAACCCCACGATTATGGCTAAAGAAAAGTCAAACAGAACCTGCCCTGTATATTGGGTGAGTATAATGGCAATAATGACAGCAAGATTGCTATAAATGTCGCTTGTATAATGGAAGGAATCAGCTCGAAGGGCAGTGGAATCAGTCTTTTCACCCACCCTTTTAAGAACTACAGAAACGATGATGCTGGATAAAAGGGACAATACCATAATACCCATATCAAGACTCGAATACTGGATGGTTTGATGCTCCAGGAACCTTTCCACAGTCTTGTAAATCACTGCAATACCTGAGAAGAGAATGATAATAGATTCAACTATGGCAGCAAGGTCTTCAGCTTTCCCATGGCCATATTGGTGGTCAATATCCGGTGGCTTTGAGGCAAGTCGTATGGCAACAAGACTCATACCAGACATGACAACATCAAGAATATTGTCGAGTCCGGAAGAGAGAACTGCCATGGAACCAGAAATAATGCCCGCGGCAAATTTTCCTATTGCAAGGAGGCTAACAGAGAAAATAGCAAAGAGTGAAGTCTTTTGTTTTATATCCATCGCCATTGTAGAAGGAAAAATTAATTCACATCAATTGCCATAAGTCAATAGTGTTTTTAACAAAGAAGATAGGGTATAATGTGCAAAATTGAAGGTTTAAAGGAATATTTATGGTAACGCGCAGACACTTTTTACGATGGCTCTTAGGGATGCCCGTTATTTCTTCCTTTCTCTTACCTGTACCACGATTATTTGCCCAGATACCTTCTCTTTCCCGGAAACAAGCATCGTTGTCCATAGGAGAATCTTTTGCAGGCGAAATATTCCATTATGAGATTGACTTCTGGTTTTTGAAGAGGGTTGCCATTGCAACACTCAGCTTTACAGGGGCAGAAGAGAAGGGCCACCACATCATTACCCTCAAGGGAGAGACAGTGGGTCTCATCGGTTTTCTTTCCCGCTATAGGGTGGATACCTATCGAGCAGTTGCTGAAGAAATAGATGGAGGCAGACGCTTAAGATCATTATCCTTTGATGAATACGTGAAGGTCGGAAAAAAGGTAAGGAAGAATATCCATACCTTTGATCATGAAAAACGAGTATGGATTCAACGAACAATCCGTAGTAGCGGCGCAACCAGTGATGTTGAGCACGAGATTCCTCAAGGTAAGGACTATAATGATTTTCTCACTGCTGCTTATAATTTTCGCTATGGTACGTATGGTCCCATTGAGCGGGGACGAACATATACTATTCCCACCTTTCCACGAAAAGGAAAGGATAGTTATGAATTAAAGATTGCACCGAAAAACGTAGAGGATGAAGTAAGAAAATCGAATGGCGTCATGGAGGAGAGTGAATACCTCATCCAGGTATGGCTTGACCCTGAAATTGTCAATTCTCCGGAAGGTGCAATTGAAGGGTGGCTATCAAAAGAGATCTACCCTGTGGAAGGCATAATTAAGGATGTCTTTCTCTTTGGTGATGTTCATGGGCATCTCATCAAAAGGGAAAAGGCAATTGGAAACCCTTAAATGGTCTATAGAGTCATTTCTTTTTGCTTTTCGGACACAAAGCAGTGTAGAGGGTTCCAATCATGGAATCTGATACAAAGCTTTCCCATTTTCCCGGGTCGTATCTTTCATTTCTCAGTACAGTCCCATTCCTGTCATAGTCAATTTCATGGACTATTTTAAAGACCTTTTGGGAACAATTTATTTCGAAGAGATTGACGCCATACTCAAGGGCATTGTAGCCGGCTGTTGGCTTGTTTGCCTTCTGATGGTTTGAAATCAGTTCTTGCCTGCCTGCTTCTGAAAAGAGGACGCTTAACCAGAGCGCAATATTTCCATCGGGAAGATAATTAACGCTATCATTATCAAAGAACCATTTATCTCCATACCTTGAATCTCCAATATATTTCCAGTCAGCGCTCCATACAGAGCCTCCAATTAGAATAATTATCACCACAATACTATAAATCATGTTCCTCATATCTATCACTTTCCTATTTTACTCTAATGATATTTCTGTGTAAAGTATTCTTTTATATAACCAGGAATATAGACTTTAAAAC
>DHGO01000171.1:0-1656 GCA_002402795.1 Deltaproteobacteria bacterium UBA4796
TCAAGTGCCTCCATCTTTTCCTTTGCGCTTCCTTTCCCTCCTGAAATAATTGCACCTGCATGTCCCATTCTCCTTCCAGGAGGAGCAGTGATACCTGCAATAAAGGCAACCACTGGCTTTGTCATGTATTGATGAAAATATTCTGCTGCCTCCTCTTCTGCATTTCCTCCAATCTCTCCAATGATAATCACCCCATCAGTATCTCTATCGTTTTCAAAAAGTTTTAAGATATCAATAAATCTCATGCCTATGATAGGGTCTCCACCTATACCAACACACGTAGACTGCCCTATACCCCTTTCAGTCAATTGATATACAACTTCGTAGGTAAGGGTTCCGCTTCGTGAAATAATCCCTACCCTTCCCTGTTTATGAATATAACCTGCCATGACACCAATCTTACATTTACCTGGTGAAATAATACCTGGTGTATTAGGACCTATGAGTTGTGAATCTGTACCTTTCATATATGCTTTCACTGCTACCATATCGAGTGTTGGAATGCCTTCTGTAAGACATACAATAAGTTTTATGCCTGCATCCACTGCTTCCATGATTGCATCTGCTGCAAAAGGTGGGGGCACAAAGATTGCCGATGCATGGGCATCAACCTCTCTCATTGCCTGTTCCATGGTATTAAAAACAGGTATGCCATCAGAAAACTGCCCGCCACGGCCCGGCGTTACACCAGCAACAATCTTCGTTCCATACTCAACCATCTGTTTTGTATGGAATGCACCTTCATTGCCAGTAATGCCCTGAACAATTACTCTTGTTTCTTCACTAACGAGTATACTCACATAAACCTCTCTGAAGAATTACCAATAACCAAATTTCCAATAAGCAGATACTGTCATTAATTCAGAAGTGCTTTTACCTTTTCTGCAGCATCCTTCATATCCCCGGCAACAGTAAAGGTAAGAGATGATTCTGCAAGTATTTTGCGACCAGTATCAACATTCGTCCCTTCAAGCCTTATGACCATAGGAATACTTTTTCTCACTTCATGAGCCGCTTCCACAACACCCCGGGCGAGTGTATCACAACGAAGTATACCACCAAAGATATTGATTAAGATTACCTTTACATCATTATCTGAAAGGAGTATTTTTAATCCTTCCTTCACCATTGCAATAGATGCTCCCCCTCCCACATCGAGAAAATTTGCTGGTTCTGCTCCTGCAAGTTTTATTAAATCCATTGTAGCCATAGCAAGACCTGCCCCATTCACCATGCATCCCACAGTCCCTTTAAGTTTTATATAGTTGAGATTGAATCTGTTTGCCTCAACCTCAAGGGGATTTTCCTGGGAAATATCCCTGAGCGCCAGAACTTCGGGATGCCTGTACAGCGCATTGTCATCGAACGTTGCCTTTGCATCAAGAGCAACAATTTCGTTACCTTTTGTTATGACCAGAGGATTTATTTCAGCAAGGGAACAATCCTTTTCCACAAAAAGGCGGTACAAATTCATTATAAGTGTATTCATAGTTTTTGCCACAGGTTGACTCAATCTGAGACCGGAAGAAATTTTATTTGTCTGAAAGGGCCGTAAACCTACTACTGGATTTATTTTTTCAACAATTACTTTATCAGGATTTTCTGCTGCAACCTTTTCAATCTCCATACCCCCTTCCCTGCTCGCAAGGATTACAG
>DHGO01000171.1:1662-17369 GCA_002402795.1 Deltaproteobacteria bacterium UBA4796
CAGAACTTCTTCAATAAGGAGCCCGTTAACAGGTCTACCTTCTTCACCTGTTTGCTTGGTGACCAGTCTTTTTCCGAGAAGCTGTGTTGCAATATCCTTTAATTCTTCTGTACTATTTACCTGAACTACACCACCGGCCTTGCCTCTCCCTCCAGCATGTATCTGCGCTTTAACAATAAGTGGAAATTTATGGATTTTCTGCGGAACCTGGATAACCTGTTCCAGAGTTTTTACAACAATCCCCTCTGGAATAGGAATACCATATTGCCTGAAAAGTTCTTTCGCCTGATACTCATGTATCTTCATCTTCCCGCTCACTGATTATACGGGGCGAGAAGGCTTTTTTTGCCTTTTCAGCTGCTTTTATCCCTGCCCTCAGTGCATCACGATTGAGTTTCTCTGTGCCTTTTGGCACTCTGGAAAGAACTGATAGCTCGAGAGATTTTGGCGAAACAATACCGGTTAACTTTGCCAGAGCACCGAGGGCTATAATATTCGCCACCATCTCTCTTTTGAATATCGTTCGTGCCATGTGTGTAAAAGGAATCTGGTAGGCCTTTGGCAGAGGAATCTGGGTCACAAATGTTGAGTCCACAATCAATAGGCCATCAGGTTTTAAGTCCATGTAATAGTCATCACAGGATTTTTGATTCATAGCAAGCAGACAATCAAGCTTCATGGCTTTGGGATAATCAATCTCTGTATCACTTACCACCACTTCAGATTTGCTTGAACCTCCCCGTGCCTCTGGACCATAACTCTGTGTCTGGACAACATACTTTCCATCATATATACCTATTGCTTCAGCAAGAATAATGCCTATAAGGATCAACCCCTGGCCACCGGATCCACTCAATCTGATATCGTAACGAAAAGCCATGGCTATTTCTTATCAACCCCTTTTGCCCATTTTCTTACCTTTTCGTACTCTTCTTCATAGGGAGGAAGTTCACGGTCAACAAGAACACCTATTACAAATTTATCCTGTAATTCGTCTGATTTCATCTGTCGTGCTTTCTCAACAGTCACTGCATGATCGCGCTGCCATTCCATCATTTCTACAGCACTACCCATTCTATTCAATCGTCCATACTGGGTATGACAGTGAGATATAACCTCAACAACAGAAAAACCAGCCTTATGAAATGCTTTCTCGAAAAGACTGTCAAGGAGCTTCGCATGATACACCGTCCCTCTTCCCACAAAGGCAGCACCTGCAGTAACAGCGAGTTCTGCTATCTTGAAATCATGTTCTACATTTGAATACATACTGGTCGTTGTCTTCATTCCATAGGGCGTTGCAGGTGAATACTGTCCCCCGGTCATACCATATACGCTGTTATTTACTATTATTGACGTAAGGTCAATGTTTCTCCGCGCTGCATGAATAAAATGATTTCCACCTATTGCAATAGCGTCGCCATCACCCATTACCACGATAACCTTGAGACGTGGTTTAGCAAGCTTTATTCCTGTTGCAAAGGTAAGAGCCCTTCCGTGCGTGGTATGGAGGGTGTTGAAATCAACATACACAGGGAGTCTTCCTGTACAGCCAATCCCGGAAACAAGTACAATATCATCCTTATCATAACCAGAACTATCAATTGCCCTGATAAGTGCTCCAAGCATAATACCTATTCCACATCCAGGACACCATACATGGGGAAATTTTTTATCGTGGCGTAAATATTTGTGAATCAATTTTGTAATCTCTGCCATCATGAGACCTCTTTAATGCGAGCCCATATTTCCTCAGGCGTAATAATTGTGCTGTCCACTTTGTTAATGGTAAAGACCTTAACATCACTTTTGATTACCCTTTTTACCTCACGAGAGATCTGTCCCATATTCATTTCAGGTACAATGACAATCTTTGACTTTGCCACTAACTTTTCTACTGCAGTTCTCATAAAGGGCCATATTGTATTGAGTTTAAGGAGGCCAACCTTGATTCCTCTTTCGCGTGCATCAATTACTGCCCGTTTCGCTGAGCGTGCAACACATCCATAGGCAACAATACTGATATCCGCATCATCTGTCATAAAAAATTCTCCTATCTGCATTTCTCCAAAATTCTGACTTATTTTACGGAACAGTCGCCTTATAAATGGATCAATTTCATCAGGTCTCGATGTGGGAAATCCCCTTATGTCATGGGTCAAACCTGTTACGTGGTATCTATATCCCTCACCAAAATCTGCCATAGGGGGAACACCTCTGGGCGTATCCTGATAGGGTATATACCACTCCGGTGGTACTGTTGGTTTTACCCTGTTGAATACCTCTATTTCCTCATCATCAGGGATAGCTATCTTCTCCCGCATGTGGGCAACAACTTCATCAACAAGGAGAATAACGGGGTTGCGAAAACGCTCGGAAAAGTTAAATGCCTTGATTGTTAAAGTAAAACATTCACTCACCGTAGAAGGACAGAGAACAATGATAGGGTGATCACCATGGGTACCCCACCGTGCCTGCATCACATCGCTCTGCGAGGGTGATGTGGGAAGTCCTGTGCTTGGACCGCCTCTCATAGCATCTACAATAACACAAGGGATTTCAGTAATAATGGCAAAACCAAGGTTTTCCTGCATCAAAGAAAATCCAGGTCCGCTCGTTGCTGTCATTGACTTTGTGCCTGTTAGGGAAGCCCCAATTACAGCTCCAAGGCTTGCAATCTCATCCTCCATCTGAATAAATGTTCCATCCACTTTTGGAAGCTTCACAGAAAGAATTTCTGAAATCTCAGTGGCAGGGGTAATGGGGTAGCCGGCAAAGAAACGACAACCTGCCTTTAATGCCCCTTCAACAATCGCCTCATTCCCCTGGAGCAGTAGTTCTTTCCTCTTCTTCTTTTTCAAAGCTCTCTCTTATCTCCTCAATCTCTCCCTTTTTTGCATGAACAGTAATGGCAAAATCAGGACATCTTATCTCGCACCAGCCACAGTTTATGCACTTTTCCAGAGATTTCACATACGGGTATCCACCTTCATCACGTCCAAGTACGCCCATGGGGCAAAAAGCCACGCATATACCGCAGGCTTTACACCATGCCTTATAAATATCTATTTGAGAAATCTTTTTCTTTTTTTCTTTATCCGCCATATGTAATTATTACCAGGATATTAGTAAAATTATTCATCATGTTTGTCAAGTTTTATGACTTTACTTTTAACGATTATATTGGTGATACAGGTGAGTCAATAATGATAGTAACAGGACCTTCATTTATCAGCGAAACATCCATGGAAGCCTGGAATATTCCACTTTGTACCTTTTTTATTTCTTTGCGTGCCTTTTCAACAAATTTTGTAAATAGTTCCTCTGCTTCACGAGCCGGCATAGCATCGCTGAATGAAGGCCTTCTTCCTTTCGAACAATCGCCGTACAGGGTAAACTGAGAAACAATTAGAAGTTCTCCATCAATATCCAGAAGGGATTCATCAAATCTCCCTTTCTCTTTTTCAAATATCCTCAAATTGATGACCTTTTCAAGCATCCAGTCTACATCTTTTTCAGTATCATTTCTACCAACGCCAAGGAGAACAAGGAGGCCTTTTCCTATCTCACCAACAATCTTTCCATCAACGGTAACAGATGCGTGCTTAACCCGTTGTATAACAGCTCTCAAGCTACTTTTCCTGCTCTTTTTGTTTTCGTGCAAGCTCAACAACCTTTGCAGCAATATGGGCAGGTACCTCTTCATAGTGAGAAAATTCAACTGTAAATGTACCTCTTCCGCCTGTCATGGATTTTAAATCCGGAGCATACTGCAGGATTTCAGCCATGGGAACAAGAGCTTTAACAACCTGGTTATTTCCTTTCGTCTCCATTCCCATAATCTTCCCTCTTCTCGAATTTAAATCGCCCATAACATCACCCATGTTTTCATCAGGAACTATCACTTCTACTTTCATGATTGGCTCAAGGAGCACAGGGTTTGACTGTTCTATTGCCTTTTTAAAGCCCATGGACGCAGCAATCTTGAATGCCATTTCAGATGAATCTACCTCATGATAGGAACCGTCATAGAGCATTACTTTTATGTCGGTAACAGGATAACCAGCAAGTATACCCTGTTCCATAGCTTCCGCAACACCTTTCTCAACCGCAGGAATATACTGTCTCGGAATAACACCGCCAACTATTTTATCAACAAACTCGAATCCTGTACCGCGAGGTAAGGGTGAAACTTCCAGCCATGTATCCCCGTACTGACCTCTACCACCTGATTGCCTTTTGTATTTTCCCTGTACCCTGGCAGTTCCCTTGATTGTCTCTTTATATGGTACCTTAGGTTCCTTCAATTCCACATCAACATTAAATTTCCTTTTTAATTTTTCTACAATAACTTCGATATGAACCTGCCCCATGCCTGAAAGTATGAACTCCTTTGTCTGTTCATCCCTTGCGTACCTTATTGTCAGGTCTTCCTCCATGAGTCTCTGCAAAGAAACATTCAGCTTATCCTCGTCTCCTTTTGCCTTAGGCTGTAAAGAAAATGAGATAAGAGGAGGTGGAAACGTAACAGGTTCATAAAGAATTGGCGCCTTTTCATCACAGAGGGTATCACCTGTACCTGCCTCCTTCAATTTTGCAACCACAGCAATATCACCTGCCGCTGCAAAACCTGCAGGTTTCTGTTTTTTACCAACCAGGTAGAATATCTGACCTATTCTTTCCTTTTCCTCTTTAGTAACATTAAGTACAGTCATATCAGGATGGAGTTCTCCTGAATAAACACGAAAAAGGGTCAATTTACCGGCAAAAGGATCGGTAATGGTTTTGAAGATAAATGCACTGAATGGTTTCTCCGGAGATGTCTCCCTTTTTATCTTTGCGTTAGTTTTTTTATCAATTCCTTCGACTGTCTTTTTGTATGACGGGGAAGGTGCATACTGAACAATATTATCTAACAATGACGATATGCCAATATTTTTTATTGCAGAACCGCACATAACAGGTACTATCCTTCTACTCCATACACCTTCCTTAAAACATCTTTCAATCTCCTCCCTGCTAATCTCATCGCCATTAAGATAACGTTCCATAACTGTATCATCCATCTCTACCGCAGTCTCAATAAGTTTTTCTCTGAATATATTTGCTGTATTTACAAGGTCTGCCGGTATATCTCCTGTCTCGTACTCTCCTGAAAGATTATCTTTGAAGAGGTATGCCTTCATTGAGAAAAGGTCTATGATTCCTTTAAAATTTTCCTCTTTACCAATAGGAAGCTGGGTAAGCATTATTGCTCTATCAGTAAAAGACTTTTTTATATTCTCAACTGTATTCTCAAAATCAGCTCTTTCCCGGTCCATCTTGTTAATAAACATTGCGATTGGTATTTCAAACTCATTGGCATAATTCCACACCTTCTCTGTCTGAACCTGGACACCTGATACAGCACTAACAACAATTATTGCACAATCGACAACCCTCATGCACAGTCTTGCATCTGATATGAAGTTGTCATCACCAGGGGTATCAAGTAAATTAATCTTGTGTTTATTCCATTCAAAGGTGGCAAGTGAAGATGAAATGGTTATCTTTCTCTCAACTTCTTCGGGTTCGTAGTCCATTAATGATGTGCCATCATCAACACGACCAAGCCTGTTATTTTCTCCTGAAAGAAAAAGCATAGCCTCGACAATCGATGTCTTGCCTTCTCCTCCATGTGAAAACATTCCCACATTCCTGATTAAATCAGGCTCATACTTTTTCATTGAGAACTCCTTTCGAAATAATGGCTAAATCGAATAGATTTTGATTCTACATGTCTTTTTTTTAAAAATCAAGATTAAAACCGCATCAATTGTTGACATTCCATAAGACTTTATGGTTATGATATAAGCTCAAAACGTATGAGGTGAAAGCATGAAAAGAACGTACCAGCCTCACAACAAGAGACGGAAAAGAACCCATGGTTTTCTTGTAAGGATGAGAACTGCATCAGGGCGAGAGGTTATCAGGAGAAGGCGTGCCAAAGGAAGAAAGCACCTCACTGTATAAACCTTTTCAATTACGGTTTACAATCATCCATTATTAATTAAGAAATGAAGCAAACCCTTACACGAAATGAAAGATTGAAAAAGGGTGATTTTAGAGGTATAAAATGGACAAAATATGGTGAAACAACACACTTTATTGTTCGTGTTAAAGAAAATAGACTTTCTTTAAAAAGGATAGGAACATCCATCGGCAAAAAAACTGGCAACGCTGTCAGGAGAAACAGAATGAGAAGGCTGATAAAAGAATTTTTTAGATTACATAAACCTCTCTTTGGAGAAAATACTGACACCCTGATTGTTGTGAAGTCTATTCCCGATAAACCTACACTCCATTCTGTAGGTGAAGAACTTAAATCTGTTTTACCAGGACCAGAAACTTTATGAAAAAGATACTGATTAGAATCATTGATATATATAGAATCTCTCTTTCTCCTTTCATTCCAACAGAATGTAGATTCTATCCTACGTGTTCCTGCTATATGAAAGAGGCAATTGAGAAAAAAGGTATTTTGTCTGGCATATTTTTAGGTTTCAAGAGAATTCTGAAATGCAACCCGTTCCATCCAGGTGGATATGACCCTGTAAAATAGCGGAGGAATTAAATGGACAAAAGAACAATACTGGTGCTCTTTATCACCATATTTATTATCTTCTTTTTTCAGATGTACTTTGCGCCCAAACAGCCAGAAGTAACCCAGCCCGCACCGAAAAAAGAAGAGAAGGTTGATATAGCGCCTGCTGCCAGAGAAGCACCTGCAAAAAAGGAAGTGATTATCACAAAAAAAACAGAATCCTCGACCATAAAAACACAGAAGGATGTTGTTGTGGAAACCTCATTGATGAGGGTAACACTTACTAATTTTGGTGGAGCTATAAAAAGTGTAAAGCTTACACAGTATAAAGAAAAGGTAAGGGATTCAAAACAAAAAGAGCTTATAGAGGATATAAAACCATATAGCTATATTCCCACGGTAACAAGAGTAATGGATGGAGAAATTATAGACGACAGAATCTTCTTCACAGCAAACAGAGAAATGATAAAGGTTCAGGATACGCCTCAAAGCCTTGTCTTTTCAGGAAAAATGAGCGATGGGAAAACAATAAAAAAGATTTACACATTTTTCCCTGATAGCTATACCATCGATATGAAAATTGAGACAGAATCAACGGGAAAGGAAAAAACAATGGTAGATTTTGCTGTCATTTCCGCCCAACATGATTCGAAATATACCTTTAAGGGCCCCTTTATTTATAAAGGAAAAAAATTAGAGCAGATTGAAAAGATAGAAAAAAATATAGAGGTGGATAAAGCCTTTACCTACGCAGGGTTCGATGATGGTTTCTTTGCCTTTATTCTCATCCCTGACAGTAGTTCCCATTTCCCTCTTACCATATTAAAAACAGAAAATAAGACCCCTGTTTTACGGTCAACGATTGATACACAGAGTTTTTCAGCAAAGCTATTCTTTGGTCCCAAGAAAACAGAGGTACTCAAATCTCTCAATATCAATGCTGAAAAAATTATTGATTTCGGTTGGTTCGACATTCTTGCAAAACCATTAGTTTTAGGACTCAATTTTTCAAATAAAGTAACGCATAACTATGGCATAGACATCATTCTTCTCACCATTATTATAAAGATTATCTTTTACCCTTTAAGCGTGAAGAGTTATAAGTCAATGAAGGAAATGCAAAAACTTCAACCTCAGATACTCAAGCTTAAAGAAAAATATAAAAACGACAAACAGAAGTTGAATCAAGAAATGATGGAATTATATAAAAGGAAAAAGATCAACCCCATGGGTGGTTGTCTCCCCATATTAATCCAGATACCTGTCTTTTTTGCCCTATACAAAGCCCTCTCTGGTGCAATAGAAATGAGACATGCACCTTTTTTCCTGTGGATTGATGACCTTTCAGCGCCTGAAGACCTTTATACCATCTTTGTTGCGGGTTTTGGATTGCCTATAAGGATTTTGCCACTTTTCATGGGTGTTACACAGTTCATACAGCAAAAAATGACTCCTACGGGTGCAGACCCCCTACAGGAAAAGATGATGCTTTTTATGCCCATATTCTTTACATTCCTATTCTGGGGATTTCCATCAGGCCTTGTGCTTTACTGGCTTATAAATAATGTCATATCTATTGCTCAGCAATACTACATCAACAGGAAGGTTAAGTAAGGAGGAACTATGGATTCTATAGAGGTTGAAGGGAAGACTTATGAAGAGGCTGTAAAAAAAGCTTCCATAGAACTGAATGAAGAAGAAAAAAATCTTGATATAGAAGTAAAAGAAGTTGATACAAAAGGTATCTTAGGCCTTCTTGGAAGCAAAAAAGTAATAATAACCGCAAGGGTAAGGGAAACAAAGAATCCTGAAAATCCTGTAGAACTAACACCGGAACAGTACAGCGAAAATTTACTCAAGGAGATTAGCGCATTCTTGGACCTTTCTCTCAATGTCAAAATTTATCACCAAAATGAACGAATTATGCTCCTCGTGCAGGGTGATAATGGAGACCTTCTTATTGGTAAGGACGGCGAAATACTCGACGCCCTTCAGTATCTTATACGCCTTGCTGTTGCAAAGAAATTCAAACAAAACCTCAAGATTCTTATCGATGTCAACGGCTATAGGGAGAAAAAAAAGAAAGCCCTTACCATCATGGCAAAAAGACTTGCTGACAAGGTAAAAAGGACTGGCAGGCGCATTAAAACCGATCCATTAAACCCCTATGAAAGAAGAATAATCCATACCCTTTTCAAACACAACAGATTCATCACCACAAAAAGCGAGGGTGAGGGGCATACAAAAAAGGTCGTCATCTCCCCTGTGGGCAATAAGGATGGAAAACGTTGATACAATCTGTGCCATATCAACCCCTCCTGGTGAGGGCGGGATTGGCATTATACGCATAAGTGGTCCCCTTGCCCATTCTATACTCAAAAAGGTCTTCTCAACAAAAAAGAGGGGCAATAGATTTATATCCCATAAATTCTATCTCGGCTACATAACAGACCCTGCAACAAAAGAACCAATCGACGAGGTCTTTGCAGTCTTTATGCATTCACCCAATACATACACACGAGAAGATATAGCAGAGATTCATTCGCACGCCGGTTTGGCAACACAGAAGACAATTCTATCACTCATTATACGTGAGGGGGCACGCCTTGCAGAGCCAGGCGAATTCACAAAAAGGGCCTTTCTCAACGGAAGGATTGACCTAATACAGGCTGAATCGGTTCTCGATATAATTCAGAGCGAAACAGAGGATGAACTGAAATGTGTCATCAAATATCTTGAAGGAACGCTATCAAAAAAAATCAATTCAATAAAAGAAAATCTGAAAAACACCCTTGTTGAAATAGAGGCGCTCATTGATTTTCCTGAAGAAGAGATAGAGGCAGACGAAAAAACCCATGTTTCAATACTTAAGAAAACCAGGGACACCATCAACAGGCTCATTGACTCCTATTATGAAGGTAGAGCAATCAAACACGGCTTCGAGGTCTTGATTGTAGGCAGGGCAAATGTTGGTAAATCGAGTCTGCTCAATAGCCTGCTTCTCATTGAAAAGGCAATTGTAACACCCATTCCAGGAACTACAAGGGATATGGTTGAGGATACGATACATATAAAAGGGATTAAACTTAAAATCATCGACACAGCAGGATTACGAAAACCAAAGGATATTGTAGAAAAGGAAGGCATAGAGAGGGTTCACCGGAGGATTCCTGAGGTTGACCTTATAATCTGGGTTCTTGATGGGTCGGAAAAGTATACGGATGAAGATGAAGAAATATATAAACATATCAGCGGCAAAAACACAGTAGCTGTAATAAATAAGATTGACCTGCCCCGGGAGATTGAAGGAGAAAAAATCCTTTCAAAAGGATTAAAAATAGTGGAAACATCAGCGTTAAAGGATATTGGTCTTGATACTTTAAAAGAGGTGCTCTACGAAAACCTTATGGGAAAAGGCATGAAAAGTAAAGCCACTCTCATAACAAATATACGGCATAGAGATAGTCTCATCAAAACACGGGATAGCATCGAAAGGGCACTCGGGTGCATCAAAAAGAAAGAATCCCTGGAGTTTACTGCTTTTGAATTGAGGGAAGCCCTTTTCCACCTTGGTGAGATTACAGGCGAAACATGCGCAGAGGAAATCCTCAACGATATTTTCAGCAAATTCTGCATCGGCAAATAACCTTCCTTAGAAATATTTCTGAAATATTTTTCCCCTTGAAACAATAAGAAAACTTTTATAAAATTCTTCAATGGAGGGGGGTAATTACAAAGAAATATTTGTTTTTGTATTGGGTACAACTCCTCAGATTATTACTGAAACTATCTACGCCCTCTCTCAAAAGAAACCTCCTGTATACCCGGATTCAATCTATATCATAACCACAAAAACTGGCAGAGATCGTGTCTATGAAACATTGATAAAAAAAGATATTCTGACTAATCTAACAAAGGAGTATAAACTACCAGAAATACCCATAAATGATGATTCTTTCGTGCTTATCAGAGACCATGAAGGTAATGAACTGGATGATATTAGAGACAAAAAAGCAAACGAAGCAACAGGAAATCTTATTACAGAATTCATAAAAAACTTAACAACAGACATGAGCTCTCGCCTACATTGCTCCATAGCAGGAGGCAGGAAAACCATGAGCTTCTATCTTGGCGCTGCACTTGAACTCTTTGGAAGACCATGGGATAAGCTTTACCATATTCTTGTGTCTCCGGAATTTGAATCAAATCCTTATTTTTTCTATAAACCCAAAAAAGAAAGGCTCATTGAGACACGACTGACTGATGGAACAATTAAAAAGATAAGTACAAATAATGCTGTCATAGACCTTGCTGAACTTCCATTCATCAGGCTTAGCAACAAGCTCATTCTACAGAAAAAGGATTTTCAAAGTTTAATCGAAGAAGGTCAAAGAGAGATTGACACTGCAACTTTGCAGTTAGACCTCAAGATCAATCTCTCAGACCGGACGATTTATATCGGTGATACGCTCATCGAGATGGTGCCTGTACAGCTTATGATTTATACTGCCCTGCTTCGTCAGAAAATAGTCCATTGCATCCGCCCCGAAAGAAAGTACTGCCTTGATTGTACCGATTGCTTCAGAATGGTTGGCGAACTGGCAGAGAAAAAAGTCTGTGAAGAAATGGCACAGGACTACAAGAAAATCTATCATGGAAACGCTTTAAGAGCCGAGGAATTCCTTCAAAAATGGAACAAGGCACTATCGCCTGGAGATATTGTGAGACAGAATATAAGTAAAATAAACAGGTCGCTGAAGGAACAATTACAGGATACAGCATTACTACCTTATTACACAATCACAAACATTAAAAAATATGGTGGAACACGGTATGGCTTAAAGGTTGAAAAGAAAAAAATACGGATAGAATAAAAATGTTTCAGAAATGTTTCTTTTGTTGAAGAAAAAATTTACTACTGGCATAATGATTCTAAGGGATAAAAAGGGTTATGAATGAGAAAATAGTAATGATTACATGTCCTCACTGTAAACAACAGATACCGCTTGATGAAGCCCTCACCCATCAGCTCAAGGAAAAACTACGAAAAGAGTACGATGAAGGAATAAAAAAGAGGGAACAGGAGCTTAAGGCAAAAGAGGATGCAATTACAAAACGAGAGCAGGAATTGATTTCTCAACTGGCACAGGAAAGGAAAAAACTTGAAGAGGAAGCAAAGAAAAAGGCGCATGAGGAAGTATCTTACGAATTTAAAGCTTTAAAAGGGGAACTCGAAGAGAAATCAAAACAGATTAAAGAGTTTAGAGAAAAAGAACTGCAACTGAGAAAAGAAAAGCAAAAGATAGAAGAGGAGCGGCAGAACCTCGAACTCGAGATAGCCAGAAAGATGGATGAAGAAAGGACAAAGATAAAAGAAGAAGCAACAAAACAAGTATACGAGCAATACAGGCTGAAAGATGTGGAAAAAGACAGACATATAGAGGCATTAAAAAATCAGATAGAAGACTTGAAACGCAAGGTTGAGCAGGGTCCGGGTGAGCCAGGCGAAGCCCTTGAATGGGTGCTCGAGACAACACTAAAAGAACATTTCAGGCACGACAAAATAGAGCCAGTTCCAAGAGGCATAAGAGGTGCTGATGTTATTCAAAGGGTCTGCAACAATTCAGGACAGATATGTGGAACAATCATCTGGGAATCCAAAAGGGTAAAAAAATGGAGCGATGGCTGGATAGAAAAATTGAAAGAAGACCAGAGGGATGTGAAAGCGGATATTGCGGCACTTGTTTCAACGGTACTACCAAAAGACTTTTCAGGAATAGGAAATATAAATGGCGTTTGGGTTGCAGACTATACACTTGCCATCGGTCTTGCGAGTGCGCTGAGGTATGCACTCATAGAAGTTTCCACTGCAAAGGTGAGTCTTGAGGGCAGAAGCGAAAAACTTGAGATGCTCTATGATTATCTATCAGGTATTGAATTCCGCCAGCAGATAGAAGGGATTGTGGAGGCATTTGTGACCATGAAGGCAGACCTGGATACGGAAAAGCGTGCTATGGAGAAGATATGGGCAAAAAGGGAAAAACAGATTGAAAAGGTCGTGAAAAATACAGGCAGAATGTACGGAAGTCTTCAGGGTATTGTGGGAAGTACGTTACCGGAGCTTAAAGCACTTGAATTAAAGGCATTGAAAGGAGAATAAACATCGGTGAATGGTAAAAGGTGAATGGTGAATAGAGAAATCAAATAAAGGAAAAACAACATTGAACATTAAACCTTGAACATTGAACGATAACGTAGAACATAGAACATTGAACGTAGAACAGTTTTTAGAGTGTCTACAGGGGGATAACATGGCAGAATTTAATCAGAAAGAATATCAGACAGTTATATTAGGTGCATTACTGCATGATATAGGGAAATTTATCCAGAGAGCCCAGGAAAATCCTGCAAAACAAGATCATTCACACTGGGGTGATGAATGGTTTCAAAATCATCTTGCCGAAAGATTAACCTATATATTCAATGATAAAGAAAAACAAACCATTAGATCAGCAATTAACAATCACCACGAACACGAAGAAATCATTTCACTGGCAGATGCTATTTCGGCTGGTATGGACAGAATTGCCCTTGACGACGAAGAGAAAGGTGATCCTTTCACTCATAGACTCAAGGCAATCATGACACAAGTTGCGCACACAGAGGAACATAAATCCACTGGATTTCATACCATCAAACTATTAGGAAAAGATAATCTGAATGAAATTTTCCCTGACTCAAATGAAAAATGTTCTTTTAAGGAATACTCTGCCTTGCTTAACGATTTTGAAAATGATTTAAACAACCTCCATAAATCCGATATATCCCCATTGCAGTTTATTGATTACATGTATTTTATACTCTGGAAGTATACCTGGTGTATTCCAAGCGCCGCATATCTACATGAACCGGACGTTTCTCTTTTTGACCATTTGAAAACAAGCGCAGCCATTGCAGGCTGTCTCTACGTTTACGAAAAAACAAAAGGGATAGAGTCAACAAATATTGATGACCCTGCCTTTCTTTTGGTTGTAGGTGATATTTCAGGGATTCAGAGCTATATATTCGATGTTCTCACTCAACAAGGAAAGGTAGCTAAACGCCTCCGCGCAAGGTCTCTGTTTACCCAGCTAATCTCTGAAATCGCCAGTCATAGAATTTTACATTCCCTTAATATGCCTATACTTAACATTATCAGTTCAGCCGGGGGTAATTTTTATATACTTACAGCTAATACAGAGGATAACAAGAAAAAACTTGAGGAGTTGCAGGTGGAATTTGACAGATGGCTATTTACTAATCTTCGTGCTGAGTTATCTTTAAACCTCGCTTACATAACTTTATCAGGCAACGACCTGAAAAACTTCTCGCAAAAATTGAAAGGCCTTAAAACTATTCTTAATAAGAAAAAATATCAACCCTTCAGATCCATTTTATGTAATAGCCAAAATTGGGATGAGAATAAGTTTGTTCAGCCAGAGGTTATTGAAAGCGATGAAAAGATATGTAATGGCTGTCATGAAGCCTCAATGATAGAAAATGTCTTTAATGAAGAGGGGTTATGTGAAAACTGCTGGTCTGACACTCAAATTGGTCAAAAATTACCACAGAGTAATTATCTTGCTTTTTTTGCTGATAGCAATCATGATTTTACAATATTAAACTACTCATTTGAACTATGGAATGAAAACGATATAAAAAAGAAGATATATGATAAAACTTCATACTTGATTTTGAAACTTAATGATACTGAAATATCACCACCAGTTACAGGTTTCAAATATCTGTCAACCCATATACCTACTAAACAAGATATACCGGATGCGAATGTCGAAAAAGATAACCAGCCTGTTGCCTTTGATGACATAGCTGGAAAAGCAAATGGCGATAAACTTATCGCGTATGCGAAAGGTGACGTTGACAATCTCGGAAAAATTCTCGAAACCCCTTTTTCTCTCTCAAAATTTACAACCTTTTCGAGGATGCTCGAAACCTTTTTTAGTGGCTATCTTAACAAAACACTGACAGGAGACTACCGCACCCTCTATTCGGTATATTCCGGCGGTGATGACTTCTTTCTTATCGGTCCATGGGATGAGACAATTGAATTCATGAAATTTTTAAGAAGTAAATTTCATGAATTCTGTATGGGCAATCCAGACTTCACATTTTCAACCGGTGTACTTCTATCAAAACCTCATGAACCGCTGTCTTTCTGTGCGAAAAACGTTGAAGAACAGTTGAACTCCTCCAAACATAGAAAAGACAAAGAAGGGAAAGAGGTTAAGGATGGAATAACACTATTTGGTCAAACAGTCAGTTGGACTGAGCTTGATAATATATTGGAGAATGCAAACAAAGTAATAGAATGGTTGAAGAGACAACCACCTGTGATATCCAGAAGTTTTGCTCATAATATGAGGATATACGGGGAAATGGCAGAATTGTCAGGAATCACAGATGATATTATTATTAAGACTGAACTCTTAAGGTTTATTCCTCTTTTTACTTACGATATAAACCGAAATCTATCAAAAGAGGAACAGAAAGAAGCATATCAATGGGCAACGAATTTACTCCCTTCAATAGAGACTCCAAAAGGTGGCAATACTTTGCGCCACCTTAAAACAATAATGGGGTACGTATTAACATTTACAAGGAGTTAATCATGAGAAAAAAATGTGAGAAATGTGGCAATTTTTTTGATGCAAGAGAAAGTTTCCATCGACTTTGCCCGTCATGTTTCAGTCAAAATAAACTCTCAGGAACGCACATAAATATCTCAGAATTATTGCTGGATAGTTATTACGACAAGGATAGTCATTTATTGAAGGCTGTCTTCATCGATATCCCTTTAAAACTTGCAAATATTTTTTCAAATGATAAACCTTCGTTAGGGACAAAACAACTTAGGGATTTTTTAGGGTTAATTTTAAAGGCAAGGAATAAGGCACTCTTTAAAGGTATTGATGCGGCAAGACCTATACTTTATAAATGCCAAGCAGACCTTGAATATCAGCTAAAAAGAAAAGTAATCCCAGATAGTTTTAGTCGGTTTATGAAACACCATATATCACTTGCAGAAAAAAATGAAAAATTACTAGTGTCATGTCACTCTTGCTAT
>DHGO01000182.1:0-3369 GCA_002402795.1 Deltaproteobacteria bacterium UBA4796
TCTACAGAGAATTTGATTTTTGAAGTTAGAAAAGTTAGAAAAGTAAACTGATTACCCTCTAACATTTTCACATTCCCACATGTTCGCATTACCGCATATACTCATCTTCGCATTCTCCCATTGTCGCATATACTCAACATCGAGCCTTGAACATAGAACTTAGAACATAGAACAGAAGTTATTGTCAGCTTGTCAGCTTATGTCAATAATAAAGATTTGACCCCCCATCTTTTTCCCCATCTTTTTCAGGTGATGCGTGGGTCAGAAACGGAGGAAATGAAATGAAGGACAAACAATTGCTGGAACGGATTACCGTTGACCCCAAGGTTATGGTTGGGAAACCTGTCATTCTTGGAACACGGCTGACGGTTGAATACATCCTGAATTTGTTAGCGCATGGCGCGACGATTGGGGAGATTCTTCAGGAGTATAAGGACCTTACCCACGAGGATATTCAAGCCTGCATCCTGTTTGCAACTAAAGCACTGGAAAGCACGGTGTTTATGCCATTAGCCATGGAGTCGGCATAAATGCGTTTTTTCGTAGATGAATGCACCGGACCCGCCGTTGCAGAATGGCTGCGAGAGCAGAAACATGAAGTCTTCTCTGTATACGATGAAGCACGCGGTTTGGACGACGACACCATCATCCAGAAAGCTTTCACGGAGAATTGGATTCTGATAACCAATGATAAGGACTTTGGGGAAAAGATTTATCGTGAAAGACAATATCACCAGGGTGTCATTCTTCTACGGCTTGATGATGAACGGGCTGCTTCGAAAATAGAGGTCCTTCGGCGGCTACTCCGAGATTATGCGGATCGGCTGGCCGATCAGTTTGTAGTTGTGACCGAGGCAAAAGTACGATTTACTCGCAGATAAAGCAAATGCCGTGTATACCTATCAGGAAGCACATGCTGAATTAGGTAAAAGGTAAAAGGAGATATGGAAAAGGGAAAAGGTAGACAATGGAGGAAGCAAGACCTCATAGAAATTTAGACAATTCATCAATATGGCACAGGGTTCTGCCAGCGAATTAGATACGCAAACAGAATTAGCAAAAGAGTTAGAATGCATAGACAAAGAAACATACGAAAAAATTATATCTGAGATTCGGATAATCTCCAAACAGCTATACGGATTAGCAAAGAAAGTAAAGGACAAAATAGCCAATAGATGAAACCCCTTGCAAGATTCCCCTTTCCCATTTTCCCTTTCCCATTTTACAACATTAAATGAATACGTTACCTTCATTATTTATAAGATCTGACTCTACCCCTACGATCGGTACTGGCCACATCATGCGCTGCATCGCCCTTGCCCAGGCATGGCAGGGGCATGGAGGTGAGGTTACATTTTTCAGCCATTGCGAAAGCACCGCCTTACGAGAGCGCATCATTGAAGAAGGGTTTGGTTTTGTCCCGATCGAACACCTCCACCCCCATCCCGATGATTTGTCGCAGACTTTAGAGTTTTTAAATCACTCGTCACTCATCACTCGTCACTATCTTGGCTTGTTCTCGACGGCTATCACTTTACCCCTGACTACCAGAAAGCTATCCGTGACGCAGGAATCCATCTCCTCGTCATTGACGATATGAACCACCTTCCCCACTATCATGCTGATATTCTTTTGAACCAAAATATATATGCGCCTGAATTAAACTATAGTTGCGATGAAGACACCATTCTTTTATTGGGCAGCCGTTATGTCCTTCTGCGTAAGGAATTTTTGAAATATAAGGATTTCAAACGCACAATTCCAAAGAAGGCAAAGAATATTTTGGTAACCCTTGGAGGTGCTGACCCCGACAACGTGACTTTGAAAGTAATCAAAGCCTTGAATTTGATGGGAGACCCGGATATTGAAGTCAAGGTTGTTGTTGGCCCTGCAAACCCTCACATTAAAAGTTTACATAAAGCACTTCTCCATTCTCCTTCTTCCTTCTGTTTCCAACATGCCCGAATTGATAGCCTGGGCGGATTTGGCTATTAGCAGTGGTGGAAGCACGTGTTGGGAATTAGGTTTTATGCGTATTCCTCACATGGTTATAATTCTTGCACAAAATCAGCAATTAGTTGCAGAAGGTATAGCAAAAGCAGGAATGGGATTGAACTTAGGTTGGCACAATAATATTGACTCCTCATGGATGGCGCAAGAAATATATAGCCTTATATTTTCCTTTGAGAAAAGAGTAGTGATGCTTAAAAAGGCCGAGGCTAAGATTGACGGAGAAGGAGTTAGTCGTGTTATTAAACCAATAAATGCAGTATCAATTTCTATTCGCAGAGTTACGGAATCCGATTGCGAATTAATCTGGAGATGGGTTAATGATAAAGAAACAAGGGAGGCCTCTTTTGCTGAGCATTATATTTCCTGGAATGAACATATACAGTGGTTCGATTCTGTAATGAAAAGAGATGACATTCTTTTTTATATAGCTGAAAATAATAGAAAAGGACCTGTAGGACAGCTTAGATTTGAATTAAAGAGCAAAGAAACTATGGTATCTCTCAGCATTTGCCCCTGAATTTAGAAAGCTTGGTTATGGGCTTGCTATGCTTATAAAAGGACTCAAAACAGTATCCAAAGAAAGAGGTATCAATAGGATAGTAGCGTATGTGAAGACCGATAATTTGGCGTCTATAAAATTGTTTAGTAAAGCAGGATTTAAAAAAATGGACGAACTTATCATAGAAGGAGTGAGGGCCTATAAAATGCTTTACGATAAGGAGAACATTTTGTGAAAAGTACGATCAAAATTAATGGAAGACAAATAGGTAAAGGTTCTCATATATGGATAGTTGCAGAAATTTCAGCCAACCACAATCAGGATTTTGATCAGGCCGTCAAAATTATCAAGGCCGCAAAGGATGCAGGGGCTGATGCTATAAAATCACAGACCTATACACCTGATACAATGACCATAGACTGCGATAATGAATATTTTAGAATTGGTAAGGGTACAATCTGGGAGGGACGAACCCTTTATGACCTTTATAAAGAAGCCTATACCCCCTGGGAATGGCAGCCAAAATTAAAAAAGATCGCCAATGACCTTGGTATGGAGCTTTTTTCCACCGCTTTTGACCCAACTGCAGTGGATTTTCTGGAAGAGATGGGTGTGCCGGTCCATAAGGTTGCATCATTTGAGATAGTTGATATAACCTTAATAGAAAAAATGGCAAAAACAGGCAAACCCTTAATTATATCCACCGGTATGGCAACCCTATCAGAAATAGATGAGGCGGTAACTGCGGCAAGAAATGCCGGTTGTAAAGAGATTGCCCTTTTAAAATGCACAAGTGCTTATCCAGCACCACCTGAAGAGATGAACCTTAGAACGATTCCGCACATAGCAGAGGCATT
>DHGO01000182.1:3423-4840 GCA_002402795.1 Deltaproteobacteria bacterium UBA4796
TTTTCCCTTGAGCCGCAGGAATTCAAGGAAATGGTTGAAGCCATACGAACGGCCGAAAAAGCCCTCGGCAAAGTAAGCTACGAAGTAATGGAACACGAAGCCTCAAGCCACGTCTTCCGCCGCTCCCTTTTTGTGGTAAAAGATGTGAAAGCCGGCGACACTTTCACCGAAGACAACATCCGCTCCATCCGGCCGGGATATGGGTTGCCTTGCAGATATATTTCTGAATTCCTTGGCAGAAAAGCCACCTGCCACATCCCAAAAGGCGCTCCTTTAACCTGGGATATGGTGGGATGAGTACAAGTGCTTGTAATGGAATTATAAATTGCATATAATAAACAAACAATGATTACAGTCCAGGATACAATTTCAAATATTTCACTGTTACGCAGGCAAAGATTAAAAAAGGCACAAATTGTCTTGAGAAGGCTTAAATCTATACTTGTGGAAAAATATGATGTGGACAGAATCATATTAATAGGCTCTTTTTCCGACCCCGATCGTTTTGGATTTCATTCAGATATTGACCTGTGTGTAGGAGGTCTTCCAGACAGTGTGTATTTCAAAGCAGTGGGAGAGCTTTTACTTGAGGCGGGGGATTTTAATATTGATATAATTCCTTTTGAAGATGCGACATCTGCAATGAAAGAAAAAATACTGAGCGGGAAGGTCATCTATGAAAAAAGGCAAAATCTTTCTAAAAAGATTAAAAGTAGAAATTATATCAGAGCTTGAACATATTTCCACATTGATGAATGAATATCAGGATTTTCTCGAAAAATATTCATCACATATGGACGCCTACCTTTTAAGGGTTAAGGCATCTTTTATGGCAGATTTTTATATGGGAGTTGAGAAAATATTCAGATTAATTGGAGAAGAGCTCAACGGAGGCGTTCCCAAAGGTGAGGTATGGCATAAAAAACTCCTCCGTAACATGACCCTTGAGATAAAAGGAGTTAGACCAGCGATAATATCTGATGAGTTATATCAGGACTTAGTGAAATTTCTTGGCTTCAGGCATGTAGTAAGACAGGCTTATGGCTTTCAGCTGGACGAAAACAAACTTGCTGAATTGGAAAAGATATTTGAAAAGACATGGAAGAAATTCTATCATGAAATAAAGAAGTTTTGTCATTTTCTTGTAAAAGAATAGCTTGGAAAAGATACATTAACTGAATCTTATATTCAAGGAGATGGTTGAGGCCATTCGAATGACTGAAAAAGCCCTGGGCAAAGTAAGTTACGAAGTGACAGAACACGAAGCCGCAAGCCGCATCTTCCGTCGCTCATTGTTTGTGGTAAAAGATATGAAGGAAGGAAAGGTCTTTACGGGAGAGAATGTGCGTTCCATCAGGCCCTATTAACAAGATTTTGGATGATTTGCAGAATTAGATAGCTTTTCAAACGCAACAAA